>NZ_PSVK01000002.1:0-384787 GCF_002931115.1 Rathayibacter sp. AY1E6 | reverse complement strand
GGGGCCGGGAGGTCGGGCCTACTCCTCGCCGAGGAGGCGGGAGAGGTAGCGGGCGACGGCGCGCACCGCGGTGATGTTGCCGGAGTAGTCCATCCGGATCGGGCCGAGCACGCCCAGGCGCGAGACCTGGCCGCCCGCGGTGTTGTACCCGCTCGTGAGCACCGAGGTCTCCTGCAGCCCGAACGGCGCGTTCTCGCGGCCGATGCGCACCGAGATGCCCCGGGGGTCCGGGGTCATCTCGGCGAAGAGGCGCAGCAGCTCCACCTGCTCCTCGATCGCCTCGAGCACGGGGTAGATGCTGCCCGAGAAGTCCTCCTCGGTGCGGACGAGGTTCGCGGCGCCGGCCATGACCAGGCGGTCCTGCCGGTTGGCGCCGACCTGCTCGAGCAGGGTCTGCACGATCGGCGTCAGCACGTGGCGCCGCTCGGGGCTGAAGCGCTCCGCGACGGAGCCGAGCGTCTCGGCCGCCTGCTGGAGCCCGAGGCCCAGCACGGCCGTGTTGAGCTTCGCGCGGATCTCGCCGAGGAGCGCGTCGTCCACGTCCTCCGGGGTCTCGAGCACGCGCTGATCGACCCGGCCGGTGTCGGTGATCAGCACCGACAGGAGGCGGCGGGGAGCGAGGGCGACGAGCTCCACGTGGCGCAGCCGTGCGGCTCCGAACGACGGGTACTGCACGAGCGCGACGCTGTTGGTGAGCTGCGACAGCAGGCGGACGGTCTTGACCAGCACCTCGTCGAGGTCCGGGCTCTGCCCGAGGAACGTCTCGATCGCCTGGCGCTGCGCGGAGGTCAGCGGGCGCAGGTCGGCCAGCTGGTCGACGAAGAGGCGGTAGCCCTTGTCGGTCGGCACGCGTCCGGAGGACGTGTGCGGAGCCGCGATCAGCTCCTCCTCCTCCAGCTGGGCCATCTCGTTGCGGATGGTGGCGGCCGACACGCCGAACGCGTGGCGCTCCACGATCGACTTCGAGCCCACCGGCTCCCGGTTCGCCACGTAGTCCTGCACGATCACGCGCAGGACCTGGAGACCGCGCTC
Organism: Rathayibacter sp. AY1E6; assembly: GCF_002931115.1. Classification (NCBI taxonomy): domain Bacteria; kingdom Bacillati; phylum Actinomycetota; class Actinomycetes; order Micrococcales; family Microbacteriaceae; genus Rathayibacter; species Rathayibacter sp. AY1E6. Next base: position 383,755 of record NZ_PSVK01000002.1, on the reverse strand, counting down.
CGTGACCATACGACCGACCTCCCGCCGGACTCCGAGTGCCCGCGGGCACGACCGTCTGCGGCGCTGACGCCGCGCGGAGCCTGGCACTCCGCAACTCTGAGTGCCAATCATAACCGGGAGGCGGACCGCCCGGCGGGGTTGCGCGGGGATCGGCCGGGGTGCACTCCTGCAGGGCCGCGGGGAGGAGCCCCGTCATCCCCGAGGAGGAGGTCCCGCGCGGCCCGGTGCGCAGGGAGTCGCCGCATGCCACGATGGACGCCGAGCGCACGGGGGACGCCCGTCGCCGCCGCCGGAACGGAGACCATCATGTCGGCCACCCCTCCCCCGCCCCCCGTCTACGGGACCCCGGCTCCGCCGCTGAACCCGGCGGACGAGAAGACCTGGGCGATCGTCACGCACGTGACCGGGATCTTCTTCAGCTTCCTGCCCTCGCTGATCGTCTTCCTGGTCTTCAAGGGGCGCGGACCGTTCCTCGAGGCGCACGCCAAGACGGCCCTCAACTTCCACCTGACGACGCTGATCGCCTACGTCGCCGGGACGATCCTGTCCTTCGTGCTCGTCGGCTTCATCGTGTTCCTGGTCGTGCCGATCCTGGTGATCGTCTTCGCGATCATCGCCTCGGTGCGCGCCAGCGCGGGCGAGTACTACACGTACCCGCTCAGCATCCCGTTCTTCAAGTAGCCGCGGAACCGGGGCGGCCGTGCGTCGCCCGCCCCGGGATCCGGCCTCAGCCGTCGGTGAGTCGGCGCACGACCGCGTCGGCCAGCAGACGGCCGCGCAGGGTCAGCACGATCCGGCCGCCGAGCGCCGCCCGGCCGTCGACGAGGCCGTCGGCGATGAGCCCCGCCACCTCGCTGCGCCGATCGGCGTCGATCGCGTCGATGGGCAGCCCGTCCGCCAGGCGCGAGCGCAGCAGCACGTCCTCCACACGCCGCGTGCCCGCGTCGAGCGTCTCCCGCCCGGCAGCGGGCGAGGCACCGGTGCTCAGCCGGTCGGCGTAGGCCGCCGGGTGCTTCACGTTCCACCAGCGCACGCCTCCGACGTGGCTGTGCGCGCCGGGACCGACGCCCCACCAGTCGTGGCCGAGCCAGTACGAGAGGTTGTGCCGGGAGCGGTGGGCGTCGTCGCGGGCCCAGTTGCTGACCTCGTACCAGGAGTACCCGGCAGCGGCCAGGCGCGCGTCGGCGAGCTCGTACATGTCGGCCGTGAGGTCGTCGTCGGGGGTCGCGACTTCGCCGCGGCGGATCTGCCGGGCGAGCTTCGTGCCGTCCTCCACGATCAGGGCGTAGGCCGAGAGGTGGTCCGGCCGGTTGGCGAGCGCGGAGTCGAGCGACCGCTCCCAGTCGGCCAGGGACTCCCCCGGCGCGCCGTAGATGAGGTCGAGGCTGACCTGCAGGCCGGCCTCCCTCGCCCACTCGACCACGAGCGGGACCCGCTCCGGGTCGTGGGTGCGCTCGAGCGTGGCGAGGACGTGCGGCACGGCCGACTGCATCCCGAAGCTGACGCGGGTGAAGCCCGCCTCGGCCAGCGCGCGGAGGTAGGAGGCGTCGACGGAGTCCGGGTTCGCCTCGGTGGTGATCTCGGCGTCGGGCGCGACCCCGAAGTGAGTGCGGAGGCCGTCCAGCATCCGCACCAGGTCGCCGGCGGGCAGGAGGGTGGGCGTCCCGCCGCCGAAGAAGACCGTGCGGGCGGGGCGCCGGGGCAGGCCCGCGCGCTCGAGCACCTCGGCACCGAGAGCCATCTCGGTGATCGCCTCGTCGGCGTAGTCCTGCTGCTTCGCCCCGCGGAGCTCGGTCGCCGTGTAGGTGTTGAAGTCGCAGTACCCGCAGCGGACCCGGCAGAACGGCACGTGCACGTAGAGGCCGAGGTCGCGCTGCTCCACGCCGTCGACGACGGATGCGGGCAGTCCGCCGTCGAGCGGAGCAGGATCGGCGATCGGGAGGGCGCTCCCCACGTCAGCTGACGCGCGCCGGCAGCAGCGCGCGCAGGTACTTGGCGACCTGGTGCTTCTGCACGGCGCGCAGCACCGGCGCGCCCAGGCGGTAGAGACGGGTCGAGGGTCGCGAGAAGACCCGGATGACGAGCCAGACCGAGTCGTCCGCGCGCTTCTCGACGACGAAGGACTCCTCGCCGCTCTCGGGGTGGCCCTCGAGGGTGCCGTAGGCGAAGCCGACCTGGTCGGGCTCGTCGACGACGTAGACCACGCGGACCGGGGCGTCGACGACGCGGCCGAGCAGGGTCACGCGGAGCACGGCGGTCACGCCGGCGGTGATGTAGGGGGTGCCGTCGGGAGCGAAGTGCTCCTCCGTCGGCCGGCTGACGAGGTCGATCGGGGTGCCCGCCGCGTCGAAGTTGACGCCGGTGTACTGCACGCCGCTCCCGCTGGTGATGTCGGTCACCTCGATGCCGCTGCCGCGCTGCACGCCCCAGGTCATCAGGGAGGCGGTGGTGATGGCGAAGCGCTCGTCGCCCGAGCCGAGACGGGCCTCGAAGCGCTCGGCCGTGAAGCCGTCCGGCGGGTACTCGAGCAGGTCGGGTGCCAGAGTGCCGCCGACCGCCGCGTAGGTGACCTGCGGCTGGCCCTCGAAGTTGGAGCGGCGGATGCTCACGTCCCGACCTTCTTCCCGGACTCCTCGAGCGCGGCGCGCGTCGAGTCCGCGTGCCGGGTGGTGCTGTCCATCCGACCCAGCGTATCCGACCGTCGGCGTCCCGAGCCGGGAACGACCGAGGGCCCTCCCCCGCCGGAGCGGGAGGAGGGCCCTCGTCGTGGTGCGGGTCGGGTCAGCTGCAGGGAGTCAGCTTCGCGACGGCGTCGGACAGGGTGCCGGTGCCGCCGAGGAGGACGACGCTCGTCGCTCCGCCGGCCTTGATGTCCTGCAGCACCTTGACCGGCACGCAGGTCGGGGGCACGGCGAAGAGGGGGCTCCCCGTGCGCCCGGCGGCCGCGGCTCCCGCCAGGGCATCGGGGAAGTTCTCTCCGGTGGCCAGGAACACGGTCTTCGACCCGCGGGGGAAGGCCGCCAGGTTGAGCTGCTCCGAGGTGTCGTAGCGGTCGACCCCGCCGATGCGGTTGACGACCGGTCCGGCCGGCACCGTGAGGGAGTTCTGGATGCCGGCGCTGACCGACAGCTCGGATCCCGCGATGGTGAGCACCGGCGGCCGGAGCCGCGTCAGGATCCCGACAGTGGTCGGGTCGGCCGCCGGGAGGCCGCCGTTCACGAGGACGACGGGGGCGGAGTTCTTGCCCGCGGCGGCGGTGGCGCTGAGCGCGTCGGGGAACTTCTCGCCGGTCGCGAGCCAGGCCCCCTTCGGCGAGGTGCCGAAGGCGCTCTCGATGATCTTCCGCGACGTGTCGTAGCGGTCGGCGCCTCCGAGGCGGAAGACCCTCCCGTTCGCGTACTGGCCGAGGTCGGTCGCGAGGGCGTCGCTGACGCTGAGGTCGGAGCCGACGACGACGATCCGCTGGGGCTTGAGACGGGTGAGCTCGTCGCGCACGACCTGGCTCACCGAGTCGCGGTCGACCAGGAGGAGCGGGCCGCCCTGCTTCGCGGCGGCGGGACCGGCGCTGAGCGCGTCGGGGAAGTTCGCGCCGGTGGCGATGTAGACGACGGGGACGCCGGGGGTGTCGAAGGTCGCCTTCGAGATCTCGACCGCGGTGCCCTGGCGGTCGGTGCCCGCGAGGCGGGTCACCGTCGGACCGTTGCCAGGGGTCGGCCCGGTGGTCGGCGGAGTCGTCGACGCGACGACCCTGAGGGGCACCCGGACGACGAAGGCGGAGCCCGCCGGCTGCTCGACACCGCGGCCGGCTCCCGTGACGCGGATGGAGGGAGCGCCCGTGAGCGAAGTGTCGCCGAAGTTCTGGTACCGGTCGTAGAAGTCCTGGTTCGGCTTCACCGCGACCGACGAGCCGTCGTCGAGGACCTTAGCGGGGGCGGTGAGCGCCTGGGTGCCGTCCGTTCCGACGGTGGCCCGGACGGAGGTGCCGAAGAAGCCGGGCACGCCCGTCTCGACGACGACGACGTCGCCGGCGCCCGCGTCGGTCAGGCTGCCGCCGCCGGCCCAGAAGACGCCGTCGTGGCGGGTCGAGCTCGGAGTGGTCGCGGACAGGTCGACCACGGCCGCGTCCTCGCCGCTCGCCGGAGCGACGGTCAGGCCGGCGGTGACGCTGAGGTCGAAGCCCGTCGTGGACTCGAGCGCCGGGGGGACGTAGGCGTCGTCCGCCTGCGGCGCCTCCGCGGTGAGGTCGAGCCTCACCGCGGGCTGCTCGAACGAGCCCACCGTGCGCTCGAGCGGGATCTCGATGGTGTTGGCGGCGGCGTCTACAGCCGAGGAGCCCGACACGAAGTCGGCATCGCTGGTGCTGAGGCGCCAGTCCACGGTCTCGTACCCCGGGTGCGACCACTCCGTGAACCCGGCGGACGCGCTCGCGGCCGGGAGCTCGACGGTGATGGTCTCCGCGTCGGAGGAGACGGACAGGCCCTTCGCGACGCCGAACTGGTCGATGTCCTCCCAGACGAAGGGCGCGGGCGACGCCTGCACCTCACGGCTCGCGGCTGATGCGGGTGCGGCGGCGACGAGCGATCCCGCCGTCACCGCTGCGACGCCCAGCAGCGCCGCCCCCGATCTGATCCAGTGCTTCCTCGTGCGTGCAGAGTCCACGGGCTTCCCCCTTGATCGTGATGAGAGGGCCGACCGTCGACGCTCCAGCCCCCGAGCGGATCGTCCTCGATCCGCAGCCGCGTCCAGCGCTCGAAAGCTACCTGGGAAGTGATCGGCGCCGCAATGGCCCCTCACCGCAGGTCCCCTCTCGGGGGGTGCGCCTCCGCTGGAGGAGTCCTACTTCTTGTCCTTGGTCTCGACGTCGCCCGAGAGCGCGGCGATGAACGCCTCCTGGGGGACCTCGACGCGGCCGACCATCTTCATCCGCTTCTTGCCCTCCTTCTGCTTCTCGAGGAGCTTGCGCTTGCGGGTGATGTCGCCGCCGTAGCACTTGGCCAGGACGTCCTTGCGCATCGCGCTGATCGACTCGCGGGCGATGATCCGGGCGCCGATGGCGGCCTGGATCGGCACCTCGAACTGCTGACGCGGGATCAGCTTGCGCAGGCGCCCCGTCATCAGCACGCCGTAGGCGTAGGCCTTCTCCCGGTGCACGATCGCGCTGAACGCGTCGACCTGCTCGCCCTGCAGCAGGATGTCGACCTTCACGAGGTCGGCCTCCTGCGAGCCGGCGGGCTCGTAGTCGAGCGAGGCGTAGCCGGCGGTCTTGGACTTGAGGTTGTCGAAGAAGTCGAAGACGATCTCGCCGAGGGGCATGTGGTAGCGGATCTCGACCCGGTCCTCGCCCAGGTACTCCATGCCGATCAGGGTCCCGCGGCGGCTCTGGCAGAGCTCCATGATCGTGCCGACGTAGTCCTTCGGCGCGAGGATCGCGGCCTTGACGATCGGCTCCGTGACAGCGGCGATCTTCCCGACGGGGAACTCGCTCGGGTTCGTGACGGTGACGGTCTTCTTGTCCTCCGTCGAGACCTCGTAGATGACCGAGGGCGCCGTGGTGATGAGGTCGAGACCGAACTCGCGCTGCAGGCGCTCGGTGATGATCTCGAGGTGCAGGAGGCCGAGGAAGCCGCAGCGGAAGCCGAAGCCGAGCGCCACCGACGTCTCGGGCTCGTAGACGAGCGCCGCGTCCGAGAGCTTGAGCTTGTCGAGGGCCTCGCGCAGGTCCGGGTAGTCGCTGCCGTCGATCGGGTACAGGCCCGAGAAGACCATCGGGAGCGGCTCGGTGTAGCCGGGCAGCGCCTGCGTCGCGGGCTTGGACGCCGTGGTGACGGTGTCGCCGACCTTCGACTGGCGCACGTCCTTCACACCGGTGATCAGGTATCCCACCTCGCCGACCGCGAGACCCTGCGTCGCGACGGGCTCCGGGCTCGACACGCCGATCTCGAGGATCTCGTGCGTGGCGCGGGTCGACATCATCTGGATCTTCTCGCGCGGCGAGAGCTTGCCGTCGATCATCCGGACGTAGGTGACGACCCCGCGGTAGGCGTCGTACACGGAGTCGAAGATCATGGCGCGCGCAGGGGCGGATGGGTCGCCGACCGGCGGCGGGATGAGCTCGGTGACGCGGTCGAGCAGCGCCTCGACGCCCATGCCGGTCTTGCCGGAGACGCGGAGGACGTCGTCCGGGTCGCCGCCGATGAGGCTCGCGAGCTCCTTCGCGTACTTCTCGGGGTCCGCGGCCGGCAGGTCGATCTTGTTGAGGACCGGGATGATCGTGAGGTCGTTCTCGAGCGCGAGGTAGAGGTTCGCGAGCGTCTGGGCCTCGATGCCCTGCGCCGCGTCGACCAGGAGGATCGCGCCCTCGCAGGCCGCCAGCGAGCGGCTGACCTCGTAGGAGAAGTCGACGTGGCCCGGAGTGTCGATCATGTTCAGGGCGAACGTGCGCCCGTCGCGCTCCCACGGCATCCGCACGGCCTGCGACTTGATCGTGATGCCGCGCTCGCGCTCGATGTCCATGCGGTCGAGGTACTGCGCGCGCATCGCCCGGTCCTCGACGACACCCGTGATGCCGAGCATCCGGTCGGCGAGGGTGGACTTGCCGTGGTCGATGTGGGCGATGATGCAGAAGTTGCGGATGGACGCCGGATCGGTCGCGGCGGGCTCGAGCCCGGAGTGTGCACGTGGAGACATCGTGGGACCAGTGTCCCATGCCCGGCGGCGGAGGCCGGGACCGGCGGCTACAGATCGAATCCGTAGGTGCGGGTGGGCTCGACGCCGGGCGGGTTCTCCCGCTCGCCGAGGCGGACGAAGCCCATGCTCTCGTAGAGGGCGTGCGCGGTGGTCATCAGCGTGCCGCTGTTCATCACGACCCGCTGGAGGCCCCGCTCGGCGGCGAGCATCACGACGAACTCGGTGAGCAGCCGCCCGAGACCCCGCCCACGTGCCTCCGGGGCGACGGCGAGCAGCCGCCAGTCCAGCTCGCCGGGACGCCCGAGCTCGTACAGGTTCGCGCCCGGGCGCGCGGTGGTGACCGTGGCGAGGATCCGCCCGTCGCCCTCGACGGCGACCCAGACCTCGCCCTCGACGTCGTGCCGGGCGACCGCGGCGACGTCGGCGGCGTACTCCTCCCCCAGCTCGTAGTCGTGGGCGTAGGCGGCGAGCCGCAGGCGCGAGACCTCGTCGTACTCCTGGGCCCGGACGCGCCGGACCAGCACCTCGGCGGCGCTCATCCGCGCACCGGGGCCGGGAGAGCGCGCAGCCCGTGCTCCAGCGCCGCGGGGTCAGCGGCGAGGCAGACGCGGATCCAGCCCTCGCCGGTGCGGCCGAAGGCGCTGCCGGGAGCGACGGCGACGAGGGTCTCGAGGAGGAACGACTCGACCCAGGAGGCGACGTCCCCTCCGGTCGCGTGCGCCATGTCGATCCACAGGTAGAACGCGCCCTCGGGCTCGCGGTAGGCGATGCCCCGCTCGTCGAGCACGCCCGTCGCGAGCCGCAGGTTGGCGAGGTAGTGGTCGGAGGCGGCGGCCACCGCGTCCTGCGGCCCGGTCAGAGCGGCGAGGGCGGCGCGCTGGTCCGGAGTGGCGACGCAGCTGATCGCCGCCTCCTGCACCGTGACCATGATCGACGTGAAGCCGGGAGGCGTCACGAGGTAGCCGACGCGGACGCCGGTCATCGCGTAGGTCTTCGAGAAGGAGAAGACGCTGAGGACGCGGTCGGCGTCGTCCCCGCGCTCCTGCGCGATCGCCGCGAGGCTCACGTGCGGGCGCCCGTAGGTGAAGTACTCGTAGACCTCGTCGCTGAGCACCCACAGGTCGTGGCGCCGGGCGATGTCGAGCAGGCGCTCGAGGACCTCCCTCGGGAACACCACGCCGAGCGGGTTGGACGGGCTGTTGACGATCAGGACGCGGGTCCGGTCGGTGATCAGGCGCTCGACCTCCTCGGGATCGGGGAGGAAGGCGTCCTCAGCGCGCAGCGTGTACGGCACGGGGACGGCGCCGATGGTCCGCGCGTTGGTCGTGAAGACGGTGTAGCCCGGGTCGGGGATGAGCACCTCGTCGCCGGGCCCGAGCAGGAGCGTCATCGCCTGGTGCAGCGCCTGCGTGGCGCCGACGGTCACCCAGACCTGCTCTACGTCCGCCTCGATGCCGTTGTCTCGTGCCAGCTTCTCGACGATGGCGCGCCGGAGCTCGGGGACTCCGCCGTTGGGCCCGTAGCGGGTGTCGTCGGCCGCCCACGCCGCCCGTGCCGCCTCGATGATGTGCGGCGCGGTCGGCACGTCGGGCTCGCCCACCGCGAGGAGGGTGACTCCGTCGAGCCGCAGCGCGATCTCGAACAGGTGGCGGATGCCCGAGGGCGGCACCGCGGAGAGGTGATCGGCGAGACGGGGCACCGGCGTCACGTTACCGGCGGGCCCGGACCGCGAGACGCCACGGCGGTCCGCCTCCCCCGGCGTGTCGCCCCGGCGGCCCCGACCCGGACGGCGCCGCACCCGCGGGCGCGGCGCGGTTGAAGGGTGACGACGGGTGCGCTAAAGTTCCTTGTTGGCTTGCGCTCCCCCTCCGGACACCCGGCAGGCGTGGAGTGATCAGAAGCCGGCGACCTCCAGTCGCACCGCAGGGCGTTCAGACGCCCGCGGAAGGGGCACTCCGTCGAGTAGCCGGCTGCACACACGCACATCCGAGAAGAAGGTAATCCACGTGGCAAACATCAAGTCGCAGATCAAGCGCAACCTCACCAACAAGAAGGCGAACGAGCGCAACAAGGCCGTCAAGAGCGAGCTGAAGACCGCCATCCGCTCGGTCCACACCGCCATCGCCGCCGGCGACACCGAGAAGGCCGGCACCGCCCTCGCCTTCGCCGCCAAGAAGCTCGACAAGGCCGCCAGCAAGGGCGTCATCCACAAGAACCAGGCCGCGAACCGCAAGTCGGCCATCGCGAAGCAGGTCGCCGCGCTGTAGTACTGCGCGAAGCTGCAACGACGAAGGGTCCGGCCTCTGGCCGGGCCCTTCGTCGTTTCCGCTTCGCGGTCGACGGGCTCCTCGTGCCTCGTCGGCCGTTGCGCGGTCGGCTTACAGGGGTGGTCGCGGTGGGAGGAGCGGGTTTCGTTCCGGGTACGACGATCCGCTCGCACGCGGGTCGCCGGTGACCCTGCGAGGTCGACGGGCGACGCTTCGTCGTCCATCGGACGTGGCGCGGTCGGGTCTCATGACGGTCGCGGTGGGAGGAGCGGGGAGCGTTCAAGGTACGACGATCCGCTCGCACGCGGATCGCCGGTGACCCGCACCGATCTCGACGGGCTCCTCGTGCCTCGTCGCCCGTCGCGCAGTCGGCTTCCGCGCATGGTCACGGTGGGAGGAGCGGGTTCCGTTCCGGGTACGACGATCCGCTGACACGCGGGTCGCCGGTGACCCTGCGGGGTCGTCGTCCGACTCTTCGTCGGCCGCGGTGCGACCCTGCGAGGGGAGGTGATCCCCTCACTGCTGGTCGAGTAGCCGCGGAGCGGCGGGTCGAGACCCGCCGGGGACGAGGTCGGTGCTGATCGCGGGAGCAGGGCCTTTCGGGCGGGTCAGAGGCCCCGGGCGGAGACGACGGAGACCATGCGCTCGAGGGCGTACACGGGGTCGCGGGTGGCGCCCTTCACGTTCGCGTCGGCGTCGGCGACCGTCAGGATCGCGGTGCCGAGGCCCTCGCCGGTCCAGCCCTGCAGGTCGCGCCGGGCCCGGTCCACCTGCCACGGAGCGAGGCCCAGACGCGAGGCGACCTGGCCCGAGCCCTCGCGCGAGCCGGCGACCTTCGCCATGGTCCGCAGCTTGCTCGCGAACGCGGCGACGATCGGTACCGGGTCGGCACCGGAGGCGAGGGCGTGGCGGAGCCCGAGCAGCGCCTCGCCGTGACGGCCCGCGATCGCCGAGTCGGCGACGGTGAAGGCCGTGGTCTCGACGCGGCCGCCGTAGTACTTCGCGACGGTCGCCTCGGTGATCTCGCCGGTGACGTCGGACAGCAGCTGCTGGCACGCCGACGCGAGCTCGTCGAGGTCGTCGGAGAAGGCAGACACCAGGGCTCGGACGGCACCGGTGGTCGCCGTGCGGCCGGCGGTGCGGAACTCGGCGATCGCGAAGTCGACCTTGTCGCTCTCGCGCTTGAGCTCGGCGCAGACGATCTCGATGCCGCCGCCCGTGCCCGAGCGGATGGCGTCGAGGAGCTTCTTGCCCCGGTTGCCGCCGCCGTGGCGGAGCACCAGGGTCGCCCCGTCCGCGGGCGCCGAGAGGTAGTCGAGGGTCTCGAGGAGGAACGCGTCCGTGCACTTCTCGACGTTCGAGACGCGGATGAGGCGGGGCTCGTCGAAGAGGGACGGGCTCGCGAGCGTCAGCAGCTCCCCCGGCGCGTAGCCGCCGGCGTCGATGTCGCTGACCTCGAGGCTCGGGTCCTCGGCCCGGAGGAACTCGCGGAGGAAGCGCAGCGCGCGGTCGGCGAGGAACTGCTCCGGGCCGGTGATCAGCACGATCGGCGCCGGCCGGGTCTGGTTCCAGGCGAGCTGCGGGATCGCCGCCTTCGAGGGCGCTGCCTTCGCGCGCGCCGGGGCCCTGCCTGCCATGCCGTGTCCTTCCGTGCCGCGCCCGTCCGAGCGCCCTCCACCCTACGGCCCGCTCACGGCGCCCCGAGGCCGCCGCGGGAGCCGTCGCGCCGCTCACCCAGACCGCGATCCCGTCGCTGCGGGACGCGAGCACGACCGTACCCTCGACATCCGACCTCAGCGCCTCGACCCCGCGCTCGGCCAGCAGAGCGAGGAGCGACGGATTCGGATGCCCGTAGTCGTTCTCCGCCCCGACGGAGATCAGCCCGACGCTCGCGCCGAGCGCGTCGTAGAGGGCGGGCGACTGGTCGGCGGAGCCGTGATGCGCGACCTTGACGACGTCGACCCGGCCGACCGGCAGTCGGGAGACGCGCCCCTGCTCCTGCTCGCCGAGGTCGCCCAGGAGTGCGACGGAGAGCGGGCCGCCGCGGGCGTCCGCGCCGATGTCGACCCGGAGGGTCACGCTCGCCTCGTTGCCCCGCAGCGCGCTCCGCCGCTCCGGCCACTCGACCCGCCAGCGCAGCGAGCCGAGCGCGCCGCTGTCGCCGCGGACCGCCTCCTGCACGGCGACCCCGGCGCCGGTGAGCGCCGCCCGGTCGCGCTCGTCGTCGCGGCCCGCGGCGGGCCCGACGAGCGCGGCATCGGTCCGTCCGAGGACGGCGTGGAGCCCGCCGACGTGGTCGAGGTCGTAGTGAGTGAGCACCAGCAGCGGGATCCGGTCCACTCCCATCAGGCGGAGGCAGGCCTCGAGCGGTGCGGGCTCGGGCCCCGTGTCGACGAGCAGCACGCCCGCGTCTCCGCGGAGGAGGACCGCGTCGCCCTGCCCGACGTCGCACATCGCGACACGCCAGTCCTCGGGAACCGAGGCGGCGCGGAGGAGCGGCGTGGCGACGGTGGTGCCGCCGGCGGCCGCGATCGCGCACGCCAGCCCGACGGCGGCGATCCGGCGCACCCGCGCGAGCCGCGGCGACTGCGTGACGAGCACGAGGGCGAGCAGGGTCAGCACGGTGAGCGCGAGCGCTCCTCCCACGCCGGGCCACCAGGCGATCCTCGGAGCGGGCCACGAGTCGACGGCGCGGGCGATCGAGGCGATCCACCAGGCGGGAACGGCGGCGAGACGGATCGCCGCGTCGGCGGCTCCGGGCCACCAGGGAGCGAGCAGGCAGCCGACGAGCCCGAGCCCGGTCGCGGCGGGTGCCGCGGGCTCGGCGAGCAGGTTGGCGAGCACCCCGTACACCGGCACCGACGGGTCCACGAGCAGCAGCACGGGCTGGCAGGCGAGCTGCGCCGCGGTCGGCACCGCGAGCAGCAGGGCGAGAGGCCGGGGCAGCACCCGCCCGAGAGCGCCCGCGATCGGCTCGGCGAGCAGCAGGAGTCCGGCGGTGGCGAGGACGGACAGCACGAAGCCGAGCCTCCCCGCGATCGAGGGGTCGGCGGCCACGAGGAGGACGACGGTCGCGAGCAGAGCGGGCACGGCCGCTCCGGAGCGACGCCCGAGCCGCGCGAGGAGGACCACCGTCGCCATCACGGCGGCCCGCACCACGCTCGGCTCGGGGGTCACCAGCACGACGAAGCCGGCGAGCAGGGCGAGGGCGGCGACGGTCCGGAGGCGGCGCCCGGCGCCGAGGAGCGCCGCGATCGTCCAGCCGGCGACCACCACCACGGCGCAGTTGGCGCCCGAGACGGCGGTCAGGTGGGTGAGCGACGCGGTGCGCATCGCCTCCTCGAGCCCCGCGTCGAGCGCGGACGTGTCGCCGGTCGCGAGGCCCGGCAGCAGCCCCGCCACATCGCCGCCGACCAGCGCCGCGCGTTCGAGGAAGCGCGAGCGCAGCACCTCCGCGACGGCCGCCGCTCCCCCGGGACCGTGCCGGTCCTGAACGGACGCCGCCCTCAGCATCGTCGCCTCGCCGACGGGCGCCTCCTGCGCCGCAGCACGCGCCTCCAGGTCGAGCTCGGCGCCCACCGGCAGCCGACCGCCGGGATCGGCGAGCAGCACGCGGACGGGGGCCGCGGTCGACGCGTCTCCCACCCGCAGCGCCGTCGCGTCGAACCACACTCCCCCGGTCGCGAGCGGTCGGGCACCCGTGTCGACGCGCACGGTGACCGGGGTGAGGGCGCGATCCTCCTGTGCCTGCCGCAGCGACGCCGGGTGGTCACCGGGCGCCGCGGCGACGACGGAGGTGAGGGCGAGGGCGGCACCCGCGCCCCCGACGAGCACCGCTCCGACCAGCCGCCCGCCGAGGCCGCGCCGGAGCAGGACGCACGCCGCCCCGAGCAGCACCCAGCCCGCGGCGCACCACGAGAGGCCCCCGTCGAGCACTGCCGCGACCGGCAGCATCCCGGCCGCCCACGCGGTGGTCCAGGCGGCCACCGCTGCCGGCAGGAGCCGCAGGTCCGCCGCCCGCACGCTCCTCACGGCGCGACCTGGTCGCGGAACGCGGCGAGCGTCTTCTCGCCGATCCCGGGGACCTCGAGCAGCTGGTCGACAGAGGAGAACGGGCCGTTCGCCTCCCGGTGGGCGACGATCTTCTTCGCGGTCGCCGGGCCGATCTCGGGCAGCTCCTCCAGCTGGGCCGCCGTCGCCGTGCTCAGGCTCAGCACGGATCCGGCGGCGGAGGCCCCTCCTGGAGCGGCCCCGCCCGGAGCCGCTCCCGCCGCGGCCGGCGCCGCTCCCACGGCCGGCACGACGATCTGCTCGCCGTCCACGAGCCTCCGGGCCAGGTTGACCGCCGCGCGCTCCGCCGACTCCTGGAACCCTCCGGCGGCGGCGACCGCGTCCGCCACCCGCGCCTCCGGCGACAGGACGTACAGCCCGGGAGAGGCGACCTCCCCGGCCACGTGCACGTACAGCGACTCGACCACCGCAGCAGCGGGCGCGCTCGTCGATACGGCGGGCTCCAGGACCCGCTCATGACCGCTCGACCGTGCTCCCGCGAGCAGCACCGCGACCACCGCGGCGCCGATGACGAGCACGACCGCCGCTCCCACTCCCACGCGCCAGCGCGGGCGGGAGCGCCGAGGCCGCAGCAGCGCCGTCAGCTGCTCGTCGTCCGTCCCGCTGGTCTCTGGCATCCGCCGACGGTAGGACCCGTGTCCCCGCCCGGAGCGGCCGCCGACGCCGATCCGGGGAGAGCCCGCCGGATCGCCTCCCTGTGGAGGAGAGGGCAGCACCGGCGCAGAACGCACGACGGGGCCCCTCCCGCGAGAGGAGGAGCCCCGTCGGGACGGATCGGCGGCTAGACCGCCTTCGTCACCAGGTTCACCAGGCGCGGCGCCCGCACGATCGCCTTCACGACCTCGCGGCCGACGAGAGCCCGGGCGACGCCGGCCGTGGCCCGCGCCTTCTCCTCGAGCTCGTCGGAGGAGATCTTCGGCGAGACCTCGAGCCGGTCGCGGACCTTGCCGTCGACCTGCAGGATCGCCGTGACCTTCTCCTCGACCAGCAGCGACGGGTCGGCCTTGCGCCACAGCGCGTGCGCGACGGTGCCCTCGTAGCCCAGGCGGTGCCACATGTCCTCCGCCGTGTACGGCGCGAACAGGTTGAGGGCCATCGCGACCACCTCGACCGCCTCGCGGACCGCGGGGTCCCCGGCCCCGGCGCCCGAGTCGACGACCTTGCGGGTCGCGTTGACGAGCTCCATCAGCCGCGCGACCACGACGTTGAACTTGAACGCCTCGATCAGCGACGGGGACTCCGCGAGGAAGCGGTGGGTCTGGCGGCGCAGAGCCGCGTCGCCCGACTTCCACTCGACGTCGGGCCTCGAGGTGACGTCCTTCGCCAGGCGCCAGGCGCGGGCGAGGAACTTCGCGCTGCCGCCGGGCGAGACGTCGGCCCAGTCGATGTCGTCCTCGGGCGGGCCGGCGAACGCCATCGTCAGGCGCACGGCGTCGACGCCGAACTCGTCCAGCTGGTCCGAGAGGCGGACGATGTTGCCCTTCGACTTGGACATCGCCGCGCCGTCCATCTGCACCATGCCCTGGTTCAGCAGCGCCGTGAACGGCTCCGTGAACGACACGTAGCCCAGGTCGAACAGCACCTTGGTGATGAAGCGCGCGTACAGCAGGTGCAGGATCGCGTGCGTCACGCCCCCGACGTACTGGTCGACGGGCGCCCACTTCTCGGCGAGCTTCGGATCGAAGGCCTGCGTGTCGTCCTTCGGCGAGAGGAAGCGGAGGAAGTACCACGAGGAGTCGACGAAGGTGTCCATCGTGTCCGGGTCGCGGCGGGCGGGCGAGCCGTCCACCGGGTGCGGCACGTTCACCCAGTCCTCCGCCGCTCCGAGCGGCGACGAGCCCTTCGGCTGCAGGTCGAGACCGTCGGTGGAGGGCAGGACGACGGGCAGCTGGTCCTCGGGAACCGGCACGAGCTCGCCGTCGGCTCCGTGGATGATCGGGATGGGGGTGCCCCAGTAGCGCTGACGCGAGATCAGCCAGTCGCGCAGGCGGTAGTTCTTGGCCGAGCGGCCGCGGCCGCGCTCCTCGAGCATCCTGATGACGCGCTCGATGGCGGTGCGCTTGGAGAGCCCGTCGAGCGGCCCGGAGTTGATCAGGCGGCCGTCGCCGGTCAGCGCCTCGCCGGTCGTGGCGGGGTCGAGCGAGTACTCCTTCTCGAGCGCGGCCAGCTCCTCCGGGTCCTCCGGGATGACCGGGATCGCCCCGGTGACGGACGCGTTGGTGTCGACGACCACGCGCACGGGCAGGTCGAAGGCGCGGGCGAAGTCGAGGTCGCGCTGGTCGTGCGCGGGCACGGCCATGACGGCTCCGTGGCCGTAGTCCGAGAGGACGTAGTCGGCGGCCCAGATCGGCAGCCGCTCGCCGTTCACGGGGTTCACCGCGTAGCGGCCGAGGAACACGCCGGTCTTGGGGCGGTCGGCGGTCAGGCGCTCGATCTCGCTCGACTTCTGCACCGTCTCGAGGTAGCTGCGGAACGCGTCGCGGATCGCGGGCTCGGAGCCCTCGACCAGCTCGGAGGCGAGGTCGGAGTCGGGCGCGACGACCATGAAGGTCGCCCCGTAGAGCGTGTCGGGGCGCGTGGTGAAGACGGTGACGCGCTCGTCGCGGCCCTCGATCTCGAACTCGACGTCGGCGCCGATGGAGCGGCCGATCCAGTTGCGCTGCATGGCGATGACCTTCGACGGCCAGGAGCCCTCGAGCTGGTTCAGGTCGTCGAGCAGCCGGTCGGCGTAGTCGGTGATCTTGAAGTACCACTGCGTGAGCTTCTTCTTGACCACGACCGCGCCGGAGCGCTCGGAGGTGCCGTCCGCCAGGACCTGCTCGTTCGCCAGGACCGTCTGGTCCACCGGGTCCCAGTTGACCCAGCTGTCCTTGCGGTAGGCGAGGCC
This sequence comes from Rathayibacter sp. AY1E6, assembly GCF_002931115.1. Taxonomy (NCBI): domain Bacteria; kingdom Bacillati; phylum Actinomycetota; class Actinomycetes; order Micrococcales; family Microbacteriaceae; genus Rathayibacter; species Rathayibacter sp. AY1E6. The sequence continues at coordinate 367,843 of NZ_PSVK01000002.1, read as the reverse complement.
CTTCTCGTACATCTTGAGGAACAGCCACTGGTTCCACTTGTAGTACTCGGGGTCGGAGGTGTGCAGCACGCGGTCCCAGTCGAAGGACGCGGCGTAGCGCTTCATCGAGCGCTTCTGCTGCTCGATGTTGTCGTAGGTCCAGGTGACCGGGTTCAGCCCGCGCTTGATCGCGGCGTTCTCGGCGGGCAGGCCGAAGCTGTCCCAGCCGATCGGGTGGAGGACGTTGAAGCCCTGCTGGCGCCAGTAGCGCGCGATCACGTCTCCGAGCGCGTACGCCTCGGCGTGGCCCATGTGCAGGTCGCCCGAGGGGTACGGGAACATGTCGAGCACGTACTTGCGGGGGCGCTTGTCGTCGGGGTCGTCCGTCGCGAACGGGCGCGTCTCCTCCCAGATCGGGAGCCACTTCTCCTGGAGCGCTCGGAAGTCGTAGCGCTCCTCGTCGCTCGCGCCGGTCTGCCGGGAGGTGTCTTCTGCCACAGGTGCTTCTCACTTCTGAAGGAGGGGGAGAACGCGCACGCGTGGGCGGCTGCGTTCGACCATCAACCCTACTGGCCCTGCGCGCACGGCAGACGAACGCGGCGCCCGCTCACTCCTCGGCGGCGCCCAGCACCGCGAGGAGCGCCCGCGCCTTCAGCCGCGTCTCCTCGACCTCCTCCTCCGGCACCGAGAGGGCGGTGATGCCGCCGCCGGTCCCCAGGCGGGCGCGCTCGCCGTCGAGCACGAGGGTGCGGATGGTCATCGCGAGGTCCAGCGAGCCGTCCGAGCCCAGGCGGCCGAAGGCGCCGGAGTAGACGCCGCGGGGACCGCCCTCCCACTCCCGCAGCAGCTCCACCGCCCGGCGCTTGGGCGCTCCCGTCATCGAGCCGGCCGGGAAGAGGGCCGCGATCAGCTCGGCGATCCCGACGCCCGGCGCGCGGCGGGCCGAGACCTCGCTGACCAGCTGGTGGACGTGCGGGTAGCTCTCCACCTCGAGCAGGCGGTCGACGACGACGGAGCCGGGGGCGGCGATCCGGGCGAGGTCGTTGCGGACGAGGTCCACGATCATCACGTTCTCGGCCCGCTCCTTCACGCTCGACACGAGCTCGTCCCGGAGCGCGCGGTCCTCGTCGGCGTCCCAGCCCCGGGGGCGCGTGCCCTTGATGGGATGCGTGGCGACGCGTCCATCGGCCCCGCCGGTGAGGAACCGCTCGGGCGAGGCGCTGACGAGCGCGAGCGGGCCGAGGCGGATCAGCCCGCCGTGATGGCTCGGGCTGGAGCGGCGGAGGCGACGGTACGCCTCGACCGGATCGAACCGGCCCTCGACGACGATCTCGTCGGTGAGGCAGAGCTGGTAGGCGTCCCCCGCGCGGATGGCCTCCTGGCAGCGGCCGATCAGCGCCGTGTACTCGGCGGCGGAGTGGCGGCGGACCGGGACGCCGGCGGGCTCGGGATCCGCGGGGTCCGCGGGTGCGGGCGCCCCGACGAGCTCGAGCAGGCGCGCGGTGAGCTCCTGCACGTCTCCCGTGGCGACCAGGCGGACGGTCCGGGCCCCGTGGTCGAACTCGAGCACGGGGTCGCCCCGGAGCAGGGCGAGGGCCGGCGGATCCGCGGGGCCGGTCGGCGCCGAGGGCAGGGAGACGGAGGCTGCTCCCGCCTCGTAGGAGATCCAGCCGTAGCGGCCGAGCGCGCGGTCGCCCGCCGGGGCCTCGTCGTCGACCGCGGCGAGCGCCGCCGCCACGTCGCCGCCGGCCTCGACGAGGAGCACGTCCCCGCGGGCGCACGCGCCGAGGTAGGAGCGGCCGCTCGTCGCTCCGAGGCCCGAGTCCAGCCAGAACGACGCCTCGGCCGTGGCGAACAGGGCGTGGTGCGCGAGCTCCGGATCGACCCAGGGCAGCTCGATCGAGCGGACGTGCCGATCCTCCGAGACCACTGGGCTAGCGTAGGCGGTCGTGGACGGCGAGCAGGTTCGGGAGTGGGACGGGCGGGCCCTGACGAGTGTTCCCGAGCCGCCCGGCACCTCCCTGGACGCGGCCGACTCCTGGCTGGTGGACGAGGGACGCGTCCGCGGGCTCGACCTGCACCGCGAGCGGTTCGCCGCCTCCGTCGCTTCGGCGGGCGGGCACCCGGACGTCGAGCCTTTCCTCCACGCCGCGATCGCCGCCCTGCCCCGCGAGGGCCGGTCCTTCCCGCGCGTCGAGCTCTCGGGAGGCGCCCTGCGGCTCCGGCTGCGACCCGCCCCGCCGACGACCCGCTCGGTGGTGCTGTGGACGAGCCCCGTGGATCCGCGCCGGACACCGTCCTGGAAGGGGCCGGACATCGCACGTCTCGCCCTCCTGCGGACGCGCGCGCACGCCGCGGGAGCGGACGAGGCCGTGCTGCTCGACGCCGAGGGCGCCGTCATCGACGGAGCGAGCAGCGCGATCCTGTGGTGGCTGGGCGACGCGCTGGTCGTCCCTCCGGCGACGAGCACCCGCGTGCGCAGCGTGACGGCTCGCACCGTCTCGGTGCTCGCCGGCGCGCTCGGCGTGGACGTGATCGAGGCCCCGGCCGAGCCGGAGTCGCTCGAGGGCCGTGAGGTCTGGACGGCCAACGCCCTGCACGGTCTGCGGCTGGCGACCGCCTGGGCGGACGGACCGGCGCTCGCCGCGGAGAACCCGCAGAAGCCCCTGTCCTCCTCCGAGGAGGCGCCGACCGGCCTCGCTCCCGCGAGCGAGTCGCCCGAGGCCGCCCAGCAGACCGCCCGCGCGGCCGTCAGCTACTACAACGCCCTCGTCGGCGGCGAGGAGCTGGCCGCCGGACAGCGGATCGTCTCGGGCACGAACGGCTACTCGTTCCGGATGCAGACCGACGGCAACGCGGTGGTCTACGACCCGCAGGGCCGCCCCACCTTCGCGACGAACACCCAGGGCCGCGGCGACCACCTGGTCATGCAGACCGACGGCAACATGGTCGTCTACTCCGCCAAGGGCGGCCCCGTGTGGAGCACGAACACGATCAACGAAGCGGGCGCCTCGGTGATCATGCAGCCCGACGGCAACCTCGTCGTCTACCGCGAGAACAGCTCGCCCGCCTGGGCGAGCAGCGTCCGCCGCGTCATCGCCGAGCCGGTGACCGACACGCTGTTCACGGAGCAGACCCTCCGCCCCGTCCACCAGCTCACCTCCGCCGACGGCCGCTTCAGCGCCGTCATGCAGAACGACGGCAACTTCGTCGGCTACGGCCCCCAGGGCGCCGTCTGGGGCACCGGCACCGGCGGCTCCGGCAACCGCATCACCATGCAGAAGGACGGCAACGCCGTCGTCTACGGCTCCGACGGCTCCGTCAAGTGGTTCTCGGGCACGCGCGGCAAGGACCTCCGCCTGGGCATCAACAACGCCGGCTCGCTGATCATCGTGAACCCGTCCGACGACGTGATCTGGACCAGCCAGGCCGCCTTCCCCTCGACCACCCTCTACGCGGCGAACTCGCTCGAGGCGGGCAGCTTCCTCCGCTCCGCGAACGGCGTCTACCGAGCGGTGATGCAGGCGGACGGCAACTTCGTCGTCTACGGCAAGAACGGCCCGATCTGGGCGTCGAAGACCACCCGCGCAGGCGGCTTCTTCGCCCTCGACACCAGCGGGCAGATCGCCGTGGGCACCGAGACGACGAGCGGATGGTCGGTCGTCCCGCCCGCCGCGTCGGTCGGCCCCTACAAGCTCGTCATGCAGGACGACGGCAACCTCGTCGAGTACGACAGCCGCCGCGCGGTCTGGGCCAGCCGCGGCTGACGCCCCTCCGCCACGACGCCCCCTGGTCCCCGGACCGGGGGGCGTCGTCGTCTCCCCCGCCGTGGGACGATTCCCCCGACCCCGCCGCCCTCCCCGACAGGACCCCTGCGATGACGCACCTCCCCTCCGGCCGCTCCCTGACCGCCTCCCTCTCGGCGCTCGCCGCCACGGGCGCGCTCCTGCTGGGCTCGCTGCCCGCCGCCGCGGTCGAGGCCCCGCCCTCGGCGTCCTCCGCCGTCGCCTCCGCCGCGGTCCTCCGTGCCGGCGAGCAGCTCGCGCGCGGCGAGCGCCTGGTGTCCCCCGACGGCGCCTCCTCCCTCGTGATGCAGACCGACGGCAACGCCGTGGTCTACGCCGCCGGCGGCCGTCCCACCTGGGCCTCGGGCACGCAGGGGCGCGGCGACAGCCTGCGGATGCAGGACGACGGCAACCTCGTCGTGTACGCCGCGGACGGGCGCCCGGTCTGGGCGAGCGGCACGGTGGCCGACCCCGGCGGCGAGCTGCGGATGCAGGACGACGGCAATCTCGTCATCTACCGCCGCAGCGGCTCGGCCGCGTGGGCCAGCAGCATCGGCGGCCGGATCGACGAGCCGCGCACCGACACCCTCCGCCGCGGCAGCACCCTCTACGCGGGGAACCGGCTCGCCACCCCGGGAGGCACCACGGCGGTGATGCAGGCGGACGGCAACCTCGTCGTCTACGGGCAGGGCGGGGCTCTCTGGGCGAGCGGCACCCGCGGCCGGGGCAACGTCCTCCGGATGCAGGACGACGGGAACGCCGTGGTCTACACCGCGGACGGCGCGCCCGTCTGGGCCTCGGACACGTCCGGCGAGCCGGGCGCCACGATGGTCCTCCGCGAGGGCGATCTCCGGATCGCGGACGACTCCGGCGTCCTCTGGAGCAGTGCTGCGCTCGTCGTGCGCGACTCGCTCTCCCCGAGCGGCCTCGTCGTCGCGGGCACGCGGCTGACCTCGGCGAGCGGGCAGTGGCGGGCCGAGATGCAGCGCGACGGCAACTTCGTCGTCTACGGGCCGAACGGCGCGGACTGGGCGACGAACACCTCCTCCGCCTCCGGCGCCGCCTTCTCGATGAGCTCCGAGGGCCGGCTCGACGTGGCCGACTCCCGGATCCTCTGGCTGCGGTTCCCGAGGATCTCCTTCGGCATCGGCCAGAGCGGCGTCGTCGCGCCCTACCGCCTCGTGCTGCAGGACGACGGCCGCCTCGTCGAGTACGACGGCATCGGACGGGCCGTCTGGGCCAGCAGGGGCTGACGCGCGACGCATGATGGAGGGGTGAGCGACCCCGGCGACTTCATCCGCTCGGCCCTGGAGTACGAGGGCGACGTCTGGCGCGCGCAGGACGTGCGCGAGCGCCTGGGATCAGGGCTCGACTCGACGGGCGCCTCGGTCGGGGCGGTCCGCGGCACCGTCCGCGACGCGCTGAGGAAGTTCCGCTCGCTCGAGCACGACGACGTGACCGCCCTCTCCTCCGAGCTGTGGGAGCAGGCGGTGTTCGAGCCGCGGCTGGCGGCCGTCGTGCTGCTGCAGTCCCGAGCCGAGTGGCTGCGCGGCTCCGACCTCACCCGGCTCGAGGGCTTCGTCCGCGACTCCCGCGTGGACGAGCTGAGCGACCCGCTGGCCCGCGACGTCGTCGCTCCGCTCCTGGCCGGGCTGCGCGGTGCGGCGCGGACCCGGGCGGACGCGGTCCTCGACCGCTGGGAGGCGGAGGGCGGGCGCCTGGCGCGCGCGGCCTCCCTGGCGCGGGCCTCGGTCCGGACGGAGCACGGCTGAACGGCCGCTCAGACCGACCGCCCCGCGGAGCCGGACGCCTGCTCAGGCGGCCCGGTACTCCTGAGCAACCGTGCCGTCCGCCACCCGGATCCGCGTGTCGAACTCCAGGCCCGGATCGACCCGGTGCGCGATCAGGACCACCGTCCGCCCCTCGGCGGCGCGGAGCAGATCCCCGAGCAGGGCGTCGGCCACGGGAGCGTCCACCGACGCCGTCGGCTCGTCCAGCACCAGGACGCGGAAATCGGCCAGGAGTGCGCGTGCGAGGGCGATCCGCTGAGCCTGGCCGCCCGAGACGAGCGAGCCCCGCTCCCCCACCCGCGCGTCGAGCCCGCCGCGTGCAGCGACCCAGGGCCCGAGCCCGACCCGCTCGAGCACCGCCTCGAGCACGGCGCCATCGGCCTCGGGCCGCGCGAAGAGGAGGTTCTGCCGGATCGTGTCGTCGAAGAGGTACGGCTGCTGCTCCACGAGTCCGACCCGCTTCCGCACCTCCGCCTGCGGCAGCGTCCGCGCCTCGACCCCGCCCAGGAGGTAGCTGCCGGAGTGGTCGAGGAAGCGCACCAGAGCGTGCGCGAGCGTCGTCTTCCCGGAGCCGCTGCCGCCGGTGACGAGGACGCGCGCACCCTCCGGCAGGTCGAGCGAGACGCCCCGCAGCGCGGGCGTGTGCGCGCCGGGCCAGCTCACCGACAGGTCGCGCAGGACGATGCCGGCGCCCCGGGGAGCCGGGGCGTCCGGGTCCACGTCCGCGTCGGTCGCGAGCGCCGGCGACGCCGCCTCGGCGTCCAGATCGGCCAGGCGCTGAGCGCTCGAGAGCGCGGTTCGCGCCGCCTGCACAGCGAGCGGCGCGGCGGCGGCGACCTCGAACACCGCGAGCGGCACGAGCGCGACGACTCCCAGCGCCGGACCGCCGAGGTCGCCGATCACCGGGATCCCGAGCACGAGGCCCGCCCAGACCGCACCGCCCGAGCAGAGGGCGAGGACGGCCGCGGCCAGTCCGGTGGAGGCCGCCCGTCGACGCGCCGCCCGGGCGAGCGACTCCTCCGCGCGTGCCACGTCCGCCAGAGCGTCGCTCGCCGCATCGAAGGCGATGAGCACGTCGAGGCGGGTGACCAGCAGGTTGAGGCGCTCGGCGAGCTCCCCGCGCAGCGGCGCCAGCTCGCGGTCCGCCTGCGCGGAGAGCCGGCCGGCGCCCAGAGCCCCGCCGGCGAAGGCGAGGACGAGCAGCGCCAGCAGCACGGCGCCCATCGCCGGCAGCAGCAGCCAGACGCCGACCACGGAGACCGCAGCGACCAGCGCCGCGACGACCAGCGGCTGCACGACGCGCAGCGGCACGTCCTGCTGGGCGTCGACGTCCGCCACCACCCGGGAGACCAGGTCGCCGCGGCGCACGCGGCCCAGCCCGTCCGGCGCGACCGGCACCAGGCGCTCGTAGACGCCCGCCCGGAGCTCCGCGAGCGCGCGGAAGGCGGCGTCGTGGCCGGTCAGCCGCTCGAGGTAGCGGAAGAAGGCCCGCGCCAGCGCGAACGCCCGCACGCCCACGACGGCCATGGAGAGGAACAGGATCGGCGGCTGCTCGGCCGCGCGGACGATCAGCCAGGCCGAGCAGGCCAGCAGCGCCACGACGGCCGAGGAGGAGAGCAGCCCGAAGGACAGACCCGGCAGGAAGCGGCGCGGCCCGGGCATCGCGGCGCGGAGGACGTCGGAGCGGTTCACCTCGCGACCGCCCCCGCCGGCGCCAGGGCGATCACGGCGTCGGCCGCCGCGACGGTCGCCGGCCGGTGGCTGGCGACGACGACGATCGTCCCGCTCTCCGCCAGCGTCCGGAGTCCGGCGAGCAGCGCCCGCTCGGACTCCTCGTCGAGGGCGGCGGTCGGCTCGTCCAGGGCCAGCACCGCGCACCCGCGCTCGAGCAGGCGGTGCACAGCGCGGGCGACGGCGACACGGGCGCTCTGCCCGCCCGAGAGGCCCGTCCCCTCGGCGTCGAGCCGACGCTCGGGGTCCACGTCGACCGCGGCGATCGCCAGGGCCCGCCGCACGCGCTCGGGGTCCGGCGAGAGTGCTCCGAGCCCGACGGCGGAGGCGACGCTCCCCGGGAGCAGGTCGGGCCGCTGGCCCGCCCAGGCGAGCGTCGACCGCAGATCCGCGACCGGCGACCCGCCGAGCAGCAGCGTGCCCGAGAAGGGCACGAAGCCCGCGAGCGCGGCGAGCAGCGTCGACTTCCCGGACCCGCTGGGCCCGGTCACCGCGGTGATCGACCCGACGGGGAGCACCGCGTCGACAGGAGCGAGCGTCCGCCCGCGTCCGTCGTCGACCGCGAGACCCCGCAGCTCGAGCGCCCCCGTCGCCGCCGGAGCCTTCCCGCGAGGGGGCAGGGCCGCCGCGCACTCGAGGACGGCGAAGGCGCGGTCCGCCGCCTGCACCCCGTCGGCCGCCGCATGGAACTCGGCACCGACCTGGCGCACCGGCAGGAACACGTCCGGCGCCAGCACCAGGACGAACAGCCCGACGGCCAGCCCCAGCGAGCCGTCGACGAGCCGCAGCCCGATCGAGACGGCGACCAGTGCGACCGAGAGCGAGCCGGCGAGCTCCAGCACGAAGCCGCTGACGAAGGTCACTCGCAGCACCTTCATCGTGTGCACGCGGTAGTCCTCGGTCAGCGCGCGGATCCGCGTCGCCTGCCGCTCGGCCCGCCCGAAGATCTTGAGCGTCGCGAGGCCGCCGACGGTGTCGACGAAGCCGGACGCGAGGGCCTGCAGCCGCTCCCACTGCCGCGCCTGCACGGCCTGGGTCGCCCAGCCGATCAGCACCATGAACACCGGGATGAGCGGCAGGGTCACCACCAGGAACACCGCGCTGAGCGGATCGGCGAGGAAGACCACGAGCGTCAGGAGCGGCGTCGCCACCGCGGTGGCGATCAGCTGCGGGAGGTAGCGGGCGAAGTAGCCGTCGAGGGAGTCCAGTCCGCCACCCAGCAGCGCGACGACCCCGCCCGAGCCCCCTTCGGAGCGGCCCGCCGGGCCGAGCTCGACCAGTGCGGCGAGGACCGCCTGCCGCAGCTGCGCCTTCGCTCCTGCTCCTCCGCGCACCGCGTTCACCTCGGTCGCCCAGGCGAGAGCCGCCCGCGCCGCGACGACCGCGAGCAGGGCGGCCAGCAGCGGCGCGAGATCGTCGGCGCTCCTCCCGTCGACCGCACCGGCCACCAGCTGCGCCACGAGCCACGCGAAGGCGACGATCGCCAGGGTCCTCGCCAGCGCGAGCACCCCGCCGAGCAGGAGGAACACGCGGGCCGCCCGGGCGTAGCGGAGCAGGCGCGGATCGAGGGGCTTCACGTCAGTGGGCGTCGACCGGGATGTGCGCGCGGCTGATGCGCTTGCGGAAGATCCAGTAGGTCCAGGCCTGGTAGCCGACGATGAGCGGCACGAACACCAGGGCGGTCCAACTCATGACCGCCAGCGTATAGGGCGTGCTGGAGGCGTTCTCGATCGTCAGCCCGTAGGCGGGGACGTTCGAGGCCGGCATCACCGCGGGGAACAGCGTCGCGAAGAGGGCGAGCACGGCGAGCGCGATGGTGCCGGCCAGCAGCGCGAAGGCGCGTCCCTCCCGGCCCCGTGTGACGGCGAGCCAGCCGCCGACGAGGGTCGCGGCCGCGCCCGCCGAGAGCGCCCAGGAGGCGGTGCTCCCCTGGCCGAGGTTGGTCCAGGCCAGGAAGACCGCGGCGACGACCACGGTGAGCAGCCCCGCGCGGGTCGCCAGGCGGCGCGCACGCTCGCGGATCTCCCCCTCCGTCTTCAGGGCGACGAAGACGACTCCGTGCGTGAAGAAGAGCAGGAGGGTCGTCGCTCCGCCCAGGAGCGCGTAGGGGTTCAGCAGGTCCAGGACGGTGCCGGTGAAGTTGTGGTCGGCGTCCATCGGGACGCCCTGCACGATGTTCGCGAAGGCCACGCCCCAGAGGAAGGCGGGCACCGCGGAGCCGACGACGATCATCGTGTCGAAGCGCCGCTTCCACTGCGCCTCCGGACGCTGGTGCCGGTACTCGAACGAGACGCCGCGGGCGATCAGCGCGAGCAGGATGAGCAGAAGCGGCAGGTAGAACCCGCTGAAGAGCGTGGCGTACCACTCCGGGAACGCGGCGAACAGGGCGGCGCCGGCGACGATCACCCACGTCTCGTTCAGGTCCCACACCGGGCCGATCGTGTTGATCAGCACGCGGCGGTCGGTGTCGTCGCGCCCGAGGAAAGGGAGCGACATGCCGACGCCGAAGTCGAACCCGTCGAGGACGAAGTAGCCGATGAAGAAGAACGCGACGATCCAGAACCAGAGAACGGCGAGATCCATGAGGGGTGCCTCCTAGTAGACGGTGCCGACGAGCTGCGGGCGACCGCTCTCCTCGTCGACCTCGGGAGCGTCGTCGGGACCGGCCTGCGCGGCCCGCTTGATCAGGCGGAACTCGACCACGGCGAGCGTGCCGTAGATCGCGGTGAAGGCGAGCAGCGAGGTCAGGACCTCGAGGCCGCTCACTCCGGGCGAGACTCCGTCGGCGGTCTTCAGCAGTCCGAACACGAGCCACGGCTGGCGGCCCATCTCGGTGAAGACCCAGCCCACGATCATCGCCATCAACGGCAGCGGGGCGGCCCAGATCGCGACCTTCCACATCCACTGCTTCGGCTCGCGGCCCTTCCGGGTGAACCAGAGGCCGGCCGCGGCGATGCCGATGGCCAGGACGCCGAGGGCCATCATCCAGCGGAACGACCAGTAGGTGACCCAGATGATCGGCGTGTAGTCGCCGGGTCCGTAGACCTGGGTGTACTGCGCCTGGAGGTCGTTGATGCCTTCGACCGTGCCGGTGAAGGTGTGCGTCGAGAGGAAGGAGAGCAGGTAGGGGATGCGGATCGAGAACAGCTCGCTCGAGCCGTCCGGCGTGCCCCAGGTGAAGACGGAGAAGGAGGCGTCGACGCCCGTGGAGGTCCTGTAGAGCGCCTCCGCGGCCGCCATCTTCATCGGCTGCGTGTCGACCATCGCGAGGCCGAGCGAGTCGCCGGTGAACAGGGTCAGGCCGCCGCTGACGAGCATCATCCAGGCGCCGAACCTCAGCGCGGGGCGCATGGTCTCGAGGTGCTGGTTCCGCGAGAGGTGGTAGGCCGCGACGCTGATGATGACGGCGGCCGAGACCATGAAGCAGGCGAAGATCGTGTGCGGGAACGCGGCGAGAGCGACCTTGTTGGTGAGGAGCGCCCAGATGTCGGTGAGCTCCGCGCGGCCCTTGGTCTCGTTGATGCGGAAGCCGACCGGGTTCTGCATGAACGCGTTCGCGGCGATGATGAAGTAGGCCGAGAGCGTGGTGCCGAGCGTGGTCAGCCAGATGGTGGCCAGGTGCAGCTTCTCGGGCAGCTTGTCCCAGCCGAAGATCCAGAGGCCGATGAAGGTCGCCTCGAGGAAGAAGGCGAGCAGGCCCTCGAACGCCAGCGGGGCCCCGAAGACGTCGCCGACGAAGCGGGAGTAGTCGCTCCAGTTCATCCCGAACTGGAACTCCTGGACGATCCCGGTCACGACGCCCATCGCGAAGTTGATCAGGAAGAGCTTCCCGAAGAACTTCGTCATCTGCAGGTAGTGCACCTTCCCGGTGCGCACCCAGCAGGTCTGGAAGATCGCGACGGTGAGCGCCATGCCGATCGTGAGCGGCACGAACAGGAAGTGGTAGATCGTCGTCAGACCGAACTGCCATCTCGACAGCAGGAGCGGGTCCAGGAGTTCGTTCACAGCTCCGAGAGTAGGTCGGCGGAAGGGGTCCGACGGCCTTCGATCCCAGTACTGGGGCGGATGTGCGGCCTTCCGCGAGCTCCTGGCGGCACCCTTTCCGGGGTGGCCCCGGACGCCCCTCCGAGCGCTCCCGCCGACCGGTCGCTCGACGTCGAGACAGTCCCTCTCGACGTCGAGGGAGTCCCCCGCGCGGCGACTGCCGAGCGGGGCTCGCCTCCGTCGGACGCGCCGCCGCCGGCCTCTCGACGCCGAGCGATCAGGCGGGCGACGGAGCGCTGAGACTTCCTCTCACGGGCCTTCAGCGGATTCCCAGGCGCACATCCGCGAGATCGGCTCTGGGAATCCGTTCACTGCGCGACGCCATCGACGGACTCGCCCGGTGAAGAGACTCCCGGAGCCGATGCCGATGTGCCGTCGGCGGGCGCCCCGCGGTCAGCCGGCGTCGACGCGTGAGCGGGAGCCGGAGAACCAGGCGGGCGCCTGGAAGCCGTACTTCAGCACGGGCAGGTCGCGGGTGAGGCGCCAGTAGCCCAGCGCCGCCGCGACGCCGATCCCGCAGACCAGGAGCGGCACGACCGGCCCGATGACGTCGAGCCAGCGCTCTCCGTCGAAGAGCAGCAGGGCGCTCGTGGCGAGCGAGACGAAGAGGACGTGCACCACGTACACCGGGAGCGTGTTGCGGCCGATGAAGGTGATCCAGCCCGCGCCGCGCCGGTTCGAGAGGAAGCGGGCGACCACGAGCCCGGCGAGGACCGCCAGCACGCTCACCAGGACCAGCCCGATCGTCAGCAGCGGGAAGCGGGCGCGGACGGCGAGGATCACGCCGGCGAGCACGAGGAACAGCACGCCGAAGCCGACTCCGCTGAGGATCCCGCGGCGCTCCACGAACGCGATCACCGCGTTCCGCAGGTAGAGGCCGAGCAGGAAGAACATCAGGTAGCGGGCCATGCCGTCCCAGGCGATGTTCCCGGTGCCCTCGGAGGTGCTGGAGCGGACGGCGTACCAGACCACGGCGATCGCGGTCGCGATGCCGATCTGCACCCGCCAGTCGATCCGGCCCTGCGCGAGCTTGGCGGCCACGAAGAAGATCGTGAGCGCGTAGAGGAACCAGAGCCCGTTGTGCGGCATCACCGGCTGGAGGAGCAGCGCGAGCGGGTCGGACTCGTCGGTGCCGCCCGGGTTGGGCACCACCAGGAAGAAGAGGAACCGCACCACGGACCAGAGCAGGAAGGCCCAGACCAGCAGGCTCAGCCGCGAACGCCAGAGCTCCGGCCACGACCGGGTGAGCACGGAGCCGGCGAACAGCCCCGAGGCGAGGAAGAACAGCGGCATCCGGAAGGTGATGAGGAGGAGGTTGATCTCGTTCCACGAGTCGGGGGCGATCCCGGCCGTCGTGGTCCACTGCACGGAGTGGGCCAGGGCGACCAGGATGATCGCGATGCCCTTCGCCGTGTCCACCCAGGTGATGCGTGCGCGTGCCATGAGTCCTCGTCGTGATCGTCCATCGGAAGTCGGCCGGCGGCGACGATGGCGATGGCGATGTGCAAGTGTCGCACGGCTGTGCATCCTCTGTGATGTTCTGCGCGTATTCGATCACGGCGATCCGGTGACGGAGAGACGGCCACCGGGTGCGCGGGTCCTCGGACGGCCTCCTCGTGGACGACGCGCCCCCGCCGATGCCCGAGGATCGAGCCATGACTCGAGCGACGCCCTCCGGCTCCGCCCCCGGCCCCCGCCGCATCCGCCTCCGCCTCCTGGTCGCGCTGCTGGTGCTCGCGCTGGTCCTCGCCGGCGCGGGCATCGCCCTCTCGCTCGCCTCGCGGAGCGGAGGCGCGGGCGCTCCGGCCGCGAGCTCCCCCGACCCCGGCCCGACCTCCTCCGTCGACATGGCCGAGCGCGTCGCCGGTCTCGAGAAGCGCTTCGCCGCCGGGTTCCCGCAGCACAGCATCGTCCTCACGGGCAGCTCCACGATCGGCCGCTGGACGACCTCCAAGGAGGACCTGCGTCCGCTCGAGACCTACAACATCGGGATCGGCGGCACGACCGTCGCCGATCACCTCGCGTGGCTGGACCGCATGGTCGTCCCCTTCGATCCCCGCGCCGTGATCGTGTACGTGGGAGCGAACGACATCAGCGGCGAGGAGGGCTCGCGCACCGGCGCCCAGACCGCCGGCGCCGTCGTCGAGTACCTCCAGCGCGTGGAGGAGGTCGCCCCCGACGCCGAGCTGTTCTACGTCGAGATCGCGGAGACGCCCGCCCGCGCCTCCGTCGGCGCCGAGGTCCGCGCCGCCAACACCGCGGTCAGCGCCTACGCCGAGACGGACGACCGCGTCACCTTCGTCCCCACCGCCGACGCGCTCGTCACCCCCGACGGCTCTGTCGACCCCTCCCTCTTCGTCGACGACGGCCTGCACTTCGACGAGGCCGGCTACGCCCGGTTCTCGGAGGCGGTCCGCGCGGTGGTCCTGCCCGCTCTGGAGTGAACCGGCGGGCCGCCGCACTGCAGCCCCGCTCGACGTGAGCGGCCCGGGGACACCGCGCCCGGAGCCCCCAGTGTTGACCCTGAAGGGGGACACGGCCCCTCCGCCGCGCGCGCCTATCCTGGCCCCGCGTCATCGCCGACAGCGCCCTCTGCACCGCCGCAGACCGCCGCTCGCTCAGCAGCGCCGACCGTCTCGGAGTCACCGATGCCCCGCTCGAGGATCCGCCCCCGCGGTCTCGCCCTGCTCACCGTCCTGGCGATCACGGCCGCCGCGCTCGTCGCCGGGCCCGCGGGTCCGGCGTCCGCCGCTCCCGTCGTGCCCGCCGGCTTCACCGACTCCCGGGTGGCGGCCGTCCCCGCGCCGACCGCCCTCGCCTTCACGACCGACGGGCGCACCCTCGTCTCCTCGCAGACCGGAGCGATCCGGGTGATCCGCGGAGGCAGCCTTATCGCCACCCCGGCCCTCGACCTGCGCTCGAAGGTCTGCGCCAACGGCGAGCGCGGCGTGCTCGGCCTCGCGGTCGACCCGGCACCGGGCTCGCGCACCGTCGTCGTCTACTACACCGCGAAGGGCTCCGACTCCTCCTGCCCGACCAACGCCGGCGGCACGGTGAACCCCGCGGGAGCCCCGCGCAACCGCGTCTCCTCGTTCCAGCTCGGCACCGACGACCGCATCGACCCGGCCTCCGAGCGCGTCCTCCTCGACGGCATCTACTCCCCCGCGAGCAACCACAACGGCGGCGACCTCGCCATCGGGAAGGACGGCCTGCTCTACGTCAGCGTCGGCGACGGCGGCTGCGACTACCGCGGCGGAGTCGGCTCGCCGGGCGGCAGCGGCTGCGGCGGCCGGAACGACGCCGCCCGCGACCCGAACATCCTGAACGGCAAGATCCTCCGGATCACCCTCACCGGCGGCGTCCCGGCCGGCAACCCCTACCTGGGCACCGGGACCGCCTCCTGCCGGCTCGCCCCGGCCGCCGAGGGCCTGCGCTGCCGCGAGACCTTCGCGAGCGGCCTGCGCAATCCGTTCCGGATGGCCTTCGACCCGAACGCGACCGGCACCGTCTTCCGCATCAACGACGTGGGCCAGGACGCCTGGGAGGAGATCGACCAGGGCGTCGCCGGCGCCGACTACGGCTGGAACACCCGTGAGGGCCACTGCGCGAAGACCGGCTCGGCCTCGAACTGCGGAGCCGCGGCGCCCGCCGGGCTCACCGACCCGGTCCACGACTACGCGCACAGCAGCGGCTGCGCCTCGATCACGGGCGGCGCCTACGTCCCCCGCGGCGTCTGGCCGGCCGCCTACGACGGCGCGTACCTCTTCGGCGACTACGTGTGCGGGAAGATCCGGACCCTCGGGCGCACCGGCGCGGCCGGCGACCTCGTGACCGGCCTCGGCGGCAGCAGCGCCGTCGCCATGGCCTTCGGTCCCTCGCGCGGGACCCAGGACCTCTTCTACACCAGCTACGCGAACGGCGGCGAGGTCCGGCGCCTCGCCTACACCGCCGCGGCGAACCGCGCTCCGACCGCGGCCCTCACCGCCGCCCCCTCCTCCGGCGCGGCTCCTCTCGCCGCGCGGCTGAACGGCTCGGGCAGCAGCGACCCGGAGGGCGGTGCCCTGACCTACCTGTGGTCGTTCGGCGACGGCACCCCCGACCGCATCACGACCGGCCCGACCTTCACCCACAGCTACGCCGCCGGCAGCTGGACCGCGTCCCTCCGCGTCCGCGATCCGAAGGGAGCCGTCTCCGCCCCCGCGACGACGAGGATCACCTCGGGCGACAGTGCCCCGACGGTGAGCATCACCGCACCCGCCGACGGAGGGATGTTCGTCACGGGCCGGAGCTACGGCCTCCGCGCCACGGCGACCGACGCCGAGGACGGCGTCCTGCCCGCCTCGGCGCTCACCTGGACCGTCCAGCGCCGCCACGCTCAGCACACGCATCCCTTCCTCGGGCCGCTGACGGGGAACGACCTCTCCTTCGTCGCCCCCGGCCCGGAGGACCTCGCCGCCGCCGCGGACAGCGACCTCCTGATCAGCGTCACCGCGACGGACTCGAGCGGAGTGTCGACGACGGCGACTCGGACGTTCTCCCCGCAGAAGGTGTCCGTCACCCTGGCCACCGCTCCCGCCGGCCGGACGGTCGTCGTCAACGGCACCGAGGTCGCCGGAGGCACGACCGTAGTCTCGTGGGCGGGCTCGGCCCTCCAGCTGGAGGTCCCGGACCAGACCGACGCGTCGGGCACGGCCTACCGGTTCTCGTCCTGGTCGGACGGCGGCGCCGCCTCGCACAGCGTCGTCACTCCCGGGAGCAGCACCACGCTGACGGCGACCCTCGTCGCCGCCGGGCTCCCCGGCGCTCCGACCGCCGTCACCGCCACGGCGGGTTCGGACGGCACGGCGACGCTCGCGTGGTCGCCCCCCGCGGGGACCGGTGGCTCAGCGGTCACCGGCTACCGGGTGTCGCGCGACGGGTCCGACACGAGCGGAGCCGGAGCCTGGAGCGCCGTGGTCGCCGCGACCAAGCGCTCGCAGACCTTCACGAAGCTGGTCCCGGGCCGCAGCTACACCCTCTCGGTTCAGGCGGTCACGGCGAACGGCACCGGCCCGGCGGCCTCCGCGCTCGTCGCCGTCCCCTGACCGCTCGGCGTCCACCGGCCTCCCGGGCGCAGCCCTGCCGCCGCCCAGCCGTGCGCCCCTACGATCGAGCCATGCCGAGCATCCGGAGCCGCCGTCGGCCCCAGCCCTTGATCGAGTCCCCGGCGGGCGGGGGCGCCCGGTGAACGACACCCTCACCGGGATCCTGGACTTCGTCGTCAGCGTCCCCCCGGTCTGGCGGACGCTCCTCGCCGGACTCGCGATCTTCTTCGAGACCACGATCCTGGCGGGCCTCGTCGTCCCCGGCGACACGATCGTGATCGTCAGCGCGACCGGCGTGACCAGCCCGCTGCAGTTCGCGGCGCTGGCCGTCACGGTCGTCATCGGCGCCCTCTGCGGCGAGTCCGTCGGCTTCTACCTCGGCCGCTGGTTCGGGCCGCGGATCCGCGCGTCGCGCCTGGGACGCCGGCTCGGCGAGAAGAACTGGCTGAAGGCCGAGCGCTACCTCGCGCGGCGCGGCGGGTTCGCCGTGTTCCTCTCGCGATTCCTGCCGGTGCTGCACTCGCTGATCCCGCTGACGGTGGGGATGAGCGGGATGCGCTACCGGACCTTCATGGCCTGGACGATCCCGGCGTGCGTGCTCTGGTCGTCCGCCTACGTCGGCGTCGGCGCGGCCGCGGCCGGCAGCTACCGGGAGCTCTCGGAGAGCCTGCACGGCGCCGGCTACGTCTTCGTGGGCGTCATCGTCGTCTTCGCCCTGCTCGTGCTCCTCGGGAAGAAGCTCCTGAACAGAGCGGAGGCGCGTCACCTCGACGAGTGACGCGCCTCCGGGCGTGGATCCGGGGAGGATCAGTCGACGAGACCCGCCGACTTCAGCCACTCGCCCGCGATCGCGGACGCGGACTTCTGCTCGTTGACGCTCTCGGAGTTGAGGGCGACGAGGTCGTCCGCCGTGAGCTTCGCGCTGACCGCGTTCAGCACCTCGGCCGCGTCGTCCGTGATCTTGCTCGAGACGATCGGCACGACGTTGTCGGCCACGAACAGTCCGTCCGGGTCCTCGAGAGCGACGAGGTCGTTCTTCTGGATGTTCGGGTCGGCCGTGTAGACGTTCGCCAGCTGGATCTGGTCGCTGGTGAGCGCGTCGACGGTGGTCGATCCGCCGCTGTCCTCGATCGCCTGGAAGGTGGTCGTGATGCCGTACTTCGACTGCAGGGTGTCGGGCCCGTAGGGGCGCGTCTGCAGCTCGGAGTTGCCGCCGACCACGATCGGGTCGGTGACGTTCTTGAGCGACGCGATGTCGGTCAGGTCCCACTTGTCGGCGAAGGCCTGGGTGACGGTGTACGAGTTCTGGTCGCTGGCCTCGGCGGCGTCGAGGGCGCGGAGGCCGTCGGGCAGCGCGTCGCCGAGCGCGGAGTACACGTCGTCGGCGGTGGTGGCCGTCGCGTCGGGCTCGAGCGCCTGCAGGAGGCTGCCGTCGTACTCCGGGAAGACGTCGATGGATCCGCTCTCGATCTCGGGCAGGTAGATCTCGCGCTGGCCGATGCGCAGCTGGCGGTCGACGGTGAAGCCGTCGTTCTCCAGCGCCTGCGCGTAGATCTCGGCGAGGATCTCGTTCGAGTAGTAGTCCTGCGAGCCGACCACGATGGTCTCGCTGCCCGCAGTCGCACCCGATCCCTCATCGAGCGGATCGCTCGAGGAACACCCTGCCAGTGCCACGACGGCACCGACCGCGAGTGCGCTGAGCGCGACACGGCCCTTCGTGAAATGTGCTGTGAACATTGCTATTTCCCTTCTTCGATGGGGATTCCCATCACCGCGCGTCGTCGGGGCGACGAGGCGCGGGAACCTGTGCGGCCGGCGGTGCCGGCCAGGCCGAGCACGACTCCGCGCGGCACGGCGAGCCGCTGGAGGAGGGCGAACAGGACCTCGCTGAGGAGCGTCAGCACGATCACCAGGATCGAGCCGGCGAGCATCTGCGGGTAGTCCCCCGACTTCACTCCGCGGAAGATGTACTGCCCGAGGCCGCCGGCGCCGATGTAGTCGGCGAGCGTGGCGGTCGCGATGATCTGCAGCGCCGCCGAGCGGAGCCCGCCGATCAGCAGCGGCAGCCCCAGCGGGATCTCGACCTTCGTCAGGATCTGCCACTCGGTCATGCCCATCGAGCGCGCCGCGTCGACCGTGCGGCGGTCGACCGCCTCGAGCCCGGAGTACGCGCCGGCGAGCACCGACGGGATCGCGAGCACGACGAGGGCGATCACCGGAGCGCCGAGGCCGAGCCCCAGGCTCATCGCCGCGAGGACGAGCACGCCCAGCGTCGGCAGGGCGCGCAGTCCGCCTGCGACCGGCACGGCGATGCCCTTGCCGCGCCCGGTGTGCCCGATCAGGTAGCCGATCGGGATCGCGATCGCGGCCGCGATCACGAGCACCAGCAGGCTGATGCCGACGTGCTGGGCGACACGGGTCGGGATCGCGTAGACCCCGGTCCAATGCGCGGGGTCGGCGATCCAGGCGAAGGCCTCGGCGATGAGGTTCACGACGTCACCGCCCTCTCGACCGCGACCGGTCTGCGCGAGCGGCGCGTGCGGTCCAGAGCCGTCCAGGGCATGAGGAGACGGCCGATCAGCACCAGCAGTCCGTCGAGCACCAGCGCGAGGACGATCGTGAGGACGATGCCCGTGACGATCTCACCGGTGATGCCGCGCTGGAAGCCGTCGGTGAAGAGCAGGCCGAGGCTCTGGATCCCGAGCACCGCGCCGACCGTCACCAGGCTGACCGTGCTGACCGTGACCACGCGCAGGCCCGAGAGCAGGACCGGGCCGGCCAGCGGGAACTCGACCCGCCAGAAGCGCGCCCAGCCGGAGTAGCCCATCGCGGTCGCCGACTGGCGGACGTCGTCCGACACCGCGCCCAGTGCGTCCGAGGTGGTGCGGACCATCAGCGCGACGCCGTAGAGGGTGAGGCCCGTGATCACGTTGGCGGTCGAGCGGAGCGGGATGCCCAGCAGGACCGGCAGCAGGATGAACATGGCCAGCGAGGGGATGGCGTAGAGCACGCCGAGCCCTGTCAGCAGGGTGCCGCGGCTCCAGCGGTAGCGGTTCGCGAACCAGCCGAACGGCAGCGAGACGAGGAAGCTGAGCAGGATCGGCGGGACCGACAGGGCCAGGTGCGCCAGCAGGTTCGCGACGATCGCGTCCGTGTTGTTGACGACCCAGTTCACGCGGCGGGGCCGTCCTGCGCGCGCAGCACTCCGGTCGGACGCCCGTCGCCGTCGACCACGATGCGGGCGCCGTCGCGCTCCTCGATCCGGAGCGAGCGCTTGCCGCGGTCCGCACCGACGAAGCCGGCGACGAACTCGCTCGCGGGGTTCGCCAGGATCTCGGCGGGCGAGCCCTTCTGCGCGATCCGGCCGCCCTTCTCGAGGATGACGACCTGGTCGCCGAGCAGGAACGCCTCGTCGATGTCGTGGGTGACGAAGACCACGGTCTTGTCGAGCTCGTCCTGGAGTCGCAGGGTCTCGCGCTGCAGGTCGGCGCGCACGAGAGGGTCGACCGCGCCGAACGGCTCGTCCATCAGCAGGATGTTCGGGTCGACCGCGAGGCCGCGCGCCACGCCGACGCGCTGCTGCTGGCCGCCGGAGAGCTGGCTGGGGTACCGGGCGGCGAGCGCACGGTCCAGTCCGACCGTGTCCATCAGCTCGAGCGCGCGGGCGTGCGCCTGCTTCTTGGCGACCCCGTTCAGCCGCGGCACGGTCGCGATGTTGTCGATGACCTTGCGGTGCGGCAGGAGGCCGGAGTTCTGCATCACGTAGCCGATGCGGCGGCGGAGCGCAACGGCGGGCAGGGACGAGATGTCCTCGCCGTCGATCTCGATGGTGCCGGAGGTCGGCTCGATCATCCGGTTGATCATGCGGAGGATCGTGGTCTTCCCGCAGCCCGAGGAGCCGACGAAGACGGTCGTCTGCCGGGAGGGCAGCACGAGCGAGAAGTCGTCGACCGCCCGCGTGCCGTCCGGGTACTGCTTGCTGACGTTGCGGAACTCGATCACGAGGCCGCCCGCCGTCCGGCGGTGTGCGCGCCGATCTGTCCCTGGTCCACGACTGTGCCCGCTCTCGCTCCGCGCGTCCGGCCGTTGCACGGCCCGCGGCCCCGAACGGGGCCAGGCGGCAAGGAAAACACCATTAGCAGCCGCCTGCAAACCCGGACCGCGAAGTGTTGCGGGATGTTCCGGGAGCGACTAGGGCCTTGACAGTCCTAGCCGGTCAGGACTCCTCGACGGCTCCGTAGTGCGAGGTCATGTAGTGGCGCAGCAGCGAGCGGCTCTCGTCGATGAAGCGCTGGTCGCCGTTGGGGTCGATGAGGAACGCGCGCGTGAGCAGCGCGTCCGCGACCTCGATGGTCACCTCGAGGCGGAAGGACAGCTGCGCGCCGCCCGGGAGGCCGTACTCGGACGCGAGGATCTCGGCGAAGCGGCGGGCGAAGAAGCCGGCCTCGAACGCCTCGCCCGCGACCTCGGGGGCGTGGATCGTGTCGACGAAGCGGATGGAGCGGAAGCCCGGCTCGTTGCGGTGCATCTCGCAGAAGGCGTCGATGGCGCAGTCGACCGCGCCCCACCAGTTGCCCGGGTGGGTGTCGCGGATCTCGGTGATGACGCGGCGGCGGAAGCGCTCGAGGGCTCGCTCGCGCAGCGCCTGGAGGACGGCGATGCGGTCCGGGAAGTAGCGGTAGACCGTGCCGATCGCGGCTCCCGCGCGCTCGGCGACCATCGCCGTGGTCAGGCGGTCGAAGCCGACCTCGTCGACGACGGCGGCCGCCGCGTCGAGCAGCGAGGCGAGACGGGCGGCGCTGCGCACCTGCACCGGCTCGTTGCGGACCTGGGACGATTCACCGAACGGTCGATCGACGAGGTTTCCAAGAGGCACGGCGGGCTCCTTCGGTCGTGGTTCCTACAATCGTACGCACGGCGACCGCCGGTCGGGGTCGTCTCATCGAAAGTCCCTCGTGTTTCGCGCCCCCGGAAGGGCGACGGCTCCGCGGGTCCGATCCACCCGGGAGAAACCATGTGCGGACGCTTCGTCCTCTCGCAGACCACCGCCGACCTGGTGGCGCTCTTCGACATCGACGAGCCGGGCGCCGACCTGCCGGAGCCGTCCTGGAACATCGCGCCGACCCAGCGGATCGCCGTCGTCGCGGAGTCGATGAAGGGGGTCGAGGAGGGCAGCCCGCCGCGGCGTCGGCTCGCCGGAGCCCGCTGGGGCCTGGTGCCCCGCTCCGCCGCCGACCCGTCCGCGGGGCCGCCGCTGTTCAACGCGCGGATCGAGTCCGTCGCCGAGAAGCCGTCGTTCCGCGAGTCCTACGCCTCCCGGCGCGCGATCGTGCCCGCCTCGGGCTGGTACGAGTGGCGGGTCGGCGCGGACGGGGCGAAGGCACCCGTCTACGTCTCGCCGGGCGAGGGCTCGCTCCTCCTGTTCGCCGGTCTCTACGAGTGGTGGCGCTCGGCCCAGCCGGGCTCTCCGTGGCTGCTCTCGGCGACGGTCCTCACCCGCCCCTCCGCCGGGCCGCTCGCCGAGGTGCACGAGCGGATGCCCGTGCTGCTGCAGCCGGAGCTGATCGAGGACTGGCTGGACCCGGCGTCCCCCGGGGACGGCGAGCTGCTGCGCGCGGCCGCCGAGGGCGCGGCCGAGCTGTCCGAGGAGCTCGAGGTGCACGGCGTCGGTGCAGCCGTGGGCTCCGTCTCGGCGAACGGCCCCGAGCTGATCGAGCCCACCGGAGCCTGACGATCGCGTGAGAGCGCGATCCGCGGTCCGGCATCCGGTCTGACAGACTGGGCGGATGCCGCTGACGCCCGAGAGCAAGCCCCTGAGCGCAGGCAAGGCGGAGGTCATGCACCGCGCCGCCCGCCTCGAGGACCGACTCCACTCCTTCCGGATGAGGCGCGTGAAGCGCAAGGGCTACGTCCCGAGGGTCATCCCCTACACCGGCTACGGCTCGACGACGCAGCTGCGCGTCCTGGCCCGCGTCCTCTACACGCGGCCGACCCCTCCCGGGGTCGAGGAGGTCCGCCCCGTCGAGGGCGTGCGCGGCTGGCGGAGCTTCACCAGCGTCTTCGTGAGCGGGGCCGTCGTGACCGTCGAAGCAGACGGGCAGACCCACCAAGTGACGGCCGACCGCGGCGGAGTCGTCGACGCGGACCTCCCGATCACGCTCGAGCCCGGCTGGCACACCATCACCTTCTCGACCGCGGGCTCGAAGCCCGTCGAGGCGCCCGTCTTCATCGTGCGTCCGGAGTCGCGGCTCGGAGTCGTGTCGGACGTGGACGACACGGTGATGGTCACCGCGCTCCCCCGCCCCTTTGTCGCCGCCTGGAACACCTTCGTGCTCGACGAGCACGCCCGGATGCCCACGCCCGGCATGGCGGTCTTCCTCGACCGCTTCGCCCGGCAGTACGAGGGCTCCCCGGTCATCTACCTCTCCACCGGCGCGTGGAACGTCGCCCCGGCGCTCACCCGCTTCCTGTCGCGGCACCTGTACCCGGCCGGAGCGCTCCTCCTTACCGACTGGGGCCCGACGCACGACCGCTGGTTCCGCAGCGGCAAGCAGCACAAGGAGATGAACCTCCGCCGACTCGCGGCCGAGTTCCCGGACGTGCGCTGGCTGCTGGTCGGCGACGACGGGCAGCACGACGAGGAGATCTACTCCGACTTCGCGGACGAGCACCCCGACAAGGTCGCGGCGATCGCGATCCGCCAGCTCTCCACCGGCGAGGCGGTGCTCGCGGGAGGCCGCTCCAAGGCCGAGGACCGCTCCCTGACCAGCGGCACGACCTGGGTCTTCGCGCCCGACGGCGCGGGCATCTCCGAGCAGCTGACGGAGCTCGGCATCCTCTGATCCCGGACCGGCTCCGGGAACGACGGAGCCGTCCGCTCCCCGGGGGGAGGGACGGCTCCGGTCGATCGGCTCGGACTACGCCTGGTGGGCGGCCTGCAGGTCGAGGGTGATGGTGACCTTCTCGCCGATGAGCACGCCACCGGTCTCGAGGGCCGCGTTGTAGGTCAGACCGAAGTCGGTGCGGTCGATGGTGGCCTTGGCGGTGAGGCCGGCCTTGTAGTTGCCGTAGGGGTCGGTGCCGAAGCCGCCGAACTCCACCTCGAAGGTGACGGGCTTGGTGGTGCCCTTGATGGTGAGCTCGCCGTCGACGAGGAAGTCGTCGCCGTTCGGGCGGACGGCGGTCGAGACGAAGTGGATCTCCGGGTACTTCTCGGCCTCGAAGAAGTCGCCGGTGCGGAGGTGGCCGTCGCGGTTGGGCTCGTTGGTGTTGACGGAGGCGACCTCGGCGGTGGCCTCGACCTTGGAGTCGAGCGGGTTCTCGCCGGTGGTGAACGTGGCGGTGAAGCGCTCGAACTTGCCCTTGACCTTGCTGATCATCAGGTGGCGGACGCTGAACGCGACCTCGCTGTGGGTGGGGTCGATGACCCAGGTGCCGGCCTTGTAGCCGGGGATGGTGACGGTGTCGGTCATGGTTTCTCCTCGAGTGTGACGGTCGTCGCGGGGAGAGCGTCCCCGTCCGATGTATGCAAGCGCATCGACGTCGATCAGTATTCCATGTAGCGACAACTATTTCATCCACGTTCCGTCGAAGGATCGGCGGACACCGCGTGAACACGGAGCGCCGCACCCCGGACGGGGGTCGGAGACGCTCCCCGAGCAGTCGTCAGCGGTCGGCGGGAGCCGGGTTGCGGATGCCGAGGAGGGAGACGACGCCCCCGGCCACCAGGAGGGCGGAGGTCGCGACGGCGGCACGGGAGAAGCCCTCGACGTCGAGCGAGTCGCCGACCACGAGCGAGGTCGCGGCGATGGCGACCAGCCCCGCGATGCGCGAGACGGCGTTGTTCACAGCGGAGCCGACTCCGCTGTGCCCGTCCTCCACCGCGCCGAGGATCGTCGAGGTCAGCGGAGCGACCGTCACCGCGAGGCCGAAGCCGAACAGGAGGATGCCCGGCAGCAGCTGCGTGGCGTAGTCGGCGCCCTCGTCGACGAAGGAGAGCAGGAGGAACCCGGCCGCGGCGATCAGCGGTCCGACGCCCATGAAGAGCCGCGGACCGAACCGCGCCGACAGCGACCCGGAGACCTGCGAGAGCAGGAGCAGCAGGATCGTCGGCGGGAGCGTCGCGAGCCCGGCCAGGGTCGCCGAGAAGCCCAGGGTCTGCTGCAGGAACAGGCCCAGCGCGAAGAAGCCGAAGGAGAGCGCTCCGTAGACGAACGCCGTCGAGACGTTGCCGACGGTGAAGTTCCGCGACGCGAAGAGCGACAGCGGCAGCATCGGATGCGCCGCTCGCCGCTCCCACACGACGAACGCGACGAGGGCGGCGACTCCCCCGATCAGGGCGGTCAGCACGAGCGGATGCTGGATCCCGAGTCGCTCCTGCTCGATCAGCGCGAACACCGGCCCTCCCAGGCCGATCACCCCGAGCACCGCGCCGACGCCGTCGATCGGCACCCGGGTCCCCGAGTCGACCGCGCCGAGCCTGCGCAGCAGGACCAGCGTCACCGCGATCGGCAGCAGGTTGAGCGCGAAGACGTACCGCCACGAGCCCGCGTCCACCAGCAGGCCGCCGAGCACGGGCCCGGCGATCGTCGCCGTGCCGGTCCAGGCCGTCCACGCACCGATGGTCCGAGCCTGCGCGGCGCCGTGGACGGTCGCGATGATGAGGGCGAGCGAGCTGGGCACGAGGATCGCGCCGGCGGCACCCTGGAGCATCCGCGCCACGATGAGGACCTCGGCGGTGGGGGCCAGCGCGCACAGCAGCGAGGTGACGCCGAAGCCGATCAGGCCGATGGTCATGCTGCGGGCCCGGCCGATGCGGTCGGCGAGCGAGCCGGCCACGAGGATCAGCGCGCCGAGCGTGATCAGGTACCCGTCGACCACCCACTGCTGCACCGCGAGCCCGCCGCCGAGCTCGCGGGTGATGGCGGGCAGGGCGACGTTGACGACGGTGCCGTCGAGGAAGGCGACGAAGGAGGCGAGGACGGCCACCACGAGCACCGCGCGGCGGCGCGTCTCGGCGGGGTCGGCGGAGGCGGTCATGCTCGGGCTCTGGTCACCCGCTCACCGTACCGGCGGCCGCCGCTCCCGGAGCCGGGAGGGCGGGCATCAGGGCCCCCGAGCGCGGCCGCACGACGGATCCAGACTCGTCGCCTACTCTCGTAGCCATGTCTGCGCAAGGAACCGCCCGCGGCGGCGTGCTCGCCCGGGTCCTCGGGATCGTCGGAGCCAGCCTCGCCGGGGGCCTGCTGATCACGGTCGGGGTCACTCCCGCCCTCGCCGTCACCGGTCTCGCCGAGAACAACCCGATCGGGCTGTTCGAGACGGTGCCCGAGTACCTCGAGCTCGGCCAGCTGGCCCAGAAGACCGAGATCTACGCCAAGCGCACCGACGGCTCGGACGAGCTGCTCGCCTCCTTCTACGCGCAGAACCGCGAGGAGGTGGCCTTCGACCAGGTCAGCCAGTCCGTGAAGGACGCGGCGGTCTCGACCGAGGACCCGCGCTTCTACGACCACGGCGGCGTCGACCTGCAGGGCACGATCCGCGCGGTGCTCAGCAACATCGTCGGCGGGGACCTCCAGGGCGGATCCTCCATCACTCAGCAGTACGTCAAGAACGTCCTCGTGCAGAAGGCGGAGTCGCTGAGCGCGACCGACGAGGCGGCCTCCGAGGCCGCCTACGAGGAGGCGACCGCGACCACTCCGAGCCGCAAGCTCAAGGAGATGAAGCTCGCCGTCGACCTCGAGAAGAAGTACAGCAAGGACGACATCCTCCTCGGCTACCTCAACATCGCGGGCTTCGGCGGCCAGGTCTACGGCATCCAGGCGGCGGCCGAGTACTACTTCTCGACCACCGCGGCCGACCTGAGCCTGGCGCAGGCCGCGAGCCTGATCGCCACGGTCAACAACCCCAACGGCCTCAGGATCGACCAGCCCGAGAACATCCCGGACAACAAGATCCGCCGCGACTACGTCCTCGACCAGATGCTGCAGGAGGGGAAGATCTCGCAGGCCGACCACGACGCCGCCGTCGCCGAGGAGGTCGTCCCCGCGATCACTCAGACGCCCACGGGCTGCCAGACCGCCGGCAACGCGGCCTTCTTCTGCGACTACATCACCCGCGTCGTCCAGAACGACCCGGCGTTCGGCGACGACG
Organism: Rathayibacter sp. AY1E6; assembly: GCF_002931115.1. Lineage (NCBI taxonomy): Bacteria > Bacillati > Actinomycetota > Actinomycetes > Micrococcales > Microbacteriaceae > Rathayibacter > Rathayibacter sp. AY1E6. The sequence goes on along the minus strand of NZ_PSVK01000002.1, from coordinate 341,278 downwards.
CGGACACCCGCCTCGCGAACTTCCAGCGCGGCGGCTACAAGATCTACACGACGCTCGACCGCGACCTGCAGGACACCGCGGCCAACGCGACGAACAACGCCGTCCCCAAGGTCCCCACCCTCGACACCAACATCGGCAGCGCGACCGTCTCGATGGAGGTCGGCACCGGCCGGATCCTGGCGATGGTGCAGAACAAGGACTACGACGCGGCCGGCGCCGTGAACGGCGCGAACTTCTCCGCCGTCAACTTCAATACCGACACGGCCTACGGCGGCTCCGCCGGGTTCCAGGTCGGATCGACCTACAAGGTGTTCACGCTCGCGCAGTGGCTCGCGAGCGGACGCACCCTGAACGAGACGATCAACGGCCGCGAGCGCACCTTCTCGGGCTTCCCCGCCAGCTGCGCGCCGGGCGGCGAGCTCGACACCTCCTACGAGGTCAACAACGACGACAGCGAGAACGGCAGCTACAGCGTGCTGACCGGCACGATGCAGTCGATCAACACCGTCTACGTCTCGATGGCGCAGCAGCTCGACCTCTGCGCGATCCGCGACCGCGCGGTCGGCTTCGGCGTGAAGGCGGCCGACGGCGGCGAGGTCGACTACAAGCCGTCCGCCGTCCTCGGCTCGGACACGCTCATCTCCCCCCTCTCGATGGTCACCGCCTTCGCCGGCTTCGCCAACAACGGCACCGCCTGCTCCGCGATCGCCATCGACGCGATCACCGACGCGACCGGCGCCGCCGTCCAGCCGCCGACCTCCACCTGCAACCAGGCCCTCAGCCCCGAGCTGACGGCGGTCGCGAACTACGCCCTGCAGCGCGTCGTCACCGGCGGCACGGCCGCCCAGTCCGACCCGGACGACGGCATCGAGCACATCGGCAAGACGGGCACCACCGACAACGCGGAGTCGACCTGGATGGACGGCGCGAGCTCGCGCGTCGCGACCGTGGTCTGGGTGGGCAACATCGACGGCCACACCTCGATGCGCGAGGTCCGCTTCCCGAACTCGGAGCTCGAGAGCCGCCCGTACGCCTCCAACATCCGCCACTACATCTGGAACTCGGTGATGACCCGCGCCGACCAGAAGTACGGCGGAGACGACTTCGAGGAGCCCAGCAGCGCCCTGCTGAACGGCCGCCAGATCGCCGTGCCGACCGTCTCCGGCCGCTCGGTCGACGACGCCACGGAGGCGCTGGAGGACCTCGGCTTCGACGTCGAGGAGGGGGCGACCATCGACTCGTCGCTCCCGGCCGGCGTGGTGGCGGGCACCGACCCGGCCGCGGGCACGACCGTCGCGCGCTACTCCGACATCGCCCTGCTGATCAGCAACGGCTCGCAGGTCCCGGCTCCCGCCACCCAGGCACCGGCTCCGGCTCCGACCGGCACGGGAGTCCCCGCGACCGAGGCTCCCCCGGCGACGCCCACGGCGACCCCGACAGCGACAGCCACGGCGACTCCGACGGCGGAGGTCGAGGAGTGAGCTTCGACGCGGACTTCCTCGGCGTCCCCGCGGGTGCGCCGCGCCTGAGGGTCGAGCGCCCGGTGCGGCTCCTGCCGTACACGCACTTCGAGGTGCTGCTGGATCCGGAGCGGCGCCTGGCCGTCTCGACGGCCGTGAACATCGACGGCGCGCGCCTGGTCGAGCTCGGCCGCGGCGACGACTGGCACCTCGACGACCGCATCCCCGCCTCCGAGCAGACCGGGCCGGAGGTGTACGCCCGCAACGACCTCGACCGGGGCCACCTCGTCCGCCGCCGCGACCCCGTCTGGGGCGACCGGGACGAGGCCGCCGCGGCCAACCGCGACAGCTTCTGCTACACGAACGCCGCGCCCCAGGCGAGCGGCTTCAACCAGTCGCAGGAGCTGTGGCTCGGGCTCGAGACCCTGGTGCTCGAGTACGCGCAGACCTGGCGCACGCGCCTGAGCGTCTTCACCGGGCCCGTGCTCGCGGACGACGACCCGGTCTACCGCGGTACGGGCATCCCCCGCCGCTTCTGGAAGATCGCGGCGTGGAGCCCGGACGGATCGACGCTCGCGACGAGCGCGTACCTGCTCGACCAGAGCGAGCTCGTGGAGCGCGTGCGCGAGGGCCTGGTGCCGCTCGGCGGCTTCAGGACGTTCCAGCTGCCGGTCGCCGCGATCGGCGAGCTGACAGGTCTCGACGTGGACCTCCTCGCCGGGGCCGACGTGCTCGGCTCGGCAGGACTCCGGCCGGAGCCGTGGCGCGAGATCGTCGAGCCGTCCGACGTGGCGAGCGGCCTCCTCCCCCGCTGAGGCTCCGCCGGGGGCAGGATGGGCGGATGAGCACCCCCGTCCTGGTCGAGATCACCTCCGGCGCCGTCGTCCTCCGCGACCCGGAGGGTCCGCTCGTCCGCGTCGACGAGGCGGGCTACCTCCGCGGCGACGGGGTCTTCGAGACCGTCGCGGTCCTCGACGGACGTCCCCGCGCGCTCGGCGAGCACCTCGAGAGGCTGGCCGGATCGGCCCGGGCCGTCGGGCTGACGATCCCGGAGGCGCCCCTCTGGTCCCGAGCGGTCGACCTCGCCGTGGCGGAGCACGATCGGGTCGACGACCTGACGGTCCGCTTCATCGCCGCCCACGGCTCGGGCGACTCCGCCCGGTGCACCGTGCGCGCGGCTCCGACTCCCGACTCGAGCGCTCTCCGGGAGAAGGGCGCGGCCGTCGTCGTGCTGGACCGCGGGTACGCGAGCGGTCCGCTCGCGCCGTGGCTGCTCCCGGGCGTCAAGACCACGTCGGGCGCCGTCACCCGGGCGGCACTGCGCGAGGCGGCGTCCCGGTGCGCCGACGACGTGGTCTGGCGCACGAGCGACGGGCTGCTCCTCGAGGGGGCGACGTCGAGCCTGGTGCTCCTCGGCGACGGGGTGCTCGCGACGCCGCTCTCGGGCAGCGTGCTCGCCGGCACGACGGTCGAGCGGGTCCTCGCGCTGGGCGAGCGCCGCGGGCTCGCGTCGTCGCGCCGCGAGCTTCCGGTCTCGGCGCTCACCGGTGCCGATGCGGCGTGGCTGGTGTCGAGCACCCGGCGGGCGATCCCCGTCCGCTCGGTCGACGGCGCACCGCTCGCGATCGACGCGGGCCTGACGGCGGCGTTCGAGGCGGGGCTGCTCGCCGGCTGATCGCGTCCGCGGCTCGGACTCCCTGCGCGTCAGGCCGCTGCGGCCAGCGCTCGGGAGGTGTGCGGGCCGACGCCGGCCTCCTCCGCGTCTCCGAGATCGGCGAGCGTGTCGACGTCCAGCCTCAGCGTCGACGAGCCTGGCAGCACGACGACGGCGCAGCCCGCGTCGCGGTGCCGGGCCAGAGAGCCCGGGCCGAACGCCGGAGCGACGAGGGCTCCGGCCGCCAGCAGGAGCGCCGTGGTGCCGCTCCCCTCGCGGTCCGGGACGACGGCCGGGAGCGACCGCGTCGCGAGCGCCTCGGAGAGGTCCGACGGCAGCAGGGCGGGCAGGTCCCCGGTCAGCACGATAACCGGGGCGCCCGGCCGGCGGTGGAGGGCGGCCTCGGCTCCCCCGGACACGGCGGCGTCGAGGGTCCCCGGGTCGGGCACCACCACCAGCTGCGGGTGCTCCGCCCGTGCGCGGTCGGCCGCACCGGCGTCGGAGGTGACCAGGAGAAGGCTCGCCACCGGCTCCGCGGCGGCCACGGCGGCGAGCGTGTCCAGGAGGAACGCCTCGGCCAGCGCCGCGCGGCCCGGCACGTCGAGGCGCGTCTTCGAGCCGCCGCGGCCCTTGAACACGACGACCGCGCTCCAGCCGGTCACGCGCGCTCCTCGCGCGAGGCGGCTCCGGCCGCGAAGCCCTCGGCGAAGGCCTCGTCGGCGCCGAGGCGGAACATGTCGTCGGGGCCCGTGCGGGTCAGCGTGCGGGCGCCCGGGCTCTCGACTCCCGTCACCAGGCGGGCGAGCCCGCGGACGACGGCGACGGGGCGACCGCTCGCCTTGCCCTTCACCAGGTCGCCGAGCGCGGCGATCTCGTCCGCCACGGCCGGCATGGTCACTCCGAGCGTGCGCCCCAGGGCATCGACCCCGCCGCGGAGGTCGTCGATCACGAGGACGCCCGCGGCTCCGATGGCCGCGTCGGTCTGTCCGACGCGCCAGGCGCGGCCCAGGGTGTCGCTGACGAGCACGCCCACCTCCACGCCGAGCCGCTCCCGGAGGCCCGCGCAGAGGGCCCGCGCCGAGGCGTCCGGGTCGACGGGGAGGAGGAGGACCGTCCCCTCCGCGACGTTGCTGGCATCGACTCCGGCCGCCGCCTGCACGATCCCGAGGCGGTTCTCCACGATGCGGGTGACGCCGGAGCCGTGCGCCCGGGTGGCGACGACGCGGACGGTCTCGGCCGTGATCGCGTCCTCGCGGTCGGCCGCGGCGACGACGCGCCCCTCCGCCTTCGAGACGATCTTGCTCGTGACCACGAGGATGTCGCCGTCCGCGGGCCGGTCCTCCTCGGCGGCGGCGGCGACGGCCGCGAGGATCAGCTCGAGCAGGTCGTCACCGGGAGTCACCTCCGGGATGCCGTCGAGGGCCCAGGCCTGCACGCGCGTCTCGCTCACCGGTCCATTCTCCCGGCTGCCGCGGGCGCACGGGTCCACGGCCCGGGATCGCCCGGGTGGACGATCGGCGGCGCCTCAGCCGGCGGCGAGGTACGCGGCGACCGCGGGCGGCACGTAGGGGGCGACGTCGCCGCCGAGGGAGGAGACCTGCCTCACCAGCGAGCTCGACACGTGGGCGTGCGCGGGATCGGGCAGGAGGAACACCGTCTCGACGTGCGCGAGGTTGCGGTTCACGATCGCCATGGGGGTCTCGTACGCCACGTCGACCTGCGAGCGGATGCCCTTCACCAGGATGCTCGCGCCGACGTCGGTGCAGTAGTCGACGAGCAGGCCCATGCTCCACGACGCGACGACGATCCGTCCCTCGACGCCCGCCTCCGCGATCGACTGCTCGATGAGCGAGACGCGCTGGGCGATCGGCAGCAGCGCGGTCTTGGCGGGGTTGTGCACCACTACGACGTGCAGCTCGTCGACCAGGCGCGCGGCCCGCTCGATCACGTCGAGATGACCGAGGGTCACGGGGTCGAAGGAGCCGGGGACGACGGCGATGCGGGCCATGCCGACAGAGTAGCGGGCGGGCACCGCCTAGCTCTTGGCGAGGAACTCCCGGTCGCGGTCCTGCACGCGGCGCGCGAGCGCGGCACGGAGCCGGTCGTGCGCGGCGAGCGACGGGTCCTCCGCGAGGAGCCGCTCGGCCAGCGCCCGCGCCTCCACGATCACGTCGGCGTCCTGCACCACCCGCAGCAGGCGGAGCGACGAGCGCCCGCCGGACTGCGAGTCGCCCAGCACGTCGCCCTCGCGGCGCAGCTCGAGGTCGACCTCGGCGAGCGCGAAGCCGTCGAGCGTCGCGGCGACCGCCTCCACCCGCTCGCGCGCGACCGTCCCCGCCTCCGCCGCCGTCACGAACAGGCACACCCCCGCGACGCCGCCGCGCCCGATGCGCCCGCGGAGCTGGTGCAGCTGCGAGACCCCGAACCGCTCCGCGTCGAGCACGACCATCATCGAGGCGTTCGGCACGTCCACGCCGACCTCGATGACCGTCGTCGACACCAGGACGTCGATCTCCCCCGCGGCGAAGGAGCGCATCACGGCGTCCTTCTCCTCCGTCGTCATCCGCCCGTGCAGCGCGGCCGACCGCCGCTTCCCGAGCAGCGGATGCGCGCGCGCACCCTCCAGCGTGGCCGCGACGGTCGTGAGCGGCGCGGCGGCGTCCTCCTCGGGCGGCTGCGCGCCCTCGGCGGGCTCCCCCGGCTCGATCGCCGGGCAGACGAGGTAGACCTGGTGGCCCGAGCGGATCTCCTCCTCGGCGCGCTCCCACGCCCGCGCGATCCACGCGGGGTGGTCGGCGAGCGGGACCACGTGGCTCGTGATGCCGGGGCGCCCGGCGGGCAGCTCGCGGATGGTCGAGGTGTCGAGATCGCCGAAGACCGTCATGGCGACGGTCCGCGGGATGGGCGTGGCCGTCAGCACCAGCACGTGCGGCGGGGTGGCGCCCTTCCGGCGCAGGGCGTCCCGCTGGTCCACGCCGAAGCGGTGCTGCTCGTCGATCACGACGAGGCCCAGGTCGTAGAAGGAGACCGCGTCGCCGAGGAGGGCGTGCGTGCCGACGACGATCTTCGCCGTGCCCGAGACGATCCGGAGGAGGGCCGCGCGGCGCTGCGCCGCCCCCAGCCCGCCGGTGAGGAGGGTCGGCACCAGCTCGGCCGCGAGCTCCGGGCCGAGGGTCCTCGCGATCGAGCGGAGGTGCTGCCCCGCGAGCACCTCGGTGGGAGCGAGCAGCGCCGCCTGCCCGCCGCTCTCGGCCGTGGCGAGCATCGCCCGGAGCGCGACGAGGGTCTTGCCGGAGCCGACCTCGCCCTGCACCAGCCGGGTCATCGGGCTCTCGGCAGCCAGATCGGCGGCGATCTCGTGCCCCACCGCGGTCTGGTCGCCGGTGAGGGCGAAGGGCAGCGCGGCGTCGAAGCGCTCGAGCAGCCCGCCGGGGCCGGGCACGCGGGCGGTCGCGGGGCTGCTGCGCGCCGAGGCCCGGCGCTCGAGCAGGGCGAGCTGCAGGAGGAACGCCTCGTGGAAGCGGAGCGTCTCGCGCGCCTGCGCCTCCTCGCCCTCCCGCTGCGGGCGGTGGATCAGCTCCAGCGCCTCGCCGAGGCCCAGCAGCGAGCGGCCGGCGCGCACCTGCTCGGGCATCGGGTCGGGCACGTCGCGCAGGCCGTCCAGCAGCACGCCGATCGCGGCCTGGAGCTGCCAGCTCGAGATCGCGCTGGTCGCCGGGTAGATCGGGATCGGCCGCTCGGCCCAGTCCTTCGCGAGCTCACCGCCTCCCGTCTCCGTCGCGGCGGCCTCCTCGTCGTCGAACAGGCGGTAGTCGGGATGCGTGAGCTGCGGGGTGTCGCGGAACATCGAGACCGTGCCCGCGAAGATCCCGCGCACGCCGCGGTGGAGCTTCGCCGCGCGCCAGGGCTGTCCGAAGAACGTCAGCGAGAGCGTGCCCGAGCCGTCCGAGATGACGACCTCGAGCAGGGTGCCGCGCCGGTTGCGCATCGGCCGCTCGCGCACCTCGCGCACCTCCGCCACGATCGTCACGCTCTCTCCCACGGGGAGACGCGAGAGCGCCGTCAGCTCGCCCCGCTTCGCGTAGCGGCGCGGGTAGTGGCCCAGGAGCTCGCCGACCGTGCGGTACCCGAAGGCCTTCTCGACCGCGGTCGCCGTGCGCGGCCCGATCAGCGGCGCGAGCGAGGCGTCGAGGGGGTCCGGGATCACCTAGCGATCATAGGTCGGACCTCGGACGCGCGAGCCGAGCGACCGGGTCCAGCGCCGAGCGCGGCACGACCGACGCGAGCACCCGACGACCGGCACCCGCGGAGCCGCGGAGCGCGGCGGCCACGGCGGTCGCGTCGTCCCACGCCTCCGACTCGCTCGCGGACGGCGAGTAGCGCCGGCGCTCGACGCGCTCCCGGAGCCCCTGCAGACGTGCCGCCGCTCCGGGGTCGAGGGCGGGAGCCATGCGGGCCTCCTGCGCGCGCGGAGACTCCGTGCCCTCCACGGGGACGCCCAGGTCGCGGGCGGTCGCCAGCAGCTCGGCCCACGCGGCCTCGACGGAGCCGGAGCGCGCGGACCGGCGCCGCAGCGCGCGCTGGACGGCGCGCATCAGCCAGGGGACGAGCACGAGCAGCAGGAGCAGCACCCAGAGCGTGGCCGCGGGAGCCGCCGTGGTGCTCGAGGCGCCGACGGCACCGGGGGTCGGCGTCGCCGACGCGGCCGTCGGAGTGGGTGTCGCGGCGGGAGCGCTGGTCGCACCGGGCGCGGTGGTCGCGGTCGAGCCCGGGGCGGTGGGGCCCGAGGACGCCGTCGCGCTCGGCAGGGTGTAGGAGGCCGGAGCGCCGCGGCTGGGCGTCGGCTCGAAGGGCAGCCAGCCGACTCCCTCGAAGTACAGCTCGGGCCAGGCGTGCAGGTCGGAGGAGAGGACGCGGTAGGTGGTCAGGTCGCTGCCGCCGGAGGGCACGACGGAGCCGGGCTGGTAGCCGATGGCGAGCCGCGACGGGATCCCGAGCTCGCGCGCCATCACCGCCATCGCCGAGGCGAAGTGGACGCAGTAGCCCTCCTTCGTCGTCAGGAACGCCGAGAGCACGCCGACTCCGTCGCCGTCGTAGCCCTCCTCCGCGGGGGTGTCCTCGGAGTAGCGGAACTCAGACGAGCGGAAGTACGTCTGCAGCGCGCGCGCCCGGTCGTAGGCGGTCGGAGCCTCCGCCGTGACCTCCTCGGCGGTGGTGCGGACGATCTCGGGCACGTCGTCGGGGAGCGAGAGGTACCGGTCGACGCCGGACGGCGCGGGCGCGGCGAGCAGCTGCTGCGGGTCGGGCTCGAGCCGCAGCGCCTGCACCTGGTAGTCGTCTCCGGAGCGGGTCGTCGCGTCGCCGCGGATCGAGCCGTCCTGCACGTCCTGGAGCCAGCCGTCGCCGACGCCCGTCAGCGACGAGACCGGATACGGCACGGGGAGCCACTGGCTCCGCAGCGTCTCCACCGAGACGTCGACCTCCTCCGCCTCGCGCGGCACGCTCTCGGAGAGCCCCTCGGGCGCGATCGGCGCCTCGATCGGAGCGGTCTGCTCCGTCTCGCTCGGCGCCCAGTCGTCACCGTCGAAGTCCGAGACGGTCAGCACGCGGAGGTAGACGGGCAGGTCGGAGTCGGTGGCGTAGCGCAGCACGGTCACGGGGTTCGGGCGGCGCAGGTCCGCGCCGAGAGCGACCACCGGGTCGATCGCGCCGTTGAAGAGGCTGCCGGAGACGCCCGAGGGGGCGGTGGTGCGCGCGTAGCCTGCCGCCGACCCGGCGACGACTCCCGCGCCCAGGACGACGACGGTCACGGCCGCGAAGGCGGGCAGCACGGCCGCGGCCGCGCTCGGGCCGCTCGGGCGGCGAGGGGCGGCCGTGGCGGCGAGCACGCCCGCGTAGGCGAGCGCAGTGACGACGAGGCTCGCCCAGGACACCTCGGAGGGGTCCACGATCGCCGGCACCGCGAGCAGCGCCGCAGGGAACAGACCGGCCAGGGCGGGGAGGCGGACGGAGAAGGCGAACAGGTCGGCCGCCCAGGCGAGCACGACCACCCCGCCGATCAGGAGGAACGAGATGCCGTCGTCGGCGATGGCCGGGAGCCCCTGCTGGGCGATGGACTGGAAGCCGCCCTGCGCGAGCGCCTCCGCCTGCGCGACGGCGCCGGGCGTGGGGATCACGAACAGCAGGGCCCGACCGGGCACGAACATCGCGGTCAGCACGCCGACCATCGTCAGCGTGCCGAGGATCGGCGGGACGACGGGGTGCACGCGCAGAGCCCGGGCGGCGGCCGGGACGCCGAGCACCACGGCGACCGCGCTCGCGAGGAGCACCAGCCAGTCGACGCCGACGAGGAGCCGCCCGATCCCGGCGGCGGCGGCCGTGATCGCGAGGAAGAGCAGACCGCTCAGAGGAGCCGACCCGGCGCGCGGATCGCTCTCGACGCGGCGGCTCACGCCACCACCCGCAGAGCGAGGGCCTGCGCCCACGCCTCCTCGACGGAGGCACTCGGGTCGACGGACACCGCGTACCAGCCGAGCGAGGCGAGAGCCGCCTCCTCCTCAGCGGTGCCGGCGACGACGAAGGCGATCGCGGGGCGCGACTGCGCGGCCAGGGAGCCGAGGGCGTCGAGGTCCGACTCGAGGAGTCGGGTGAGGACGGCGAAGACCGGTCGCACTCCCCCGGTGTCGCGCATGTCGGCCGAGATCCGGGTCACCGCGTCGACCGACTCGCGCGAGGGCGCCAGCTCGGCCAGGCGCAGCAGCACGTCGTGCGCCACCTCGCGCTCGTCCTCCGAGTGCTCCGGCTCGCCGTCCGCACCCGTCTCGACGAGGTGGGTCTCGAAGCCGCGGTCGAGCAGGTGCACGGCGAGGGAGGCCGTCATCGACACCGCCCACTCGAGCCGGTCGTCGCCGCGCCGCTCGAGCACGCGCTCGGCCCGGGTCTCGAGGAGGATCCACGCGTGCGGATCGGTGTTCTGCTCGTCCTGGCGGACCATGAGCTCACCGGAGCGGGCGCTCGCCCGCCAGTGCACCCGGCGCATGGCGTCCCCCGGGCGGTAGTCGCGCGGGATCACGTCGTCCGTGCCGGCGCCGGCCGTCGCGTGCGCGACCGGGCTCGATCCGCCTGCTCCGTGCGCGTCCAGGACGTCGCTCTGGAGCGGCACGACCCGCGGAGTCACGACGAACGGCTGCGCAGCCCCCACGACGCTCTCGCGGAGCGCGAGCCCGAGGCCGTCGCCGCGCACCAGGCGCAGCGGGCCGATGCGGTGGATCCCGCGCCGCTCGGCGGGCAGACGGTAGCGGGCGCGCACGCGGCCGCCCGACGGGACGCCCGGCAGCCCGAAGACGCCCTCGGCGACCGGCCGGCCGACGACGACCCCGCGCTCCACGCGCTCGAGCCGGTCGTGGGCGCGCGCCCCGCTGCGGACGGCGCGGCCGCGGTTCTCGAGCAGCACGTCGACCTCCACCACGTCGCCGGCCGCGACGGTCTGGGGAGCGAAGCGGCGCTGCACTCGGAACGACGCCGGCGCCAGGAGCAGGGAGACGAGCGCGCCCAGGGGCAGGCCCAGCAGCACCAGGCCGACGAACAGCAGCTCGCGGAACTCTGTCAGCGGCGCGATCACCACTCCCGCGACGCCCAGCAGAACGAGCGCCCAGCCGCGCAGCGTCAGCGCGACCCCGCGGAGCGCGGGCAGACCGCCGAGACGGGACGACGGCGTCTCGGCGGCGCGGGCCTCAGTCGCCACGGTTGCCGAAGGGGACGGGGGTGGCCGCGACGATGCGCTGCACGATCTCGGTGACCGAGTGCGAGGATCCGGCGCCGGAGCGGCCGGGGAGGCGCGTGGCGGGCAGGAGGCGGTGGCCGAGCACGGGGACGGCGAGCGCGTCGACGTCGTCCGGCACCACGAAGTCGCGGTCGCTGAGGGCGGCGAGAGCCTTCGCGGCGGCGATCAGCTGGAGCGTGGCGCGCGGGCTCCCCCCGAGCCGCAGCTCGGGGTCGACCCGCGTGGCCTGCATGATCGCCACCACGTACTCCTGCACGGGTGGTGCGACGTACACGGAGCGCACGTAGGCCATCATCCGCTCGAGCTCGGCGAGGCCCACGACGGGCCGCAGCTCCTCGAGCGGGCTGGCCGAGTCGCGGGTGCGGATCATCTCGAGCTCGGCGCGCTCATCGGGGTAGCCGAGCGAGAGGCGGGCCATGAAGCGGTCGCGCTGGGCCTCGGGCAGCGAGTAGGTGCCCTCCATCTCGACCGGGTTCTGCGTCGCGATCACGGCGAAGGGGCGCGGGAGGAGGTGGGTGGTGCCGTCGACCGAGACCTGGCGCTCCTCCATGCACTCCAGCAGCGCCGACTGCGTCTTGGGCGAGGCCCGGTTGATCTCGTCGCCGATCAGGATGTTCGCGAAGACCGGGCCCGGCTTGAACTCGAAGTCGCGGGTCGCCTGGTTGTAGACCGAGACCCCCGTGACGTCGGAGGGGAGCAGGTCGGGCGTGAACTGGATGCGCGCGACGCTGCCGCCGACCGAGGCCGCCAGCGACTTCGCCAGGACCGTCTTGCCGGTGCCGGGGACGTCCTCCATCAGGAGGTGCCCACCGGCGAGGAACACCGTCAGCGCCATCGAGACCTCGGCCGACTTGCCGTCGATCACGCGGGTGAGGTTCCCGAGGACGGCGCCGCAGTGCGCCGTGAACTCCTCGCGGGTCAGGGGCGTCTCGGGAGCCGCTCGGCGGCCGACAGCGGAGCGGGTGTCTTCGAGCGACGTCATAGCTAGGGATTGTCGCAGTCCTGACGGGAAAAGGGTCCAGGTTCCGAGAGTTCGCAGTGTGCCGCCAGGCGGGAGCGCGCGGCGGCCGCCGGACGCCGTGGGCAGGGGTGCCGCCCTATGCTCGATCCGGTGACCAGGATCATCGCCGGATTCGCCGGCTCGCTCACCCTCCGGGTCCCGCGCGCGGGCACCCGCCCCACCAGCGACCGCGTGCGCGAGGCCGTCTTCTCGGCCCTCGAGGCCCGGGACGCCCTCGACGGCGCGACGGTGGTCGACCTCTACGCGGGCTCCGGCGCCCTCGGGCTCGAGTCGGCCAGCCGCGGAGCGAGCGCGGTCGTCCTGGTCGAGCGCGACCCGAAGGCCGCCCGGACCGCGGGCGAGAACGCACGGGCGATCGTGACCGCGGCTGCCAAGAACAAGCGGCCCGCCCCGCGGATCGAGGTGGTGACCGGCTCGGTCCGCTCCTTCCTCGACGGGTCCCCGGCCCTCAACACGGACACGGTGTTCCTCGACCCGCCCTACGACCTCGGCGAGGACGACCTCGCCGCCGATCTCGCCGGCGTGCTGCCGCTGCTGCGCGAGGACGCGGTGGTCGTCGTGGAGCGGAGCTCCCGCAGCCCGGAGCCGCGCTGGCCCGCGGGTCTGGAGCGGGAGCGGAGGAAGGACTACGGCGAGACCACGATCTGGTGGGCTTCACCGGCGTCGCCCGTCTCGCCCGCTTCCTCCGCGGCCGGCTGACCGGCCTCAGCCCGCCGCGCCGTCCCAGCCGAGGTACGGGTCCCAGCCCCCGCGCCCCTCGAGCGCGACCCCGCCCAGGCGCACCTCCGGGTCCCCCTCGCGGACGACCCCGAGCGGGACGAAGCCCTCCGGCAGCGCCGCGGCGGGCGGGAAGCACGCGAGCATCGCGTGGTCCTCGCCGCCTCCCAGCACCAGCGCCCTCGCCAGGTCGAGGTCCACGCCCTCCACGCCCGTGAGCCCGCGCGCGTGCACGTCGACCGCCGCGGCATCGAGGTCGATCGCCACTCCGCTCGCACGCGCCATCCGACGGGCGTCGAGCACCACGCCGTCCGAGACGTCCATCATCGCGGTGGCGGTCCCGCCCGCGGCCTCGCCCGCGGAGATCGGCGCGGTCGGGCGCAGCTGCGCCTCGAGGAGGGACGGATGCCGCTCGCGGAGCCGGGCGGCGAGGTCGGCCGACGGCTCCCCGTCCCGCCGCGCCTGCTCGAACAGCAGGCGCAGCCCGAGCCCCGCTCGTCCCAGCGGACCGGCCACGGCGAGCACGTCCCCCGGCCTCGCACCGCTGCGGAGCACCGGCGGTCGTCCGTCGAGCGAGCCGAACGCCGTGATCGAGAGCGTCAGCGTCGCGGAGGCGGACAGGTCTCCCCCGACGACTCCGCATCCCGGCGCCATCGCGGCGCAGCCGGCGGCGAGGCCGCCCGCGATCCCCTCCAGCACGTCGACGCCCAGCGACTGGGGTGCCGCGAGCGCGACGACGAGCCCGGTGGGACGGGCCCCCATCGCCGCGACGTCGGCGAGGTTCGAGGCCGCCGCCTTCCAGCCCAGGTCCGCCGGGCGCGACCAGGCCAGCCGGAAGTCGGGGCCGTGCACCATCATGTCCGTGGTCACCACGAAGCGGCCGTCGGGAGCGCGCAGCACCGCGCAGTCGTCGCCGGGCCCGACCAGGGTCTCCGCGCCCGGGCCGCCGAGCCGGGCCAGCACCCTCGCGAGCACCTCGCCCTCGCTGAGCTCGGCCAGGGTGGGACTCCGATCCTCTGCCATGGTTCACACGCTAGCGTTGACGGCGATGTCCCCCCGCCGACTCCGCTCCCCCCTTCTCGCCGCCGCCGCCGTCCTGCTGCTCTCGGGCTGCTCGGCCAGCGTCGCCCTCGAGCCCGCCGCCGATGCGACGAGCACCGGCTGCGCGGAGGTCTCGGTGCGCCTGCCCGACGTGGTCGCGGAGCAGCCCGAGCGCGAGACGAACGCTCAGGGCACCGCCGCCTGGGGCACCCCGGCCGCCGTCATCCTCCACTGCGGAGTCGAGGTGCCCGGCCCGACGACGGACCTCTGCGTGAACGTCAGCGGAGTCGACTGGATCATCGACGAGACGCAGAAGGACGAGGACATCTACACGCTGACCACCTACGGTCGCGATCCCGCGGTGGAGATCACCGTCGACCAGAGCCGCGCGTCCGGATCCTCCGCCGCGCTCGACCTGGCGAACGCCGTCTCCTACGTCCCGCAGACGCGCGAGTGCACCGACGTCTCGGACGCCGACACCCTCGATCCGACGGACACGCCCACCGGCTGAGCTTCAGCGTCAGACGCCGAGGGCTCGACTCGCTGCGGTGAGCGCACCATCGGAGGTCGCCCCCAGCTCGCGCGCGCGGGACGCGAACACGGCGGCCGCGGCCTGCAGCTCGCGCTCCAGCGCGTCCACGCCTCCCGCGACGACCGTGCCCGCACGGCCGCGCGTCTCGACCAGGCCCGCCGACTCCAGCTCCCGGTAGGAGCGGGCGACCGTCCCCGCGGCGACGCCCAGCGTCTCGGCCAGCGCGCGCACCGGCGGCAGCCGCGTGCCGACCGGCAGCTCGCCCGCGGCGATCAGAGCGGTGATCTGCTCACGGATCTGCTCGAAGGGCGCCGCGGCCGCGCCCGCCTCGACGCGGAGCGCGAGCGCCGACGTCATCGGGCGGCGACCGGGACGCGGTCGAGCGCCGAGTCGAGCAGCTCGCTGATCAGGTCCGGGTAGTCCACGCCGCTCGCGCCCCACATGCGCGGGAACATCGAGACCGGCGTGAAGCCGGGCATGGTGTTGATCTCGTTGACGACGAAGCCGTCGGCGGTGAGGAAGAAGTCGACCCGGGCGAGGCCCTCGGCTCCGATCGCGTCGAAGGCGCGGATCGCGAGGGACCGCATCTCGGAGAGCTCGCCGTCGGTGAGATCGGCCGGGCAGACCAGCTCGATGCCGGACGCCCCGAGGTACTTCGCCTCGAAGTCGTAGAAGCCGCGGCCGGTGACGACCACCTCGCCGGCGACGGAGGCGCGGGCCGGAGCACCGCGGCGGCCGCCGAGCACGCCGATCTCTACCTCGCGGCCGACGATGCCCGACTCGATCAGCACCCGCGAGTCGTGCGCGAACGCCTCCTCCAGCGCGGCCTCGAGCTGCTCGCGCTCGTCGATCCGGCTGACGCCCACGCTCGAGCCGGCCCGCGCCGGCTTCACGAACGCGGGCAGGCCCAGCTCGTCGAGGGCCGAGGAGGCGTCGCCCGGGTCGGCGCGCCACTCCGCCTCGGTCACGAGGTACCAGGGCGCCACCGCGAGGCCTGCGGCCCGCAGCACCGTCTTGGTGAAGTGCTTGTCCATGCCGAGCGCCGACGCGAGCACGCCCGAGCCGACGTAGGGCAGCCCGACGAGCTCGAGCATCCCCTGGACGGTGCCGTCCTCGCCCCACGGGCCGTGCAGGATCGGCAGAACCACGTCGACCTCGCCGAGCGAGCGCGTCGCGCCGTCCTCGGTCGTCACGGTGAGCTCACGCGAGAGGGCCGACTCCGGCCAGCGCACACGGGAGCCGTCGTCCTCGACGCGGGGCAGCGACGCGGCATCGAGAGCGAACTTCTCAGGACGGTCCTCCTCGAGCACGAAGGCGCCGTCGGAGGTGATCCCGACGGGGATCACCTCGAAGCGGTCACGGTCGATCGCCCGCAGCACCCCGGCCGCCGTTGCGCAGCTGATCGAGTGCTCGCTGGAGCGCCCCCCGAACAGAACGGCCACGCGGAGCTTGCTGGTCATCGAGGTTCCTCTCACCCTGTGGCTCGTCCGAATCCGTGGTCAGGTGCGGCGCGATGTCCTTCGGATCGAGCGTACCGGCGAGCACCTGCGACACCTGCTCGACGATGGGCATGTCGACTCCCCTGGCGCGCGCCAGCTCGAGGACCGGCGCGACGGAGGCGAGCCCCTCCGCCGTCTGCTGCATCGACTTCACCACGTCGGTGAAGCTGTAGCCCTGGCCGAGCAGGCGCCCGGCCGTGTTGTTGCGCGAGAGGGACGAGCTCGACGTCGCGATGAGGTCGCCGAGCCCAGCGAGTCCGGCCATCGTCTCGGCCCGTCCGCCGTACGCGACCGCGAAGTCGGTCATCTCGGCGAGACCGCGCGTGATGATCGATGCCTTCGTGTTCTCGCCGTAGCCGACGCCGTCGACGATGCCGATCGCCACGGCGATGAGGTTCTTCAGCACGCCGCCGAACTCGGTGCCGATCACGTCGGTGTTGACGTAGGAGCGGAAGTAGCGGTTGGTCGCCGCGAGAGCCACCTCCTGCGCGGTGACGAGGCTCTCGGAGGCGATGACCGCCGCGGTCGGCTGCTCCTTGGCGATCTCGAGGGCGAGGTTGGGCCCGGAGGCGACGGCGATCCGGTCGAGAGAGACCGGCAGCATCTGCGCGATCACCTCGCTCATCCGCTGGCCGGTGCCCTTCTCGACGCCCTTCATCAGGCTCACCAGCACCGTGCGCTCGGTGAGGAACGGCGTGATCGCCTCGAGGTTGCTCCGCAGCGACTGCGACGGGATGGAGAGGTAGACGTGGTCCGCGCCCTCCAGCGCCTCCTCGATGCGCGGCGTGGCCCGGATGTTGCGCGGGAGGTTGATGCCGGGGAGGTAGTCGCTGTTGCGCTTGGCCTCGGTGATCTCGCGGGCCAGCTCGGCGCGGCGCGCCCACATCACGACGTCGGAGCCGCCGTCGGCGAGGATCTTCGCGAACGTGGTGCCCCAGCTGCCGGCGCCGAGGACGGCGACGCGGCGGGGCACGGGGATGGGCGCCTTCCTACTTCTCGGACTCAAAGCGACCCGTGCCCTTCTGGTTGTGCTCGGAGGGGTTCCAGCGCTTCTCGGGCGCCGCCTCGCCGCGCAGCTCCTCGAGCAGGGCGGTGATCGCCGCCATCACGACCGCGGAGGCCTCGTTGAGGGTGGCGGAGTCGAGGCTGCGTCCGCGGAAGGCGGACAGGTCGACGGGGTCGCCGACGATCACGTCGACGCGCTTGCGGCGGAAGAGGGTGATCCGCTTGGAGTAGCGGCCCATCAGCTGCTGCGCGCCCCAGTGCGCGACCGGGACGACAGGCAGGCCGTACTGCAGCGCCATCCGCACCGCTCCCGTCTTGCCGCGCATCGGCCAGAGCTCGGGGTCGCGGGTGAGGGTGCCCTCGGGGTAGATGATGACCGAGCGGCCCTCGTCCACGAGAGCCTTGGCGGTCTTCAGCGGCTCGCTGCCGCGGACCGAGCCCGAGCGCTCGACGGGGATCTGCCCGGAGCCGCGCAGGATCGAGCCGAGCACGGGCACCGAGAACAGCGAGGCCTTGGCGAGGAAGCGCGGTGCGCGGCCGGCGCGCCACAGGGTCCAGCCCGTGATGATCGGGTCGATCTCGCTGTAGTGGTTCGGCGCGAACACGAAGGCTCCGGTGCTCGGGATCTTGTCGCCGTTCCGGATCCGCAGGTCGACCGAGGCGGTCATCACGGGGATCACCGCCGCCGCGAGGAACCAGAAGATGGACGGACGGCTTCGCTCAGACACCCGCCCATCCTCGCATCCCGCATCGGAGGGGCCGCGTCCCCACGCCCGGGAGCAGCGGGGCCCCGCGGTGGGAGGAGCCGCCCGGCCGCCGGGTACGGTACCGGCACGCCCCGTCCGCGTCGCCGCCCGTCGCCGTGGGACGCCGTCGGCCGAGCGCTCGGCCGACTCGCCGACTCGCCGATCGCGCTGTCCGGCCTGGTGCTCCTGATCGTGTGGGGAGTCGTGCTGCTCGCCACGCAGGCCGGACGCGACGCGGCTGCGCTCGGCGACGGCCTCCTGCTGACGCTCGCGGTCCTCGTCGGCGGCTCGGCGGCCGTCGCCCTCGTGATCGGCGGGGTCGACGCCCTCTGGCGCGTGGCGGTGGCACCGCTCGCCCACGTCGAGGCGGAGGCGACCGGCGGCGTCGCGGTCCTCGGACGCGGCCGGCTCGGGGCGGGCCTCCGTCGTATCGAGCCGCGGTTCCCGCTGCCGACGCTGCGGCCCTACGCGGTGGTCGTGCCGCGCCGCCGGGGACTGACCGTCTCCTTCGGCGACTGGGGCGTCGTCGTGCCCTGGGCGCGGATCGCGCGGCTGGAGCGGCGGTGGGTGCTGGTGGGCCTGCGTCCGCGCGAGGCCCTCGAGGTCGTCCTGGCCGGCACGCGGCGCGGACGCCTGACGCTGGTCCTGGTCGAGTCGCCCGGACCGCTGGGCCTGCGGCCCGCGCCGGAGACGACGCTCGCGCTCCTCGAGAAGCGGATCCGGGGACGCCTGGAGGAGGACGTGGAACCGCCCGCGTGGGGCGCGCCCGGGCGCGACAGGACCCCGGGCCGCTGAGGACGGTCGTCCTCCGCGGCACCGGGGTCCCGGTGGGCGGCTACGCGTCGAGCGAGAAGTCGGCGCCCAGCAGCTCGAGCTTGGTGAGGAAGTTCTCGTAGCCGCGGCTGATGATGCCGACGTTCGAGACCGTCGAGGTGCCCTCGGCCGAGAGCGCCGCGATCAGGTGCGAGAAGCCGCCGCGCAGATCCGGCACGACGATGTCGGCGCCGTGCAGCTTCGAGGGTCCCGAGATCACGGCCGAGTGCATGAAGTTGCGCTGCCCGAAGCGGCAGGCCTGCCCGCCGAGGCACTCGCGGTGGATCTGGATGGTCGCGCCCATCTCGACGAGCGCGTCGACGAAGCCGAAGCGCTGCTCGTAGACGGTCTCGTGCACGATCGAGACGCCCTTGGCCTTCGTGAGCGCCACGACCAGCGGCTGCTGCCAGTCCGTCATGAAGCCGGGGTGCACGTCGGTCTCGATGATGACCGGCTTGAGCTCGCCGCCCGGGTGGTAGAAGCGGATGCCGTCCTCGGCGATCTCGAACGCGCCGCCGACCTTGCGGAAGACGTTGAGGAAGGTGGTCATCTCCTGCTGGCGGGCGCCGCCGACGAAGATGTCGCCGTCGGTCGCGAGGGCCGCGGCCGCCCAGGAGGCCGCCTCGTTGCGGTCGAAGAGCGCGCGGTGGGAGTAGCCGGTGAGCCGGTCCACGCCCTCGATGCGGATCACCCGGTCGGTGTCGACCGAGATGATGGCGCCCATCTTCTGCAGGATGTTGATCAGGTCCATGATCTCGGGCTCGATCGCCGCGCCCGAGAGCTCGGTGATGCCGGAGGCGCGCACCGCGGTCAGGAGGACCTGCTCGGTCGCTCCGACGCTCGGGTAGGGCAACGACACCTTGGCGCCGTGCAGGCCCTCGGGGGCCGACATCCGGATGCCGGAGGGCAGCTTCTCGATCACCGCGCCGAAGTTGCGGAGGACCTCGAGGTGGTAGTCGATCGGGCGGTCGCCGATGCGGCAGCCGCCGAGGTCGGGGATGAACGCCTCGCCCAGGCGGTGCAGCAGCGGGCCGCAGAAGAGGATCGGGATGCGGCTGGAGCCGGCGTGCGCGTCGATGTCGGCGAAGTGCGCGGACTCGACGTTGGAGGGGTCGAGGATCAGCTCGCCCACCTCGGCGCCCTGCTTCACCTTGACGCCGTGGACTTCGAGCAGGCCCTTCACGACGCGGACGTCGCTGATGTCGGGCACGTCGCGGAGGGTGGAGGCGGTCTCGCCGAGCAGCGCCGCGACCATCGCCTTGGTGACCAGGTTCTTGGCCCCCTTGAGCTCGATCCGGCCCACCAGCGGTCGCCCGCCGTTGATGGTGATCCGCTCGGTCGTCATTCCCACCCGTGCTCCCGACGCCTTGGCGTCCTGCAGGGCCTTGGCGTCCTGAAGAAGTGTGTTCACGCTATTTCACCGGCAATGTCTTGGGCCGCCAGCTCTCGCGGCGGGTCTCGAATTCGGAAATGAGCGCTTCGTCGCGCAGGGTCAGGCCGATGTCGTCCAGGCCCTCGATCAGGCGCCATCGAGTGTAGTCGTCGATCTCGAAGTCGAAGGTCTCGCCACCGGCGGTGACCGTACGCGCAACCAGATCCACCGTCGGTTCTATTCCCGGGGTGCCCTCGATGATCTCCCACAGCCGCTCGACGTCGGGCTCCGAGACGACGGCCGCGAGCAGTCCCTGCTTGCCGGCGTTGCCCCGGAAGATGTCGCCGAAGCGGGGGGAGATGACGACCCGGAAGCCGAAGTCGCGCAGCGCCCAGACGGCGTGCTCGCGGCTGGAGCCGATGGCGAAGTCGGGGCCGGCGACGAGGATGCCGGCGCCGCGGTAGCGCTCCTGGTTGAGGACGAAGTCCGCGTCCTGCCGCCAGCCGTGGAAGAGCGCGTCCTCGAAGCCGGTCTTCGTGATGCGGCGGAGGTAGATGCCGGGGAGGATCTGGTCGGTGTCGACGTTGGCGCGCTTCAGGGGCGCGGCGATCGCGGTGACGGTCTCGAACTTCTGCACGCTCAGACTCCTGCTCTCTCGCGGACCGGCTCCAGATCGGAGGGACTGGAGAGGGTGCCGCGCACGGCCGTGGCCGCGGCGACGAGGGGCGAGACGAGGTGGGTCTTCGCCCCCTTGCCCTGACGACCCTCGAAGTTGCGGTTGGACGTGGAGGCCACGCGCTCCCCCAGGACGAGCTGGTCGGTGTTCATCCCGAGGCACATCGAGCAGCCGGCGAAGCGCCACTCCGCGCCGAACGCGGTGACGATCCGGTCGATCCCCTCGGCCTCGGCCTCGAGCCGCACCCGGGCGGAGCCGGGGACGACCATCACGCGGACGCCGGGGGCCTTGGTGCGCCCCTCGACGACGGCAGCGAAGGCCCGCAGGTCCTCGATCCGCGAGTTGGTGCAGGAGCCCATGAAGACCACGTCGACCGGGATCTCCTTCATCGGCGTGCCGGGCTCCAGCGCCATGTACTCCAGCGCTCGCAGAGCGCTGGCGCGCTCGTTCGGATCGTCGAGGACGTCAGGGTCCGGTACCGCCTGCGAGAGCGAGACGCCCTGGCCGGGGTTCGTGCCCCAGGTGACGAACGGCTCGAGCGCGTCGGCGTCGATCACGACCTCGGCGTCGAACACGGCGCCCTCGTCGCTCGGCAGCGTCCGCCAGTAGGCGACCGCGGCGTCCCAGTCCTCGCCCGCCGGAGCGTGCGGGCGGCCGTGCAGGTAGGCGAAGGTCGTCTCGTCCGGCGCGACCATGCCGGCCCGCGCACCCGCCTCGATCGACATGTTGCAGATCGTCATCCGGCCCTCCATCGAGAGCGCGCGGATCGCGGAGCCGCGGTACTCGAGGATGTAGCCCTGGCCGCCGCCGGTGCCGATGCGGGCGATGACCGCGAGGATGATGTCCTTGGCCGTCACCCCCTCCTTCAGCGTGCCCTCGACCGTGATCGCCATCGTCTTGAAGGGTTGCAGCGGCAGCGTCTGCGTCGCCATCACGTGCTCGACCTCGCTCGTGCCGATGCCGAAGGCGATCGCGCCGAACGCGCCGTGCGTGGAGGTGTGCGAGTCGCCGCAGACCACCGTGACGCCGGGCATCGTCAGGCCCAACTGGGGGCCGACGACATGCACGATGCCCTGCTCGACGTCGCCCAGGGAGTGCAGGCGGACGCCGAACTCGCCGGCGTTGCGGCGCAGCGCGTCGATCTGGGTGCGGCTGATCGGATCCTCGATGGGGCGTCCGATCTCGAGGGTCGGCGTGTTGTGGTCCTCGGTGGCGATGGTGAGGTCCGGCCGGCGCAGCGGGCGCCCCGCGGCACGCAGGCCGTCGAACGGCTGCGGGCTGGTCACCTCGTGCAGCAGGTGCAGGTCGATGTAGAGCAGGTCGGGAGCGCCGTTCTCGCCCGCGACGACGACGTGGTCGTCCCAGACCTTCTCGGCGAGGGTGCGCGGCTTCTCGGCTCTCCTGCCGGTCCCTGCTCCACTCGACGCGGGCGCGGCTGTGCCGGGTGTGGTCTCGATCATGACGGTTCCTTCTCCTCCTGGAGTCGCTGCTCGGCCGGGCGAGGCACCGCGACGAGGGAGGCCGTCAGTTCGAGGTCTCGTCGCGGCACGGAAGGAGGTGCGGGCCACTCAGCATGGACCGAGAATAGCACCGCGCTCCCCCGCCTCCCGGGCGGGCGCGGCACGGAGTCGCCCGGCTCAGGCGCGGGCGTCGAGCACGGCGTCGACGACGACGACGGTGACGTTGTCCCGTCCGCCGGCCTCGACCGCCGCACGCACGAGCGCCTGAGCGAGGTCGGCAGGGTCGCCGGAGTCGCGGCGGGCGAACAGGGCGGCGATCCGCTGGTCGGAGAGCTCCTTCGTCAGCCCGTCGGAGCAGAGCAGGTAGCTGGCGCGCGGCACGACGGGCAGCGTCCAGACGTCCGTCTCGACCTCCTCGTCGGCGCCGAGGGCGCGGGTGACGATGTTGCGGTCGGGATGCGACTCCGCCGACTCGGGGGTGAGCAGGCCGGCCGAGACGAGCTCCTGCACGGCGGAGTGGTCCACCGTCAGCTGCTGGAGTTCGGCACCGTCCCAGCGGTAGACGCGGGAGTCCCCGACGTTGAACAGCGCCCAGCGGGCCGGGCCCGCGGGCTCGGGGAGCACGAGCATCAGCCCGGTCAGCGTCGTGCCGCAGAGCGCACCGCCCACGTCGAGCGCGCGCACGGCCGTGTTGGCGCCCTCCACCAGGTCGAACACCGCGTCCACCGGACCCAGGCTCGTCGGCCGGTTCTCGCGCAGCGCCTCGACGGCGGCTGCGCTCGCGAGGTCCCCTCGTGCGTGCCCGCCCATCCCGTCCGCGACTGCCAGGAGCAGCTCGTCGGCGAGGAGGGCGTCCTCGTTGACGCGGCGGACGGCGCCGACGTCGGTGCTGCTGCTGACGGCGAGCCGCAGCGCCCCCTGGGGCAGGTCGACCGTGGTCGTCGTCATCGCGGGATCACTTCTCCTCGGCGGAGGACCGGGCGTCGTCCGCGACGACCTCGGGGTGCCCGTCGTGCAGCTGGATGTGGCGGTGCTCGCGGCGCATCTTCGCCAGGCTCGCCAGCGTCGCCACGGTCATGCTCAGCACGATGACCACGAGCGAGGTGATCGTGTCGATGTCCCACACCGGCACCGGCTCGCCCCCGTTGAGGAAGGGCAGGTCGTTCTCGTGCAGGGCGTGCAGGACGAGCTTCACGCCGATGAAGGCGAGGATGAACGCGATCCCGTACTTGAGGTACTCGAGCTTGTCGATCAGCCCGCCGAGCAGGAAGTAGAGCTGGCGGAGCCCCATCAGCGCGAAGACGTTCGCGGTGAACACGATGAAGGGGCTCTCGGTGATGCCGAAGATCGCCGGGATCGAGTCGAGCGCGAAGAGCAGGTCGGTCGAGCCGATCGCGAGGAACACGATCAGCATCGGCGTGAAGTGGCGCGTGCCGTCGATCGTGGTGCGGATCCTGGAGCCGTCGAACGAGTCCGAGATCTTGACGCGGCGGCGCAGGAGCCGGATGAGCAGGTTGTCGGTGCCCTCGTCCTCGTCCTCCGCGCCGAACGCCTGGTTCCAGGCCGTGTAGACCAGGAACGCGCCGAAGAGGTAGAAGATCCAGCTGAAGCTCTCGATGAGCTGCGCGCCGAGCAGGATGAAGACGCCGCGGAAGACCAGCGCGATGATGATGCCCACCATCAGCACCTCCTGCTGGAGCTTCGCCGGCACCGCGAAGCGGCCCATGATGATGACGAAGACGAACAGGTTGTCGACCGAGAGGCTGTACTCGGTCAGCCAGCCTGCGACGAACTGGCCGGCCAGCTCGCCGCCGCCGAGGATCAGCATCAGCAGCGCGAACACGAGCGCCAGCGACACGTAGAAGCCGACCCACAGCCCCGACTCCTTCAGGCTCGGCACGTGCGGGCGCTTGTAGACCAGCAGCAGGTCGGCGGCGAGAATCAGGCTCAGGACGACGAACGAGCCGATCACGAACCAGACGGGCAGATCGAGCATGGGGGCCTTCCGAGTGGATGAGGGGCCGAAAGTCTCTCCCCGGGGAGCGGACGGCCGTGTCGGTCCGCGTCACCCGTCCCGCCCCGGCGCCGCGCAGGGGCGGTGCGTACTGACGGGAGCGGAAAGGTCGGGATACTCCCCTTCGCGGATGCGATCCTAGCGCCGATCCGGCCGGGCACCGCCGCGGGCGGGAAAGCCGGACCGGGGTGGACACCGGAGCGTTAAACGAGAAGAACCCCCGGGATGACCGGGGGTTCTTCTCGTGTTGCCGTGGTGACCCCAGCGGGATTTGAACCCGCGTTACCGCCGTGAGAGGGCGACGTCCTAGGCCGCTAAACGATGGGGCCGCGTTTTTGCAACTCGAAGAGTGTTGCACACGGATCAGCATCCGTGCAAATCGAGCGGCCCGCCGATCCGCTCGCCGACCCGCAGGCCCTTGCCCGCCGCTCGCCGACGCGATTGGCTCGGGGCATGAGACTGACGAAACTCGAGCACGCCGCCGTCCTGATCGAGGAGGACGGCGCCCGGCTGGTGATCGATCCGGGGTCCTTCACCCGGCCCGTCGAGGGGACGACCGACACCGTCGCCGTGGTGCTCACCCACGAGCACGCCGACCACTGGACCCCGGAGCAGCTGCAGCGCCTGCGCGACGCGGCCCCGTCGCTGCGGATCCTCGGCCCGGCCGGGGTCGCCGCCGCCGCCGAGGGCTTCGACGTCGAGACGGTCGCCGACGGCGATGTCGTGACGGTGGGCCCGTTCGAGCTGCGCTTCTTCGGCTCCCGTCACGCGGTGATCCACCGCAGCATCCCCGTGATCGACAACGTGGGCGTCCTGGTGAACGGCCGGGTCTACTACGCCGGCGACTCGTTCACAGTGCCGGAGGGCGTCGATGTCGAGATCCTCGCTGCTCCCTCGGGAGCACCGTGGATGAAGATCGCTGAGGCGATGGACTACGTGCTCGAGCTCGCCCCGCGGCACGCCTTCGCGACCCACGAGCAGGTGCTCTCGGAGGCGGGGCGCTCGCTCGGCCACGACCGGCTCGGCTGGGCGGTGCGCGAGGGCGGCGGCGAGTACCACGCCCTCGAGCCGGGCGACGTGCTGGAGCTCTGACGGCGGGACTCGCCCGCGATCACTCGTACCATCCAGGCGCCCGCTCCTCGTGCCGTGGCTCACCGGACCGGCGGAGCCGCCGTCGCCCGAGCGCGAGAAGCAGCAGGGAGAGGCCCAGAGCGAGGATGCTCGGCGGGACGGCGACGAGGAGCGCCGGGCCCGGAGCGACCGCCTGCAGGACACTGCTCGCGCTCGGCTGCCCGTCGGCCACGCCGACCACGAGCGCTATCGACGGCGACACGACGATTAGGGCTGCCAGCCACGCTGGAACCAGGACGAGGGCCGGAGCGAGCGACGGTGTCGACGTCGATCGCCGAAGTGCCAGCGCCGCACACGGGAGGACGAAGACGAGCGCTCCAGGAAGGAGCCCGACCGCCGCGAGGAAGAGGAGGAGGGAGGCGAAGCCGGGTTCCACGAGCGCTCCGAGTCCCGCCAGCGCCGCCGTCACGCCGATCGGGAGGAGGGAGACGGCTGCGGCCCACCCGAGAACGCGCAGCGCGCGGGGCTCCGCGCCATCGGAGACGTCGATCACGAGGTCCTCGAGGGGGCCGGCGAGCGTCGGCCGCCGGTGAAGCGAGGGGTCGACGACCCCTCACGGCCTGCTGGAGTCCTGGCGGTGCAACGACGACGGCCGGGCCGGGGGCGCGCCCCGGCCCGGCCGTCGATCCGATCCCTCACCGGATCAGTAGTACTCGCCCTGGCGGTAGTCCCAGGAGTTGAACTGCTCGGCGAGGTTCAGCATGATGCGCTCGTAGTCGAGGCCGCGGCGGATCAGCACGGGGCCCGGGGTGATCGAGCGCTCGCCGCCCTGCACGGGGATGAGGGCGCCCGAGGCGTCCACCATCGAGACCATGACGCCCTGCTCGTGGCGGGAGTCCTCGTCCTTGTCCGGCTGGATCGAGGAGACGTAGGAGTCGGCCGAGACGATGACGTCGGCCTCGTTCTCGATCCGCTCGCCGATGTTCGCGACGCGGCCGCGGTTGCCCACGCCCGAGGGGTTGGCCGAGCTGGCGAAGGTGAGGGTGCGGTCGCGCTCCCACATGGTGGCGACCAGCTGCTCGGCCGGGCGGCCGAAGCGGATGACGAAGCAGCTGGTGCCCCGTCCGTCGCGGACCAGCTCGCGGGCGTCCTCGTCGATCAGGTCGACGGCCTCGGCCTTCCACGGGAGGATGCAGCCGAGCAGGACGTCCTGGTCCCAGTGCTTCTGGTAGAAGGCGAGGACCTCCTCGTTGAGCTCGGCGAGCTCGGTGAGCTGCTCGATGCTGGAGCAGAGCACGACGCCCGGCTTGTTGCGGTTGCGCTGCTTGGCCGAGAACTTGCGCTCGAGGCCCGCTCCGTCGGTCGTCATCAGGATGTAGCCGACCTTGGTCGCGCAGACGACCAGTCCACCGGGGGCGTAGAGCGCGTCCACCGCTTCCGCAGGAGCCTGCTCACGCCATTCGATCACCGTCGTGCTGGTCATTCTTTCCCTTTCGTGGTGTCCAGAGACGCCATGGGCGGGGCCCCGGCCGAGCGGAAGCCTAGCGGATCGCCTCCCGTCGTCCGCGGCGGTGATGCCGCGAACGGACGCGCACCGGGCTCCGGATCGACTCCGGTGCCCGGTGCGCGCCCGTCCGCGCCGCGCGCGCCGACGGGACGGCTCAGGCGAGGGCCGTGAGCGAGCCTCGCGCGAGCGTGTTGACGGTCAGATGGAAGCCGACCAGCGAGGCCGGAGTCGACTCGTCGACCGGCAGCGTCGGCACTCCGAGCGCGTGCACCGTGAAGAGGTAGCGGTGCGGGCGGTCACCGGGCGGCGGGGCCGCACCGGCGTAGGCGAGCGACCCGAGGTCGTTGAGCGCCGGGCGCCCCACTTCCGTCGAGCCGGCGGCCAGCTCGGTGACCTCCTTCGGGATGTCGACCAGGACCCAGTGGTGGATGCCGCCGAGGGTCGGCGCATCGGGGTCGAACACGGTCACGGCGTACGACTGCGTGCCCTCGGGGCCGGCGCTCCAGCGCAGGGACGGGCTGGTGTCGCCGCTCCCCTGGGCCTCGGCGAGCCGCTCGCCGTCGGTCACGTCGTCGCTGGACACCTCCAGGGGCGCCGTCGCGGGCAGGAAGTCGAGCGGGTGCGGGGGCGTGCTCCTGGTCAGATCGGTCATGTCGTTCTCCTTCTCTCTCAGTCGGTGACTCGGCCGCGGACGCCGTCGAGCCAGTAGTCGGAGTGGCGGTCCGCGGTCGCCGCGTCGCGGAACGAGTACGTCTTCAGCAGCCAGCGGAAGCGGGTCTTGTCGCGGTCCTGAACGTCGACGAGCTGACGGCTGTGCAGGCCGTCCTGGTTCGCGATGATCAGCAGGTCCGCGTCGCGGATCCGGTGGTACTGCTCGCTGACCTTCGAGAGCGCATCGCGGAACTGCCAGAGCGCCCACAGGTGCGGCAGGTCGTCCGGGTCGGCCGGCACCGTCCGGGTGTCGTAGTAGCGGAAGCTGTGCTCGTTCTCGAGCAGAGCGTGCTGGTCCGACACGATCTGGTTCTTGTTCTGGGCGCGCGAGAGCTCGTCGAACGGGGTGATGTAGACCGCCTCGCGCAGGAGCGCCTGGTTCTCGGGTGAGATGAAGCGCAGGATCTCGCGGCCGTCGACGTACTTCGTGTAGACGAGGTCGGTCTCGGGCGTGCGCAGTCCCAGGAGCGAGATGAAGTCGGCGCGCACCGGGTGCGCGGTCCGCTCGTTGTGCCAGTACAGCTCGCCGTCGGTCTTCTGCGTCTGGGTGTTCGAGAAGCGGTTGTCGGCGTAGACGTCCTGGAAGAAGTCGCCGTTGTTGCGGGTGGCGTACGCGAGCAGCGGCGAGCCGAGGTACTGCGACTGCAGCTCGAGCAGGCCCTCGCCGACGAACGTCAGCTTCTTGCGGTACTTGTCCTCGAGCGCGTCGTCCTGGTCGAGCCAGGGGATCTCGTCGTCGACCGGGTTGTTCGAGATCAGGTGCGCGTAGGTGATCTTCTCGTCGCGCTCGCGCCGGATGCGGGCGAGCGCGTCGACGAAGCCCTGCGGGACGTCGCCGCTGTCGATCAGCGCGGCGATCGCGTCGCGGAAGCGGTCGTAGTCCTTGTAGGGGTCGATGGCGACCGCCAGCAGCGACTGCTGGAGGGTCGATCTGTCGGAATCGGAGAACGTGTAGATGGGCTGCATTGCTTCACTCCTTGCACGTGGATGAGGGATGCCGCCGGCGGGCTCGTCCCGGACTTCCTCTGTCACTCCGCTTCCGCGGTGACGGCCCTCCTCTCCTGTCGTCGCATCGAGACGGCCCCGATCGTCTGCGCGAGGACCGCGAGGACGACGAGGACGATGAGGGTCGGCGCGGTCCCTCCCGTGAGGGGGACGAGTATCCCGGCGCCGACGAGCAGGACGGCCTGGAGGATCCCCTGGTTGCGCTCCAGTCCGCGCATCACCGCGACCCGGGCGCCGTCCTCGAGCCCGTTCATCGCCGGCGCCAGGGCGATCATCGTCGCGGGCCGCACGAAGCCGCCCGCGATCCCGAGCAGGGCCAGGCCGGCGATCGCGGCGCCGAGCACCCCGAGGGTGGTCAGGGCGAGGCCCAGCACCTGGGTGAGCGCCGTCAGCCGGAAGACCAGGGGCGTGCCGGCGATGAGCGGCGAGAGCCGGGCGGCGGCCAGGCCGGCGAGCGTGTAGAGGCCGAGCACCAGGCCGAACGCGGGCAGCGTCAGACGCAGCTCCTGGAACAGCAGCAGCGGGATCACGAAGGTGTAAGCGGCGAGCAGGACGGCGCGGTTCACGGAGTAGTAGAGGGACCAGAAGCGCACCGCGGCGGGCAGGACGGCCGGCCGCACGGCGCGCGCCGCCACTCCCGAGGCGGCGCTCGCGCCGAGCGGCAGGCGGGCAAGGAGCACCACGGCCAGCGCGGCGCACGACACGAGCGCGCTGAGGAGGAACGGCAGCCGGTCCCAGAGCGCGAGCGAGGCGGCCCCGAGCACTCCCGCGCCGAAGGAGGCGAGGAACATTCCGCTCTGCACCCGCGTCTCCTGGCGGCGAGCATCGGCTCCGGCGCGCAGCGAGGAGGCCAGCGCGGCGTCCCGCCCGGCCGTCAGCGAGAAGCCGCAGCCGGCGAGCAGCTGGCTGATCACGACGGCGACCGGATCCGCGTCCAGCACGATCACGACGAGGCCCAGTGCCTTCACGCCCTCGCCGACGACGAGCGCGCCCGCCGAGGACAGGCGGCGTGTGAGCGGCGAGAGCGGGCCGTCGGCGAGCGCCGCCACCACTCCGTAGAGCGCCAGCAGCAGCGCCACGGCCAGGATCGGGTAGCCCCGCGCCAGCAGGAACACCGCGACCACGGGCAGGTGGAAGTAGGCGCGCGAGACGATCCGGTAGACCGTGATCAGCCCGGCGGCGCTGCGGCCGCGCGGGGCGTCCCCGCGCCCGAGGTCAGACAAGGGAGGGCACGACGACGCGCAGTGCGTCGGCGCCCACGTCGCCCTGACGGACGATCGACGCGCCGCCCACGAGGGAGACGATCGTGCTGCTCATCGTGGAGTCGGGGGCGGTGGTGCTGCGGATCAGGTAGTCGCTGTCGCCGCCGAGGTGCTCCGCGGCGAGGTCGAAGTCGACGAGTCCGGTCGACACCGTGCCGCTGATGTTGGCGGAGGTGGCCGCGAGCGGCAGGCCCGCGAATATCGAGAGCAGGTTGATCGGGGCGCTGAGGTTGTGCACGACCGACACCGTGTCCTGGCCCGAGGTGACCCAGTCCGGGACGACGGGCTTGCGGCGCAGGATGACGTTCAGCGGCCCCGGCCAGAACGCTGCGACGAGCGCGTCCATGTCGGCCGTCTCCGGGGCGAAGGCCCAGGTCGCCCAGTCGCGGGGCGCGGAGACGAAGAGGGTGAGCGGCTTCGCGCCGTCCCGCTTCTTCATGTCGTAGAGGCGGAAGCAGGCGCTGCGCGAGAAGGGGCTGGCGAACACGCCGTAGTTCGTGTCGGTCTGCGCGATGACGGTCGCGCCCTCGCGGAGCTCCTGCCCGACGCGCCGGAGCTCGTCGAGATCGGTCGCGTCGATGATCTGTGCCGTCATGGGTCGTGCTCCTGCTGCGCTCGGGCGCGTCCGGGCGGGGCCGGATCGCGTCGCTGTCGTGTGGCCCGCTGACGGCGGCGCCCCACGGAGGGCGCCTGGCGGGTCGGACGGCGGAGGCCATCCGGATGCGGGTGACCACGGAGGAGAGATGCGGCTGCGTCCTCCCCCCGAGGACGTCTGCCCGGTGAAAGTAGCACGGTGCGCATCCGGCCCCTTCGTGTTCGCGACGCTGCATGACGAAAGAAGTCGTCGACGTCGGGGAGCAGGGTCGGGGATCGGTATGTTCCGCTGACGCGCCGCATCTCCGCGGCGTTCTCCCGGCTCCGCGGATCCGCGCGATCGTCCGTCTGGCGGCGCACCACGGCCGGGGCTGGACGGCTCGCGGCGACCCGGTCTCCGGGCCCTCCCGCTCCTCGACAGAAGGACCGCCCATGACCGACTACTGGCCCGCGCTCCTCATCCTGCTCACGATCGTGGCCGTCGTGGTCCTGATCGTCGTGCTGAAGGTCGAGCCGGTGATCGCCCTCCTCGTCTCGGCCCTCGGGCTCGGCCTCGTCTCGGGGCAGGGCGGCGAGGGGACGGTGACCGCGATGACGTCCGGATTCGGCGCGGTCCTCGGCGACATCGGCCTGCTGATCGCGCTCGGCCTGCTGCTCGGATCGCTCCTGGAGGCGCTGGGCGTGGCCCCGCTGCTCGCCCGCTGGCTCGTGAAGCGCTTCGGTCGGCGCGCGCTCCCGGTCGCCTACGCGCTGACCCTGGGCGTCGCCTTCCCCTCGATCTACTCCGACGTGCTGGTCGTGATGAGCGCACCGCTGACTCGTCTGGCCTCGCGGGGGCTCGGTGCCGGTGGCTACGGGCTGCTGGCCGGCTCCTCCATCGTCGGGATGATCGTGGGCGTGGTCTTCGTCGTCCCCGGAGCCGCCGCGCTGGCCACGGCAGGCATCGCGGGCGCTCCCCTGCCGTCGATGGTCGCCATCGGCGCCCCGCTGGGCATCGTCACCATCGTGCTGACCGTGCTGGTGTACAGCGCCCTGGTGAAGCGCGGCGGCTGGCGGGACGAGCGCGACCTCGAGGGCGGGGCGGTCCCGGGGCCCGCTCTCGAGCCCGAGGCGGGCGCGGCCACGGGAGGCACGGCGCTCGCGACGCGGCGGGTGCCGCTCGCGCTGGCCGTCGCTCCGATCGCCCTCACCATCGTGCTGATCGCCGCGAACTCGCTCACCCAGCTGGCCGAGCTCGACGTCCCCCTCCTGCGGTTCCTCGGCGACGCGCACATCGCGCTGCTGGCCGGCTTGGTGCTGGCCTACGCGACGGCACTGCGGACGCTCCCGAAGGGCGCCGTGGCCACGGCACTGGGCGGAGCACTGACCCGCAGCGGCCCGATCGTCGTCCTGACCGGGGTCAGCGGCAGCCTCGCCGCCGTGGTCGGAGGAACCGGGGTCGGCGACGCGCTCGCCGGCGCCTTCGACGGGCGGGCCCTCTCGCCGATCCTGCTCACCTGGGTCGTCGCGGCCGTGCTGCACGCGGCGATCGGCTCGGTCTCGACGGCCGCGATCACCGCGGTCGGCATCGTCGCCCCGCTGATCCCCGTGCTCGACGTGAACCCGGCGCTGATCGCCCTGGCCGCCGGCTCCGGCGCGCTCTTCCTCGGGATGGTCAACGCCAACGCGTTCTGGCTCTTCAAGTCCGTGCTCGGCCTCACCGTGCGGGGCACGTTCACCGCCTACTCGCTGACGCTCTCGATCGCCTCGGTGATCTCGCTGCTGGCGCTGCTGGTGGCGGGAACGTTCGTCTGAGCGTCGGCCGGCCCCCACGAGGCCACGCTCGCGAGGTCGGCGCCGAACTCGACCCGGAGGCGCACGGGCGCGCCCCCGCGCAGCACGCCCGGCAGCCAGAGGCGGGCGTCATCCCACATCCGCTCGAACGGCACCTCCTCGACCGGGACGAAGGCGGCGGCGAGCTCGCTCGACTCGGTGACCTCGCCGGTGACGCGGCGGCAGAGGAAGACGTGCGAGCGCTGGCTCCAGGCCGGCCGGTGCGGGAAGGAGTAGTCGAGCACGCCGCGCGGCTCCAGATCGGCCGCTCGGGCGACGAGCCCGGCCTCCTCCTGCAGTTCGCGGACGGCGGCGGCGACGGGCGACTCGCCGGGCTCGAGCTTGCCGCCGGGAGCGACCACGCGCCCCTCGCCGAGGCCGCGGCGCTTCCGGCCGAGCAGCACCTCCGCGCCCCGCGGGCCCTCGCGGAGGACGTAGACGACGCACACCTCGGGCAGTCCCACCGCGCACCTCCGCTCGCCGGGGCCGGGAGCCCGGCACCGCCGTCGTAGGCTAGCCCCGTGACGACGACCGCGCTCGAGCGCTTCCAAGCCCTGCTGCGCGTCGAGACGGTGTCCCACTCGGACGAGACGGCCACCGATTGGAGCCGCTTCGAGGCGTTCCGCACGCTCGTCGCCGAGCTCTACCCGGCACTGCACGCGGCCCTGGACTTCGAGACAGTCGCCGGCCACTCCCTCCTCTGGCGCTGGCGCGGTGAGGAGCCGGGCGAGTCGGCCGTGCTGATGGCCCACTACGACGTGGTCAGCGTGACGGCGGCGGAGTGGTCGCACGACCCGTTCGCGGCCGAGACGATCGTCGCCGCGGACGGCCGCACCTCCGTCGTGGCGCGCGGCGCCCTCGACGACAAGGGCTCCCTCGTCGCCCTCCTCGAGGCGGTCGAGGCGGCCGTCCTGCGGGGCGAGCGGCCACGGTACGACGTGTACCTCCTCTCCACCCACAACGAGGAGACGGCGGGCGACGGCGCCCCCTCGGTCGTCGCCCTGCTGGGCGCGCGCGGGGTGCGGCCCCGCCTGGTGCTCGACGAGGGCGGGAACGTGCGGCGCGGCATCCTGCCCGGCGTCACCACCCCGATCGCCGTGATCGGCGTCACCGAGCGCGGGATCATGAACCTCGAGCTGACCTGCCGCGACGTCGGCGGCCACGCCTCCGCTCCGCCGCCCCCGCCCGGGCTGCTCGCCACCCAGCGGCTCGCGAGGGCGATCCACCGCCTGACCGAGAACCCGTTCCCCTCGACCCTCCCGGAGCCGATCGCCCAGCTGGTGCGCGCGGCGGCCGACCACGCGGACGCAGCCCACGCCGTCTGGTACAGCCGGCCCCACGAGCATCCGGACGCCGTCATCGGCGCGCTCGCCGCCCACTCCAACCGCTCGGCCGCGATGCTGCGGACGACCGTCGCGATCACCGAGCTGCGCGGCAGCACCGGCGCGAACGTCCTCGCCTCCAGCGCCAGCGCGACGGCGAACGTGCGGATCAACCCCGGAGGCACGGTGGCGGGCGTGGTCGAGCGCATCCGCGCCGTGATCGACGACCCCGAGGTCGAGGTCGAGGTGAAGGTCGCCCACGAGCCCTCCCCCGTCTCGCCCACCGGCGAGCGCGGCGACGGCGGACCCTACGACCTGCTCCGCGCGGTCGTGCAGGAGTCGTTCCCGGAGGCGGTCGTCGCTCCGTACGTGCAGACCGGCGGCAGCGACGCGCGGCACTTCCACGCGATCAGCGACCACGTCTACCGCTTCATCCCGTTCGAGATCAGCCCGCGGCAGCAGCTCGGGATCCACGGGGTCGACGAGTCGGTCGAGGCCGACCAGTTCGAGCGCGCCATCGAGTTCTACGCGCGGCTGCTCGCCCGACTCTGATCGCGGCGATCCTCCGGGGTCCGGGAGGACCGCGCAGCGACCGGCAACCTGGGAGAACCGTTCGATGACGCGCCGACCGGTGTTGGCCCGGAGTTCACCCCGCGATGATGGACTGATCGCAGCGGGGTCGCCTCCGCTGGAGCAGTGCGCAAGTGCCGACGCCGGGTCGCGTGATCCGGCTCCCGCCGATCGTGGAACCCGAGGATCATGTCCCTCCGCCAGGCCGAGTACCCCCGGCCCAACCACTTCATCCTTCACCTGAGCGACACCCACTTCATCGCCGGAGACGGCGGCCTGTACGGCTCCGACGTCGACAGCGAGGCCCAGCTGCGGCTCCTGTTCGACGAGCTGGAGGCGTCCGGCGGACGTCCGGAGGCGATCGTCGTCACCGGCGACCTGGCGGACAAGGGCGAGCCGGAGGCGTACGCGAAGCTGCGCGCCGTCGTCGAGCCCGCGGCCGCACGCCTCGGCGCCGAGGTGATCTGGGTGATGGGCAACCACGACGACCGCGGCGCGTTCCGCTCGGGGCTGCTCGACCAGCTCCCGACCACGCAGCCGGTCGACCGCGTGCACGACGTGAACGGGCTGCGGATCATCGCGCTGGACTCCACCGTGCCCGGCGCCCACTACGGGGAGATCTCGGACGCGCAGCTCGACTGGCTGGCGGAGGAGCTCTCCAGCCCGGCCCCGCACGGCACGATCCTCGCGCTGCACCACCCGCCGGTGCCGAGCGTGCTCGACCTGTCGGTCCTCGTGGAGCTGCGCGACCAGCCCGCCCTCGCGGAGGTGCTCGAGGGCTCCGACGTCCGCAGCATCATCGCGGGCCACCTGCACTACTCGTCGACGGCGATGTTCGCCGGCATCCCGGTCTCGGTCGCGTCGGCCACCTGCTACACCCAGGACCTCAACGTGCCGGTGGGAGCGACCCGCGCCCGCAACGGCGCCCAGGCGTTCAACCTGATCCACGTCTACGACGGCACGGTGCTGCACTCGGTGGTGCCGATCGGCGCCTCGACCGAGGTGTCCTACGTCTCGGCGAACGAGACGCAGCGGATCCTCGCGGACCACGGCGTCGAGATCGCCGCGGCGACGGCGGCTCCGGTCGCCCGGGACGAGGAGCTCTACCCGCCGCTCGTGGAGCGGGTGGGCGTCAGCGCGTAGCGACGCGACGGGGCGTCGGGGTCGCCCTGACGCCTCCGGGCGCCGCGTCGACCGCGTCCTCGGACACGGCCGGCGGTATCAGCGCCCGCCGGCGCGGTCCCGCGCGAACAGCCATCCGGCGAACGCCAGCGCCGCGGCCAGCGCGACGCCCACGCCGACGCCCGCTCCCACTCCGATGCCCGGGAACACGAGCGAGCTCGCCAGGCCGAGAAGCAGCCCGGCCACCGCTCCCCCGACGGCCCAGCCCACGGTCAGACCTCGCGCTCCCACGGAGCCGGGATCGGGTAGTACTCCTCGAGGAACCCGATGACGGCCTTGGTGCGCGCCTCCGCCGAGATCTCGGGGAAGCTGCCGTCGTTGAGGCAGAAGAAGTCGACTCCGCGGTTCTTGAGGAGCTTGCGCATGTCCTTCAGCCCCTGGTGCATCGTCGTGTCGACGTACTTCACCGAGGCGTTCTCCTGCACGACCGCGCGCCCGGTCATCAGCGCGTAGTAGTGGTAGAGCGAGTTGGTGACGGAGACGTCGCTCGCGGAGCGGAAGCGGCTCGCGGCGGTCGCGGTGAACTCCGGCTCGAACTCGGCCTCGAGCTCGGCCATCACGGTCTTGCGGAGCGGCGTGGCGGCGTGCTCGAGGTGACGGGTCGTCATCGCGCCGAAGCGCTCGCGGAGCAGGCGCCGGTTGACGCGGGCCGCGTTCTCGAAGCCGCTGCGGGAGGCGTTGGAGTCGCCCATGCCGATGCGCGTCGTCGCCTCGATGAACTTCGTGATGCCCCCGGGCGAGAAGAAGATCGACGGATCGACCGGGCGCCCGAAGAACATGTCGTCGTTGGAGTAGAGGAAGTGCTCCGCCAGCCCCGGGATGCGGTGCAACTGGCTCTCGACCGCGTGGGAGTTGTGCGTCGGCAGTACCGAGAGGTCGCGGAAGTGGTCCTCGCTGCGCACGAGGGTGACGTCCGGGTGCTCGTCCAGCCAGCGCGGGCGCGGGGAGTCGGTGACGATGTAGATGTGCCGGATCCACGGCGCGTACATGTAGACGCTGCGCAGGGCGTACTTGAGCTCGTCGATCTGACGGAAGCGCGCCGGAGCGTCGTCGCCCTCGCCCACCACGTAGCTCGCCATGCGGGCCGCACGGGCGCGCTGGAACTCCAGGTCGGTGCCGTCGACCCACGAGAAGACGATGTCGACCTCGAAGCGGATGTCGCTGACGAGCGGCTCGAACATGCCCTCGAACGTCGGCCAGGTGCGGCCGTACGCCTCGACGTGGGCGTCGATGGCTTCGGCGACGGGGAGGCTGTTGCGCATGAGCGCGTTCTCGGCGGGAGTGATGATCTCCTCCTCGCCCACCTTCCACAGCTCGAGGCGGACGCCGCTACGGGCGCCGTAGCGCAGCGATCCCGTGGAGGAGACGCGCGGGCGGAAGAGCTTGAAGACGGAGGCGCGCGGATACGGCGCGAGCACGCCCTCGGCCAGGAGCTGCGGCGGGGTGCCCCGCTTGTCGACCGTCTTGGCGTAGAAGGGCTCGGTCGCGAAGGCGCGCGCCAGCAGCGTCGCCAGCTCGGCGCCGAGCACGCGGTCCACCGCGAGGAAGGGCGAGCCGTCGGTGCCGCGGATGAGGCGGTAGGGGAATTCGGCGGCGTCGAGGACCTCGCCGATGGCGATCAGATCCTCGGTCCAGGCCGCACGGGGCGTCGTACTCGAGTTCACCAGCGAGAACAGGCCGGCATGGACCACGACGTCGTCGCGGTCGAAGTGGCGCGGGCGCAGGAGCGGTGACGGAAGAGCACGGACGGAAGGCATGATTCACATTATCCGCCGTGGATTTCGTCCGTGTGACCGGGCCGTCGGCTTGACAGCGACCGCGGGGCCGCACGGTCAGCGCGAGAGCGACCCCAGACGGTCCCCCGCCTTCTCCGCGGCCTTCGCGGCCCGCCTGGCGCGGTGCCGCTCCTCGGCGGCGACGACCCCCAGCGCGAAGGCTCCCTCCCCGCTGCGATCGGCCTCCTCCAGGATCAGCGCACGGGCGGCGAGCGCGTCGCGCTCCTCCCCCAGGGCGTCGGCGAGGTCCTCTCCCGCCTCGGCGAGCGAGCGGCGCCGGGCGCCGACGGCCTCGGGGACGACCGCCCGCCACGCCTCCACGGTGTAGCGGAGCCGCTTCGCCGCCTTCCGCAGGTCGTGACGAGCCTCGAGCGAGCCGCCGGCCGCTGCGGAGCCCGCCGCGGAGATGCGCGCGAGGTCCTTCGCGACGGAGCGGCGCACCAGCGCCGTCGCGCTCGAGCCCGCCCGCGCGGTGCGGGGCGGATCCGCGAGCAGGGCGTCGAGCGAGGCGAGGAGCGCGAGGTAGCGGCCGCCGCGCAGAGTGCGGTCGACGCGGCGCAGCGCCGAGGCGTGCCGGTGCTCGATCTCCTCCAGCAGGGCGGTGGGGGTGCTCGGGGCGCCCTCGACGGCCGCCAGGGAGGTGCGGAACCGCTCGGCGAGCACCTCCTGGTCGCGGGCCGCGCCGAGGACCCCTCCCAGCCAGCGCAGCTCGTCCCGCACGGGGTCGGTCGCCGCACGGTCGAGCACGGAGCGGGAGGCGGCGAGGACGGACCGGAGCCGGCGCGCGAGCACGCGCATCCGGTGCAGGGCGTCGTCGGCCTCGAGGCGCACCCGCGGGTCGACGGCGCGCAGCTCTCGCAGGAGCGAGCGGACCGCGGCGAGCGCCGCCTCCCCGCCGTTCCGCGGATCCGGGACCGTCTCCTCGATCGGGCCGCCGGTGGCCCGGGCGAGCTTGGAGGCGCTGGCGGCCGGGCGGGCGCCCGCGGCGAGGAGGCGCTGCTCGATCGCGTCGAGGACCCGCTCGCCCTCGTCGCCCGGGACGTCGACGAGCTCGACCTCCCACTCCCTCCAGCGCCGCTCGCGGCCGGTGCGCTGGTCGCGCGCGGTCACCAGGTCGTCGGCGATCTCGGCGAGCTCCCGCCCGTGGGAGTCGAGGGCGCGGGTGATCGAGCGGACCGTCTCGAGCAGCGCCAGCGGCTCGAGCGGCGCGCGCCCCACCTGCCCGAGCACCGGCTCGCGGACGGCGGACGGGACCGTGCGCGAGGCCGTGAGCTCCGCGTGGATCTCGGTGCGGCCGGAGGAGCCGGGCAGCTTGACGTGCCAGCCCTGGTCGGATCCGCCCTCGCGGCGGCGCAGCGTGATCCGCGCCCGGGACAGAGCGCGCTCGGCGGTGTCGAAGTACTCGGCGCGGAGGGTCACCGGCTCCTCGGTGCGGACGCTCGCGACGCTCCCGGTGCCGGTCAGGTCGGGCAGCCGGGTGCCCGCGTCGACGTCGTACTTGCGCTCGACCTCGGTCTGCACTCTCCGCGCACCGCCCGCCCGGGACGTCGCCGACTCGTTCTCCGCACCGCTGGCCATGCTCCATTGTGATCACGCCCGGCGCCGCTGCGGCACCCCGGGGCGGCCAGGGGCGCCCTCGCCCTAGGCTGGAGCGATGACCGCGCCCGTTCCGCCCGTCGCCCGCCGCGTCCCCCTCGAGCGCCGCCACCACGGCGACGTGGTGGTCGACCACTACGAGTGGCTGCGCGAGAAGGAGAGCCCCGAGGTGATCGCGCACCTCGAGGCCGAGAACGCGTACACCGAGGCGGTGCTGGCTCCTCTCGCTCCGCTGCGCGAGCGCCTGTTCGAGGAGATCCGCTCGCGGACGAAGGAGACCGACCTCTCGGTCCCCGTCCGGGAGGGCTCCTGGTGGTACTTCTCGCGCTCCTACGAGGGCCGCCAGTACGCCGTGCACTGCCGAGCGCCGATCAGCGGGCCGGACGACTGGACGCCGCCGTCGATCGCCGAGGGCGGTCCGCTCGAGGGCGAGCAGGTCGTCCTGGACGGCAACGCGGAGGCGGAGGGGCACGACTTCTTCTCGCTCGGCAGCTTCGACGTCTCGGCCGACGGCCGACGGCTGCTCTTCGGCACCGATGTCGAGGGCGACGAGCGCTACACCCTCCGCATCCGCGACCTCGAGACCGGCGAGGACCTGCCGGACGTCATCGAGGGCACCGGCGGCGGAGCGACCTTCGGCGCGGACCCGCGCTTCGTCTTCTACCCGACCGTCGACGAGTCCTGGCGCCCCGACACGATCTGGCGGCACGAGGTCGGCGCCGGGACCCCGGACGAGGTCGTCTTCGCCGAGCCCGACGAGCGCTACTGGATCGGCGTGGGCCTCACCCGCAGCCGCCGCTTCCTCGTCATCGAGATCGGCAGCAAGATCACGAGCGAGTGCCTGCTGCTGGACGCGTCCGACCCGACCGGCTCCTTCCGCTCGGTGTGGCCGCGACGCGAGGGCGTGGAGTACGAGGTCGAGCACGCCGTCGTCGACGGACGCGACCGCCTGCTGATCGTGCACAACGACGGCGCCCTCGACTTCGAGATCGTCGAGGAGCCGGCCGACCTGTCGCTCGACGCCGACGCCCGGGCCCGCGAGCGCCGCGTGGTGGTGCCGCACCGCGAGGGCCGCCGGATCGAGGGCGTCGACGCCTTCGCCGGGCACGTCGTCGTCTCCTACCGGGCGGACGGAGCCACCCGGCTCG
This sequence comes from Rathayibacter sp. AY1E6, assembly GCF_002931115.1. NCBI lineage: Bacteria > Bacillati > Actinomycetota > Actinomycetes > Micrococcales > Microbacteriaceae > Rathayibacter > Rathayibacter sp. AY1E6. The sequence continues at coordinate 301,930 of NZ_PSVK01000002.1, read as the reverse complement.
GGCTCCTCCGCGAGGACGGCGCCGGAGCGCGCCTCGAGGAGATCGTCTTCGACGAGCCGCTCTACGACGCGGGCCTGGCGGGGAACCCGGAGTGGGAGCAGCCCTCCCTCCGCCTCGCCTACACCTCGTTCGTCACCCCCTCGACCGTGCTCGCGCTCGACGTCGCGACGGGCGAGCGCACGGTGCTCAAGCAGCAGCCGGTGCTCGGCGACTACGACCCCGCGCTCTACGTGCAGCGGAGGGAGTGGGCCGTGGCGGAGGACGGCACGCGGGTGCCCCTCTCGCTCGTCTGGCGCCGCGACGCCGCCGATCCGGACTCGGCCCCCGCGCCGCTCCTCCTCTACGGCTACGGCTCGTACGAGGCGAGCATCGACCCGGGCTTCTCGATCGCGCGCCTCTCGCTGCTCGACCGCGGCGTCGTCTTCGCCGTCGCGCACGTCCGCGGCGGCGGGGAGATGGGCCGCTCCTGGTACGAGAACGGGAAGACGCTGGCGAAGCGGACGACCTTCACCGACTTCGTCTCCGCGGCGCGGCATCTGGTCGACGCGGGCTTCACCACTCCGGACCGCCTGGTCGCGCAGGGAGGGTCGGCCGGCGGCCTGCTGATGGGCGCGGTCGCGAACCTCGCCCCGGAGGCGTTCGCCGGCGTCCTCGCGCAGGTCCCGTTCGTCGACGCGCTCACCTCGATCCTCGACCCGTCGCTCCCGCTCACGGTGATCGAGTGGGACGAGTGGGGCGACCCGCTGCACGACGCCGAGGTCTACGCCTACATGAAGTCGTACTCGCCCTACGAGAACGTCCGCGAGGGCGTGCAGTACCCCCGGATCCTCGCGACGACGAGCCTCAACGACACCCGGGTGCTCTACGTGGAGCCGGCGAAGTGGGTGGCCAGGCTCCGCGAGGTCGGCGCTCCCGCGCTGCTGCGCACCGAGATGACCGCGGGACACGGCGGAGTGAGCGGACGCTACGAGCGCTGGCGCGAGATCGCGTTCGAGTACGCCTGGACGCTGGACGTGCTCGAGCTGGCCTGAGCGCCCCGCCGCAAGCCCCTCCGCCCGTCGCCCGCGGCCAGTAGGGTTCGGGGTGCCGACGGAGGGAAGAGCATGAGCGCAGGCCTGTCGATCGACCGCATCGCCGCATGGGTGGCGGACCAGAGGTGGTACGCGAGCAAGGGGCGGCGCCCCGAGCTGGAGGTCCGCGGCGCCTGGTCGCTGCACCCCGGAGAGGCGGAGGTGGTGGACCACCTCTTCATCGACCGGGCAGGCACGAGCCCGGTGCTGTACCAGGTGCCGGTGACCGTCCACGCGGCTCCGGTGCCCGGGCTCGAGGACGCCCTCGTCTACTCCGACGACTCGCACTACGTGTACGACGCTCCGCGCGACCCGGTGTTCGCCCGCGCCCTGCTCGGGATGATCGCCGACGGCGGCCGCTCCGACGAGGACGGCGCCCAGGGCGGCGCCCGCGCCGAGGGCCACCGGCAACCGGGTGCCGCGATCGGGGCGTTCGCGTCCTCGAAGGTGCTCAGCGGCGAGCAGTCGAACACCTCGGTGATCGTCCGCACCACCGCCGACGACGGATCCGACGCGACCCCGGTGATCGTCAAGGTCTTCCGCGCCCTCCACCACGGCGACAACCCGGACGTGACGGTGCAGTCGGCGCTCAACGCCGCCGGGAGCGCCCTCGTCCCGCCCGTGCTCGGCAACGTGACCGGCGAGTGGGACGACGAGGGCGAGGAGACGGGCCGCGCCTTCGGGCACCTCGCCTTCGCGCAGGAGTTCCTCCCCGGGGTCCAGGACGCGTGGCGCGTCGCCCTCGAGGCGGTCGCCGCCGACTCCGACTTCACCGGACCCGCCCGCGAGCTGGGCCGCGCCACCGCCGAGGTGCACGCGACGCTGGCGGAGGTCATGCCGACAGAGGACACCACGTCCGAGGTCGTCGAGCGAATGGTCGCGACCATGCGCCGTCGCCTGCGCATCGCCTCGGCCGAGGTCCCCGTGATCGCGGAGGACTCGGAGGCGATCGAGGCCGTGTTCCGCGCCGCCGAGACCGCGCCGTGGCCGAGGCTCCAGCGCATCCACGGCGACTACCACCTCGGGCAGGTCCTGTCCGTGCCCGATCGCGGCTGGGTGCTCCTCGACTTCGAGGGCGAGCCGCTGCGGCCCATGCACGAGCGCCGTCTTCCCGACGTGGCGCTGCGCGACGTGGCGGGGATGCTGCGCTCCTTCGACTACGCGGCGGGTGCGCACGAGCAGGCCGAGCCGGGCGCCTCGAGGGCGGCGTGGGCGGCGGCGAGCCGTGCCGCGTTCCTCGAGGGCTACGCCGAGCAGGCGGGCGACGCGGTCACCGCGCACCGGGCGGTGCTCGACGCGTTCGAGCTCGACAAGGCCGTCTACGAGGCGATCTACGAGGCGCGCAACCGGCCGGAGTGGCTGTCGATCCCGGTCGCCGCGGTGCAGCGCCTCGCCGGACGCTCGTAGGGTGGCAGGCATGAGCGACGACACCGACGACAAGAAGCCCCTGGACCCGCTGAGCGACTTCAGCATCCCGGGCGACACCGATCTGCACACGACCGGCGACGCCTCGGGCGCGGACGGCGACGAGGTCGCGGAGCCCGGAGCGGACGAGGACTGAGCCGCCTGCTCCGCGGGGCCTGCCTCGGCCGTCGGCTCCGCTGAGCCGGCGGCCGTCCTAGCCCAGCGGGGCGAGCGGCTCGACCGCCGGCCCCTCCAGCACCGTCCCGTCGGCTGCGAAGCGGGAGCCATGCAGCGGGCAGTCCCAGCTGCGCTCCGAGTCGTTCCAGGTGACGATCCCGCCCAGGTGCGGGCACACCGCCGACACCGCGCAGCGCCGCCCCTCCACGGTGGAGACCGCGACGGGCTGCAGGCCGTCGCGGGCGAGCGAGCCCTGGCCCTCCGCCGGCACCACCCCGGCCGAGCGGGGCGCGCGGAGCGCTGCCGACCACCCGCGGGCGTACCAGGCGCCCACCGCCAGCCCGGCGCCGAGCCCCTCCGCCATCACCCGCGGCAGCGTGGGCCGGCGGTGCAGCGTCCTCGCCCAGGCCGGCGTCCCGCCCTCGAGGTCGGCGACGAGCGTCAGCGCGGCCTGCACCGCGTTGGTCATCCCCCACTTGTCGTAGCCGGTCGCCAGGAAGATCCGTCCGCGGCCCCGCGGCAGCCAGCCCACGAACGGCACACGGTGGAACGGCTCGTAGTCCTGGGCGCTCCACTGCGCGACCGGCTCCGCCCCCGGGAAGGACCGCCGCGTCCAGGCGACCAGGTCGTCCACCGCCTCCGAGGTGACGGGCCTGCGCCCCACGGGGTGGCCGTTGCCGCCGATCAGGAGGAGCCGCTCGCCGTCGCGCTCGGCGTCGCGCACCGAGCGGGTCGGCTCGTCGACCGAGAGGTACATGCCGTCGGGGATCGGCGCGTCGGTGCGGAACGCGACCGCGTACGAGCGCAGCGCGGCGATCTTGGCGAAGTACAGGCCGCGGTCGAGGATCGGCGCCCCCGTGAGCAGGTAGGCCCGGTCCCCGGTCACCGGGCCCGCGCTGGTGCGGACCCGGACGGGAGCGGTCGCTCGCATCCCGAGGGCCCGGACGCCCTGCACCAGGGTGCCCCCGGCGGCGCGGAAGTCGGCGGCGAGCGCCGTGAGGACGTCCATCGGGTCGAACTGGGCCTGGTCGTCGAGGGCGACGGCCGCCGTGCTGGGGAACGGCACGTCGAGCTCGCCGACGAGGCGGGTCGCGAGGCCGAAGCGGCGCGCGGTCGTGTGCTCCTTCAGGACGGCGTCCACGCCCTCGGGCGTCTGCGCGTAGCTGTAGGCGGTGCGCCTCTGCACCGGCACGCCCGCGCCCTCGCAGTAGTCGAGCAGCCAGCGGAAGCCCGCGAGGTTCGCCGCGACGTAGGCCTCGGTCACCGCGGGGATGTTGCGCTCCGCGATCCGGGAGAGGTGCGCTCCCTGCAGGAGGCTGAGCTTCGCCGTCGTGTTCCCGGTCGTGACGGCGCCGACCTCCCGCGCCTCCAGCACCAGCACGCGCCGGCCGGTCCGCTGCAGGAGGAGCGCGGTGACCAGCCCGGTGAGCCCGGCGCCGACCACGACGTCGTCGTAGTGCGCGCCCGGCACGAACTCGTCGGAGGGGATCGGAGCCGCGCCCGCCCGCCAGAGGGAGCGGGGCCGCGGGGCCGTCGTGGTCGTGTCCTCCGGAGTCATCGGGAGTCCCTCCGTTCAGGGGCCGGACGGCCCGCGAGCGACGCTACGCGGAGCCTCCGGGACCGTCACGGTGTTGACACGTCGCGGGACGCGGGCTCAGAGCCAGCCCCACCGCTTGAAGAGCCGGTGCAGCACCACGCTCGAGGCGAGCATCGCCGCGAGCGCCGCTGGGTACCCCCACGCCACGTGCAGCTCGGGCATCACGTCGAAGTTCATGCCGTAGATGCTCGAGATCATGGTCGGCGCGAAGAAGATGGCCGCCCAGGCGGAGATCCGCTTGACCTCGTCGTTCTGCTGGTTGCCCACCTCCGCGAGCTTCTTCATGTCCTCGTTCTGGCGCTGGGCGACGAGGGTCGCGTTCACCGCCAGGATCTCCCGCAGCGTGGTGCGGAAGCCGTCGACCCGCTCGGTGACGAGCGCGACGTGGTCGGCGACGTCGCGGATGTAGCGGCGCAGCTCCACATCCGACTGGAACACCTCGAAGTCGGTGACGAGCCGCCCGAGCATGCCGGTCAGCGGAGCGACCGCACGCTGGAAGTCCAGCACCTCCTGGCTGAGCTCGTAGATGCGTCGGGACACCGCCGGGTCGCCCTCGAAGACCTGCGCCTCGATCTCGTCGATGTCGTTCTCGAGACCGGCGACGACGGGCGAGTACTGATCCACGACGGCGTCGAGGATCGCGTACAGCACGGCGACCGGGCCGACGCGCAGCAGCTCCGGATCGGCCTCCATCCGCCGCCGCACCAGCGAGAGGTCGGGCTTCTCGGAGTGGCGGACCGTGACGACGAAGTTCGACCCCACGAACAGGTGGAGCTCGCCGAAGTCGACCTCCTCGCGCTGGTCGGAGTAGCTGGCGGCGCGCAGCACCACGAACATGTCGCTGCCGTACCGCTCGAGCTTGGGCCTCTGGTGCGCGCTGATCGCGTCCTCGAGGGCGAGCGGGTGCATCGAGAACTCGTCCTCGAGCGCGGCGAGCTCGGCCGCGTTCGGCCGGTACAGCCCGATCCACGCCATCGCGTCGGGCAGCTTCTGCAGGGCGGCGAGCGCCTCCGGGATGCTGCCGGGAGAGACGACCCGGCGGCCGTCCTGGTAGATCGCGTTGTCGACCGTGCTGGTGCGGGCCGGCTCGTCGTCCGGGCGCAGACGCTGGATGGGAGCGGTGTCCTCGGCGGCGGCGCGGGTGCGCGAGCCCAGACCCAGGATCGTCGCGGGGACGCGGGGCAGCTTCACGACCATCTCCTCTGCTCGACCGACGCCCTATTGTGCACCTCCCGGTGAACGGGAGGTGTCCGCTGCGCCGCCGGTGTCGGAGGGCCTCACTAGCCTGGAGTCGCTCCCCCGGACGACGCAGAGGAAGGACGACCGTGAAGCTGCTGCACACCTCGGACTGGCACATCGGCCGCTCCTTCCACGGGCACTCCACGACGGCGGCGCTCGCGACCGTGCTCGAGGCCCTGGTCGAGACGGTGCGGGCCGAGCGCGTGGACGCGGTGCTGATCGCCGGCGACGTCTTCGACTCCGCCGTGCCCGCCGCGGAGCACTACACCCTCCTCACCCGCACCCTCGAGGCGATCCGCGCGGCCGGCGCCGAGGTCGTCCTCACCAGCGGCAACCACGACTCCCCCGCCCGGCTCGGCTTCCAGGCGGGGCTCCTTCGCGGAGCGGGCGTCCACGTCCTCACCGACCCCGAGGCGTACGCCGAGCCGGTCGTGCTGCGCGACGCGTCCGGGCTCGAGGTCGGCGTCCACGGCATCCCCTTCCTCGAGCCCGCCCTCTACCGCCACCGGCACCCGGAGGAGCAGCTGCGCCGCCACGAGGACGTGCTCGCCTTCGCGATGGCGCGGGTGCGCGCCGCCGCCGAGGCGGCGGGCCGTCCCTGGGTCGTGCTCGCGCACTGCTTCGCGGTCGGAGCCCCGGCCGCGGTCCTCGAGCGCGACATCACGGCGGGCGGGCTCGACTACGTCTCGGTCGAGCACTTCGCCGCGGCCGACTACGCGGCGCTCGGGCACATCCACGGACGCGCCGAGCTGCTGCCGGGAGTGCGCTACTCCGGAGCGCCGCTGCACTACTCGTTCGGCGAGGCGTCGAAGCCGCGCGGCGCCTGGCTGGTGACGATCGGGCCCGAGGGGCTCGAGGGCGTCGAGTGGTCGCCGCTCCCCGTGCCGAGGAGGCTCAGCGTGATCGAGGGCGAGCTCGAGCAGCTGCTGCGCGATCCCTCCCTGGCCGAGGTGGAGGGCGACTGGGTCTCGGCTGTGCTCACCGATCCCGTGCGCCCGCTCGACGCGATGGCGCGCCTGCAGTCGCGCTTCCCCGGCTGCGCGACGCTCGAGCACCGGCCGCCGCACGCCGCGGCCGAGCCGCGCGCGTACGCCGAGCGGATCCGCGGGCGGAGCGACGTCGAGGTCGTCGACGACTTCCTCGCCCACGTCCGCGGCGGCCACGGCGCCACGGACACCGAGCGCGCCCTCACCCTCGACGCGCTCGCTGCCGTCGAGGCCGAGGCTCTGCGGTGAGGATCCGCCGGCTCGCCTTCGCCGGGCTCGGACCGTTCCGCGCCGAGCAGTGCGTCGACTTCGACCGGCTCGAGGACGTGGGCGTGTACCTCATCGCCGGGCGCACCGGAGCGGGCAAGTCGACGATCCTCGACGCGATCGCGTTCGCGCTCTACGGCTCGGTCCCCCGCTTCGACGGCACCGCCTCGCGCCTCCGGAGCGACCACAGCGGCCCCGAGGACGAGACCTTCGCCGAGCTCGAGTTCGAGGCGGCGGGGCGCGTCTACAGCGTCCGGCGCTCGCCCGAGTACGAGCGGCCGAAGCGGCGCGGCACCGGCACCACGACCCAGCCTGCGAAGGTCGAGCTGCTGGAGCAGGTCGACGGCACCTGGGTCGGGCTCTCGTCGAGCGCGAAGGAGGTGGGCGCCGACATCGGCCGGATCGTCGGCCTGACGAAGGACCAGTTCCTCCAGGTGATCCTGCTGGCGCAGAACCGCTTCCACGAGTTCCTGCTCGCGAAGAACGACGACCGGCAACGGCTCCTGCGCACGCTCTTCGCGACCGAGCGCTTCGATCTGCTCCGCCGCCGACTGCTCGAGCAGCGCGATGCGAGCGCCGTCGGGCTCGAGGAGGAGCGCGCGGCCGTGACGGCGCTCGCGGACGAGGCCGTCCGGCTCCTCGATGACGGAGCCGAGCCGCCTCTGCCGGACGCCGCCTGGTTCGCCGGGCTGCCGGCGCGGCTCGCCGCTCCGCTCGAGGCGGCCCGGGCCGGCTCCGCCGCGGCCGACGCGGCGCACGAGGCCGCAGGCGCCGCTCTCGACGAGGCCCGGCGCACCGCCCGGGGCCAGGAGCGGCGCCGGCGCGCCCTCATCGAGGCGGAGGAGCTCGTGGTCGCCGAGGCGCACGTCGAGCAGCAGCGGGCCGCGATCGAGCGCGCGCGCCGGGCCGACGGCGTGCTGCCGCTGCTCCGCTCCGCCCGGGCAGCCGCCGAGAAGGAGCGGGCCGCCCGGCACCAGCGCAACCTCTCGGCCGACGCCTACGGGGACGCGTCCGGGGGCCCGGCCGCCGAGACGGCCGAACGGCTCGCCGCTGTCCTCGGCGCCCTCGCCGAGGCGCTGGCCGAGGAGCGCCGGCTCCCCGACGCGGAGCGCGTCACCGAGCGGTCTGCACGCGCCGAGCAGGCGGCGGCGACCGCGCTCGCCGGGATCGAGGCGGAGCTGCGCGAGCTGCCCGCTCGAGTCGACGCGCTCGCCGCCGAGGAGGAGTCCCTGGCCGGGGAGGCCGCCGTTGTCCCCACGCGCGTCGACGAGCTCGCCGCGCTCGAGCGGAGGATCGCCGCGGCCCTCGAGCGCGATCTCACTGCGGCGGGTCTGCAGCGGCTCGGCACGGCCTACGCCGACGCGGCGCGCGTCCACGGCGAGCGCGCCGCGGAGCAGGCCGCCCTGATCGCGCGCCGGTTCGCCGGGTTCGCCGGGGAGCTCGCCGAGCGGCTGGAGCCGGGCGAGCCCTGCCCCGTCTGCGGCTCGTGCGAGCACCCCCGCCCGGCCGAGCACGACGGCCCGACGACGGTCGGCACCGACGACCTCGACCGGGCCCGCGTCGCGGTGGAGCGCGCCGCCGCCGCCCTCGACGGCGCCCGCGAGCGCGAGGGAGCCGCGGCTCGGGCTCTCGCGGCGCTCGAGGAGCGCGTGGGCGAGGACGCGGATCCGGAGTCGCTCCGCCCGGCGCACGAGGAGCGGCTCGCCTCGGCGCGCCGCGCCGCCGCCCGCATGGAGGAGCTGCGGCGCGAGCGCATCCGGCTGCGCACCCGGATCGACGCTCTCACGACCGGGCGGGACGCCGCTCGTGAGGAGCACCGCGCCCGCGCCGACGAGTCCGCCCTCGCCGCTGAAGCGCTGCGGCTGCTGCGGGAGCGCGTCGAGGCCTTCCGCGACGGCGCGACGAGCGTCGCCTCGCGCGTCGAGCAGCTGAACGCCCAGCGCCGTCGTGCCGTCGCCCTGGTCGAGGCCGAGGAGGCCGCCGTCTCGCGGTCCGAGGCCGCCGCCGCCGCCCGGGAGGAGCTCGCCGAGGTCCTCGCCGAGCGCGGCTTCACGACCGCCGAGGAGGCCGAGTCGGCCGCGCTGGCCAGCGGGGACCGGGCGCGGGCCGAGGCCGTCGTCGCCGAGCACGAGCGACGGCGGAGCGCGACGGAGGCGGTGCTCGCCGACCCGGAGCTCCGCGGACTGCCGGGCACGGCCGTCGACCTCGCCGACGCCGAGGGGCGCTCGCGCGAGGCCTCCGCCCGTCGCGACGAGGCGCGAGCCGGCCTCTCCGTGCTCGAGCACCGCTCGGAGCGCCTGGCCGAGCTCACCGCGACGGCCGCGGGCCGCCTCGCGGTGCTGGGTGAGCGCCTCCACCGCCACGAGGAGCTGCGCGCGCTGGCCGAGACCGTCTCCGGCCGGGGGCAGAACACGCGCCGGATGGACCTCGAGGCCTTCGCCCTCGCCGGACGCCTGGAGGAGATCGTGACCGCGGCGAACCTCCGCCTCGACGCGATGACCAGCGGCCGCTACGCGCTCGCCCACGACGACTCGCTCGCCTACCGCGGTGCCGCCTCCGGCCTCGGGATCGACGTGCTCGACGCCTTCACCGGCGTCCGCCGGCAGCCCGCCTCGCTCTCCGGCGGCGAGACGTTCCTCGCCTCGCTCGCCCTCGCCCTCGGCCTCGCCGACGTGGTGACGGCGCAGTCCGGCGGCATCTCGCTCGAGACCATGTTCATCGACGAGGGCTTCGGCTCGCTCGATGCCGAGACGCTCGAGACGGCGCTCAGCACGCTCGACGAGCTGCGGTCGGGCGGTCGGACGATCGGCCTGATCAGCCACGTCGACGCGATGCGCGAGCGGCTGCCGATCGGCCTCCGCGTCGCGGTGGGGCCGCGCGGCGACTCGACGATCCTCACCGGCTGAGCGGCCGCTCCCGGGCGAAGGGGCGACGACGGCCCGCTGGCTCCTCTCGCACTGCAGCAGCGAGCGCGCCCGCGCCCGCTGCTAGGGTCGTGCGCAGTGACACGGGGTGCCCGCCAGGGCTGAGAGAAGACCCGTTGAACCTGATCTAGTTCGTACTAGCGAAGGGATGTCGCGAATGAGCATTCGCACGCCTGTCCACCCGACCCTCCCCGCCGACACGGCGCCCGACCCGGCGTCCGTGGGTCGCGATCTCGCCGAGCTCCGCGCCGCCGGGCCCCTGGTGCAGTGCATCACGAACGCGGTCGTCACCGGCTTCACCGCCAACAGCCTCCTGGCCCTCGGCGCCAGCCCGGCGATGTGCGACCTGCCCGGCGAGGCGGGCGTCTTCGCGGGCCTCGCCTCCGCCGTGCTCGTCAACCTCGGCACGCCCGGAGCGGAGCAGCGCGAGGGTGCTCGCGAGGCGGTCGCCGCGGCCGGACGCGCCGACACCCCCTGGGTGCTCGATCCGGTCGCCGTCGGCCCTCTGCCCGTCCGCACCGCTCTGGCGGTGGAGCTGCTCGAGGCGCGGCCCGCGATCATCCGCGGCAACGCCTCCGAGATCCTCGCCCTCGCGGGAGCCGGTGCGGGCGGCCGCGGCGTGGACGCCGTCGACACCGCCGAGCAGGCGCTCGACTCCGCTTGCGTCCTCGCCCGCCGCACCGGCGGCGTGGTCGCCGTCTCGGGAGCGGTCGACCTCGTCACCGACGGCGAGCGGATCGTCCGGGTCACCGGGGGCCACCCGCTGCTGACCCGCGTGACCGGCGGCGGCTGCGCGCTCGGCGCCGTGATGGCGGCGTTCCTCGGCGCGGGCGCCCGCCCGCTCGACGCGGCCGTCAGCGCTTCCGCGGTCTGGGGCCTCGCCGCCGAGCGGGCCGCCGTAGCGAGCAGCGGTCCCGGGTCCTTCGCCGTCGGCCTCCTCGACGCCCTCGCTGCCCTCCAGCCGGCCGACGCCGAGGCCGGGGCGCGGATCGCATGAGCCTCGACCTCTCGCTCCACCTCGTCACGGACACCGCTCAGTGCGGTCCGCGCGGCGTGCCTGCCGTGGTCGCCGCCGCCGTCCGGGGCGGAGTCACGACCGTGCAGATCCGCGATCACGACGCCTCCGCCGCCGAGCTCGTCGCCCTGACCCGGGCCGTCGCCGCCGTCCTCGACGAGCGCACGACCCTGCTGGTCGACGACCGCGTCGACGTCGCCCTCGCCGCCCGCCTCGCGGGCGCCCGCGTCCACGGCGTCCACCTCGGGCAGTCCGACCTCCCCGTCACCGCCGCCCGCTCGCTGCTCGGTCCCGACGCGGTGATCGGGCTCACCGCGAACACCCCCGAGCACCTCGCCGCCGTCCGCGCCCTGCCCGCGGGATCGGTCGACTACCTCGGCGTCGGCGTCATCCGGCCCACCGCGACCAAGCCCGACCACCCCGCTCCCCTCGGTGTCGACGGGTTCGCCGCCCTCGCCGCGGCCACGGCGCTGCCCTGCGTCGCCATCGGCGGAGTCGGAGCCGCGGACGCGGGGCCACTCCGCCTCGCCGGTGCGGCCGGGTTCGCGGTCGTGTCGGCGCTCTGCACGGCCGCCGACCCAGCAGCGGCCGCCCGCCTGATCCGAGCGGAGTGGGACCGGTGACCACCGGCGCCCGCGTCCCCCGTGTCCTCAGCATCGCCGGCACCGATCCGACCGGCGGTGCCGGCGTCCAGGCCGACCTCAAGTCGATCAGCGCGCTCGGCGGCTACGGCATGGCGGTCGTCACCGCGCTCGTCGCGCAGAACACGCACGGGGTCCGCTCCGTGCACCTGCCGCCCGCCGCGTTCCTCCGCGAGCAGCTCGACGCGGTGAGCGACGACGTCACGATCGACGCGGTGAAGATCGGGATGCTCGCCACGGCCGAGTACGCCGGAGTCGTCGCCGAGTGGCTCGACGAGGTCCGCCCGCCCGTCGTGATCGTGGATCCGGTGATGGTCGCGACCAGCGGTCACCGGCTGCTCGCTCCCGAAGCCGAGGACGCCGTGCGCGACCTGCTCCGCCGCGCCGACCTGGTGACGCCGAACCTCCCCGAGCTGGGCGTGCTGGCCGGAGAGCCGACCGCCTCCGACTGGCCGGCCGCGCTCGCGCAGGGAGCGGCACTCGCCCGCGCCCTCGACGCCGCCGTGCTGGTGAAGGGCGGCCACCTCGACGGCCCCGCCACCCCGGACGCGATCGTCACCCCCGACGGCCTCGTGCGCGAGGTCCCCGGCGAGCGCGTCGCCACCTCGAACACGCACGGCACCGGGTGCTCGCTCTCGTCCGCGATGGCGACGCTCCTGGCCGGGCGCGACGCCTCCTCCGACGCCCTGGTCGAGGCGCTGACGGAGGCCAAGGAGTGGCTGACCGGCGCCCTGCGCGCCGCCGACGCCCTGGAGGTCGGCACCGGCAACGGCCCGATCGACCACTTCCACCGGCAACGTCCTCCGGAGTTCTGCGCGGACGTCTGGGAGCGGACCCGGACCCTCCGCGACGAGATCGACGCGCTCCCGTTCGTGCGGGCCCTCGGCGACGGCTCCCTCGGGCGGGAGGACTTCGAGTGGTACCTCGAGCAGGACGCTCTCTACCTCACCGAGTACGCCCGCGTCCTGGCCGTGGCGGCGCAGCGCGCGCCGACCACCGCCGAGCAGGTCTTCTGGGCCGAGGGCTCGGCGTCCGCCCTCGCGGCGGAGGCGCAGCTGCACCGCGACCGGCTCGGGACCCGGGACGCGGCTCCCGCGCCCGTGACCCGCGGCTACACCGACCACCTGCTCGCGGTCGCCGCGGGCGGCGGCTACGGCGAGATCGTCGCCGCCCTGCTCCCCTGCTTCTGGCTCTACGCCGACGTCGGGTCGCGCCTCGCCGCCTCCGGGCACCCCGAGCACCCCTACGCGGACTGGCTGCTCACCTACGGCGACCCGGTCTTCGCGACGGCCACCGAGCGGGCGATCGAGTTCACGGAGCAGGCTGCCCGCGACGCCTCACCGAGGGAGCGCGCCGCGATGAGGGACGCGTTCCTGCGGTCGAGTTCGTTCGAGAAGGACTTCTTCGCCGCACCGCTCGCCCGGACCGGCTGAGCTCTCAGCCGGCCCGGCCGGGTGCGCTCAGCCGATCGCCTCGCGCAGGACGTGCATGAGGGCGTCCAGCTGCACCGTGTCGGCCGAGGCCGTCTCGGCGTCCGCGCCGTCGAGCGCGCGGGCGGCGAGACCGGCCTTGGCGTCGATGAGCTCGGCGATCTTCGCGTCGATCGTGTGCGCCGCGATGATCCGCCACGCCGTCACCGGCTCCTCCTGGCCGATGCGGTGCACGCGGTCGATCGCCTGCGTCTGCTCGGCCGAGGTCCACGACAGCTCGGCGAGCACCACGTTGGACGACGCCTGCAGGTTCACGCCGACTCCCGCCGCGGTGAGCGAGCAGACGGCGACCGAGACGTCGGGGTCCTCGTTGAAGGCGTCGATCTGCGTCTGGCGGAACGCCGCGGTCTGGTCGCCGCGGATGGAGACGGACGTCAGCTCGCGCTTCTCGAAGGTGTCCTCCGCCTGGTCCATCACGTCGATGTGCTTCGCGAAGAAGACGACCTTGCCCACCGAGCGGGCCAGCTGCGAGGCGTAGTCGGCGGCCAGCGCCGCCTTGGCCTGGCCGATCCGGCGCACCATGGTGAAGACGTTCTCGCCGGTCTTGGCCGACTTCGACTCCTCGAGCTCGCTCTGCGCCACGATGCGGATGAACCGCTCGCGCTCGTCGTCGTCGAGCTCGTGCGTGATCGAGGAGGTGACCGCCCTGAAGCGCTGCAGCATGCGGGCGCCGAGCTCGCGCTCGGCCTTCTGGATGGAGCGGCCGAGGTCGTCGTCCAGCTCGACGGGCAGATCGACGATCCGCTTCGACGGCAGGTCGGCGGCGACGTCGATCTTCTTGCGCCGGACGATGCCGAGGTCGATCACGGCCTCGCGCGCCTCCGGGTAGAAGCCCGTGTCGGCGGGGGTGAGGCCCGTCTCCTCGAGGCGGCCCATCAGCTCCGGCCCCGGCTTGGTCTCGTCGATCCAGCCGAGGAAGCGCCAGATGGCGCGGAAGTCGTCGACGTCGTTGATCAGCGGGGTGCCGGTCAGCGCGATCATCAGCGGATCGTGCCCCGGAGTGGTCTCGCGGATCCTCGACGCCAGCGCGAGCACGCTCTGCGAGCGCTGCGAGCGGAGGTTCTTGATGAAGTGCGCCTCGTCGACGACCATGCCGCGGAAGCCCAGGCTCCCGAGCCAGCCGATGTGCCGGTCGAGGATGTCGTAGTTGACGATGACCACGTCGGCGAACGCGTCGAGCGTGCCGCCGTCTCCGTGGATGACCGTGGCGCGCCGCTGCGGGGTCCAGTGCTCGACCTCGCGCGCCCAGTTCATCTTGACCACGTTCGGCACCACCGCGAGCAGCGGGTACGCCCCGACCACCGAGGCGGCGAGGAGGCTCTGCGCGGTCTTGCCCAGACCCGGCTCGTCGGCGAGCAGGAAGCTGCGGTGCCCCTCGCGGGCGCTCTCGATGAAGCGCGCCTGGTGCGGCATCAGCTCGCGGCCGCGCGGCGAGACCCGGTCGAGCTTCGGCGGCTCCGGGAGCTCCATGCTCGCGGCCCGTCCGCCCGCTCCGTACTCGAACGCCTTGAAGAGCGGCCCGAGCAGCTCCCAGTCGTCGAGCCTGCGGCGCGGCGCCGGAGCCGAGGCCTCGGCGATCGAGAAGTCCGGCGGAAGGAAGGGGTTCGCCAGCTGGCGGGCGCGCACCGACTGCGGCACGACCTGGTTGACCGGCACCTCGGGCTTGGGCTCTGGCTCGGTCACGATGAGCAGCTCGTCGGGGCTGAGCTCCGCGCCCGCCTCGAGCAGCCAGTCGCGGCGGAGCTTCTGCGCGGCCGCCGTGACGCCGGCCTCCGATTCGAGCAGCGCGATCAGGCTGGTGTCGCGGGCGGCCGTCTTGGCCAGGATCGTGGCGATGCCGTCGAGGCGCTTCATCTCCTCGGCGCGCTGCGCGTCGCTGAGCGAGGGATCGACCTTGACCCGCTTGCGCTCCTCGCGCATCAGGAGGGCGATCACCAGGAACTTCGTCCGGTTGGTCGGCCCGACCTTGCCGGTCTGGGCCTTCGCCTCCACCTCGCGGACGCGGCGGGCGAGGATCGGGATGATCCCCGCGTTGTCCACGCCGCGCGAGCGCGATCGGGGTCGGCTCCCGGCGGCGTTCGACGCTCGTCGCGTCTGACCGGACTGACGCTGGCCGCTGCGAGCCATGCTCCTCCTCGATGTGTGACGGGGGGCGGAGGAGGGGTTCCCGCGCGCTGCCGTCGCCGTGCATCCGCCGGATCGCCTCCGGGGAGGCGTCGGGCGTCGGTGCATCCGGTGGCCGTCGGGAGCTCCGAGCAACGGGTCTGGGACCCGGTCGCAGCATCCCCGGCGTGCGGGTGCGGCGCCAGTGTACTCCTCGGGGCGGTCCGGTCGGCGCTCCGCCGCGCGGACGGTCGCGCTCGTCGTCATTCCGGGGTCGGGACGCGGATCACGAGACCCGCCGCCACGAAGACGCCGACCGCGGCGAGGCTCAGCGAGAACCAGATCGCGTCCGGGAACGCGAACGGCAGCACCGGGTTCCACAGCACGAGCACGGGGACGAGCCCGATCAGCCAGAGGAGTGCGCGCGCCTGGATCGCGAACCAGCCGATGACCGCCGCGAGGATCGCGACCGGGTAGCGGATGAAGTCGTAGGCGTCGGAGCCGACGAGGGCGAGCCCGGCCAGCAGCACGATCGCGCCGAGGATCCCGGGCGCGAGCGCCATGCGGGCGCGGTCGCGCGAGGGGTAGCGGGCGGCGGTCGCGCGGGACGGCTTGCGGGTGCTCACCCCTCGATCGTAGGCGCGCATACCCCGCCCGGGTACCGCCTGCGGCGCGTAGGCTGGAGGAGTGATCGAGGACCTCAAGAAGCGCTCGCTGCACCGTGCCCGGATCCTGGGCGGCCAGATGCGCGGCCTCGAGCGGATGATCGAGAACGAGGACTACTGCGTCGACATCGTCACGCAGTCCCTCGCGATCCAGAAGTCGCTCGGCTCGCTCAACAAGCTCATCGTCGAGAACCACCTCCGCACGCACATCACCGCGATGTTCGAGGAGGGCGGAGACGCCCGCGAGGCGGCGATCGCCGAGCTCGTGAAGATCTTCGAGCTCTCCAACAACCGCTCGTGACCGCCGGCCTCGTCGCCGCGGCGCGGGTGCGCCCGCTGCTGCTCGACGGGGGCCTGGGCACGGAGCTGGAGGAGCAGGGGGCCGGGGTGGACTCCTCTCTCTGGAGCGCCCGGGTCCTGCTGGAGGAGCCCGGCCGGGTCGTCGCCGCGCACCGCGCCTTCGCCGAGGCGGGCGCCCGGGTCGCGGTGACCGCGAGCTACCAGGTGTCCGCGAGCGGATTCGCAGCCGCGGGGCTGGCCCCGGGCCTCGCCGAGCGCGCCCTCCGGGAGAGCGTCGACCTGGCCCGGCGCGCGCAGAGCGGCTGGGTCGCCGCCTCCGTCGGCCCTTTCGGTGCGAGCCTCGGCGACGGCTCCGAGTACCGCGGAGACGACGGCCTCACCGTCGGCGAGCTCGCCGCCTGGCACCGGCCGCGCCTGGAGGCCCTGGCCGCGGCCGGGCCCGACCTGCTCGCCGTCGAGACCATCCCGTCGGTGCGGGAGGTGCGGGCCGTCGTGGAGGCCCTCGCGGGCTCCTCGGTCCCCGCCTGGATCTGCGTGAGCGGCCGTTCGGGCCGCACCGCGGCCGGCGAGCCCCTGGCCGAGGCGTTCGCCGTCGCCGCCGCCTCCGAGGAGGTGGTCGGCGTGGGAGTGAACTGCTGCCCGCCCGGCGACGTCGCCGAGGCGGTCCGCATCGCCCGCTCCGTCACCGGCAAGCTGGTCGTCGTGTACCCGAACAGCGGCGAGGAGTGGGACGCCGTCGAGCGTCGCTGGGCAGGCGACGCGGCCTTCGACCCCGCGCTGGTCGCCTCCTGGCGCGCCGCGGGAGCGGATCTGATCGGCGGCTGCTGCCGCGTGGGACCTGCGGCGATCGCTGCCCTCGGACGAAGCCTGGAGGAGGAGTCGTGACCACCCTGAGAGCCGTGCGCGGCGACCTCACCCGCGAGCACGTCGACGCGATCGTGAACGCGGCGAACTCGTCGCTCCTCGGCGGCGGCGGCGTCGACGGCGCGATCCACCGCGCGGGCGGACCGGAGATCCTCGCCGAGTGCCGCCGGCTCCGCGGGACCGAGCTGCCGGACGGCCTGCCCGCCGGCTCCGCGGTCGCCACGACCGCCGGCCGCCTCCCCGCCCGCTGGGTCGTGCACACCGTCGGTCCCGTCCACTCGCGGTCGGAGGACCGCAGCGCCGTCCTCGCCTCGGCCTACCGCGAGTCTGTGCGCACCGCCGTCGGTCTCGGTGCGCGGACGCTCGCCTTCCCGGCCGTCTCGGCGGGCGTCTACGGCTGGCCGATGGACGACGCGGCGCGCATCGCGGTGGAGACGGTCCGCGAGGCGACCGCGGACGGCGCACTCGACGAGGTCCGGTTCGTCCTCTTCTCCGCGGACGCCCTCGCGGCCTTCGAGGCCGCCCTGGCCGCGGAATGACGGAAGGGGAGCCGACCCTGCGGTCGACTCCCCCTCCACTGTGCTGCGCTAGGCCGTCTTCGGCCGCGCGAACTCGTCGTAGGGCAGCGTGATCGGGCGGGTCCGCGGAGGCATCCGCACGACCGCCTCGAGCGCCGGGCCCAGAGCCTCGCGCCAGGCGCGGTAGCCGTCCTCGTTGAGGTGCAGGCCGTCCGGCGAGTACTGCTCGAGCAGTCCGCCGTCCTCGCCCGCGAGCACCGGCCACAGGTCGAGGTAGCCCGCGTGCGCCGTGGGCGCGAACTGCCACAGGTGGCGGTTGATCTCGCGGATCTGCGGCGCGAACTCGTGTCCGCGCGGCAGGACCGAGGTCACCAGGATGCGCACGTCCGGGAGGTCGCGCCGGAACGTCGCGACGATCGTCTCGATGTTGCGCACGACGTGCTCCGTCGTGCGGTGCCAGGCGAGGTCGTTGGTGCCGATCAGCAGCACCACCGTGTCCGGCTCCTGCGCGACCAGCTCGGCGAGCCGCGCGACGACGTCCGCCGTGGTGGCCCCTCCGACTCCCTCGTCGACGACCGTCGACTCCGTCAGCCACTCGCCCCAGGCTCCCGCCTGGATGATGCTGTCCCCGATGAAGAGGACCTTCCCCAGCTGGAGTCCGCGCCCCGCGTCCGTACTCGACCGTTCGCTCATCGTGCTCCTCTCGTCGGCGTCCCGGGCGGCCTCGCCGCCGCCGGACCCCTCCATTGTCACCGCTGCACCCGGCGCCCGCCAGGGGAGCGCTCGTCGCCGGAGTCCGGCAGGTCGGCCGCGGTGGCCGTGATGCGGTTGGCCATGCCGTTGAAGATGATGCCGTGGAAGGGCAGGATCGCGAACCAGTAGAGCCTGCCCGCGAGGCCCTGCGGGAAGAACACCGCGCGCTGCGTGTAGACCGAGCCGCCGTCTCCGGAGGGCTCGGCGCGCATCTCGAGCCAGGCCCCGCCGGGCACCTTCATCTCGGCGCGCAGGCGCAGGAGCTTCGGCCGCTCGATCTCCTCGACGCGCCAGAAGTCGAGGGCGTCGCCGGCGTGCAGGCGCGCGGAGTCGCGGCGCCCGCGCTGCAGGCCCACTCCCCCGACGAGGCGGTCCATCCAGCCGCGGATCACCCACGCGAGCGGGAAGGAGTACCAGCCGTTGGTGCCGCCGATGCCCTCGATGACGCGCCAGAGCTTGGCCGGGTCGGCCGGGGTGCGGCGCTCCTTGAGGTCCACGTAGACCGTGTGGCCGGCCCACTCCGGGTCGCTCGGCAGCGGATCGCTGGGAGCGCCGACGACCTCCGCGTTCTGCCAGCTCGTCTCGATCTCGCCCGCCTGCATCTTTCCCAGCGCGAGCCGGACGGCGCGGCGGTAGGAGGTCAGCCCGCCCTCGGGGTCGGGGATGAGCGCGCGGATGTCCTGCTCGTGCACGACGCAGTCGTACTGCAGCGAGGCGATGATGGGCACCGCGAGCGAGCGCGGGATCGGCGTGACCAGGTTGACCCACTGCGAGGCCAGCCACGGGGTGAACACCGGCAGGGACGCGATCGGCCGCTGCGGGAGTCCGGCCTCGACCGCGTAGCCGTTCATCATCTGGCCGTAGCGGAGCACGTCGGGCCCGCCGATGTCGAAGGTGCGGTTGAGCGTGGCGTCCTCGAGCGACGCGGAGCCGATCAGGTAGTGCAGCACGTCGCGCACGGCGATCGGCTGGATGAAGTTGCGCACCCACTGCGGCGCGGGCATGTACGGCAGCACGTCGGTGAGGTGGCGCACCATCTCGAACGAGGTCGACCCGGAGCCGATGATCACGCCCGCCTGCAGGGCGATCGTCGGCACTCCCGACTCCATCAGGATCCGGCCCACCTCAGCGCGCGAGCGGAGGTGCTTCGAGAGCTCCTGGCCCTCGGGGTGCAGGCCGCCGAGGTAGACGATGCGGCCGACGCCGGCCGACCTCGCGGCCGTGGCGACGTTCTGCGCGGCGCGGCTCTCGACCTCCTCGAAGTGGGCGTGGTCGTTGCCCGAGCCCATCGAGTGGACGAGGTAGTAGAGGACGTCGACGCCCTCGACCGCGGCCTCCAGCGACTCCGGATCGCCGAGATCGCCCTGGGCGACCTCGACCTCCTCCGCCCACGGCACGTCGACCAGCTTGCGCGGGTCGCGCACCAGGACGCGCACCCGGAAGCCCGCCTCGAGGAGGCGCGGCGTCAGCCGGCCGCCGATGTAGCCGGTCGCGCCGGTGACGAGCGCGAGGGGGCGCGCCGAGTCGGAGGGGGTTTCGCTCATGCGGCCACGGTACGCCGATGGCCCCGGGACCTCTCCCGCTGGTGCGGGCCCGCGGCCCCTGCTAGGCGGCGGCCGGCATCCCGCTCAGTCGATGCCGAGGACCTCGCGGACCTGCACCACGTCGTGGTTCATCTGGCGGATGAGGGGCTCGACGCCCTCGTAGGCGACCTGGCCGCGGATCCGGCCGACGAACGCCACGTCGACCACGCGGTCGTAGAGGTCGAGGGTGTCGAGCGTCTGATCGAGCACGTACGCCTCGACCTGCTTGGGCGGCACTCCGACGAAGGTCGGGTTGCTGCCGACCGAGATCGCGGCGGGATGCGTGACGCCGTCGGTGGTGAGCCGGCCCGCGTAGACGCCGTCGGCCGGGATCAGGCCCTGCGACTGCGGCGAGAGGTTCGCGGTCGGGAAGCCCAGCTCGCGGCCGCGCTTCGCTCCGTGCACGACCACGCCGCGGACGACGGGCTCGTGCCCGAGCAGGCGCGTCGCGTGCTCCACGTCGCCCTCGGCCAGCAGCTCGCGGATCCAGGTGGAGGAGACGCGGCGCCCGTCCTCGGGCCGCACGTCGTCGATCAGCTCCACCTCGAATCCGTGCTGCCCGCCGAGCACGCGCAGCAGGTCGACGTCGCCCGCTCCCCGGGCGCCGAAGCGGAAGTCGGAGCCGACGAGGACCACGCGGGCCTCGAGCGCCTCCACCAGCACCTGCTCGACGAACTGCTCGGGCGAGAGCGCCCGGAACGCCTCGTCGAAGGTGAGCAGCAGCGTCGCGTCCACGCCGGTCCCCGCGAGGAGCTCGAGCTTCTGCTCGTTGCCGACCAGGACGGGCGGGCACTTCTCCGGCGCGATCACGCTGAGCGGATTGCGGTCGAAGGTGACGACGACGGCGGCGAGCCCCTGCTCGCGGGCCCGCTCGTGCAGCCGGCCGATGACGGCCCGATGCCCGGAGTGGACGCCGTCGAACTTGCCGATCGTGACGGCGGAGGGTCCGATCCCGGCCAGGTCGCCGGGGCGGGTCTCGACGCGCATCAGGCGGCCGCCCGGGCCGCGCGCCGCCCCTGCACGCGGAGCCACCAGAGGCCGAGCACGGGCAGGACGAGCGGGATCAGCAGGTAGCCGGCGCCGAAGGCCGCCCACACCGTCGACTGGCGCCCGAACGGGTCGGCGCTCGCGAGCCCGAGGAGCTGCGGAGCGAGGAGGCTGAGCGCGCCGACCACGAGCACGCCCACCAGCTCGAAGGTGATCGTCACCCACGCGACCCGCTGCCAAGCGCGGCCCGGGACGATCAGGGCGACCGTCGCGACGATGTACACGACGGCCGAGAGCGCCGAGAGCGAGAACGCCAGCGGCGCCTCGTCGAACCGGTCGATGATCTGGAAGACGGAGCGCCCCGTCGCGGCGAGCGCGAGGATCCCGTAGACCACGACCAGGAGGCTGCCGATCCCGCGCGAGCGGGCGGAACGGTTCGGCTCTCCGCTCCCGGGGGCCGAGGGGACTGAGGGGTCGTGAGCGGCCCGTCCGGACGCATCGCTGGCTGGTTTCGACATCGCACGTCCATGCTAGGCGCTCGCCGGGCCGGGCCCGGTGGCGGGCCCGATCAGGCGCTCTGGAAGAACCAGATCTGGTGCATCCGGTAGACCATGACCGCGATCGAGAGGCAGGCGACGCCCAGGATCACGGTGCTCCAGCGGCTCCGCTCGATGAGCGCCCAGAACCCGGCAGCGAGCGGCAGGAGCAGCGCCGAGATCAGGTAGATGTAGTACTCCGGCAGGCTCCCCGACGGGCGGTTGCCGACCAGCGGCGACACGATCGCGACCGCCAGCTGGACGATCAGCAGCAGCTCGACGATCGCCGTCGCGCCGACCGAGACGTCCGAGGGACGGCGGGCGAGCAGCCCGAGCACGAGGCAGAGCAGGCCGGCCGCGACGGCGATCCCCACCTGGAGGATCGTGAACCACTCGATCACGAGGCGGCCGTCCGCAGGTCCTCGGTCGGGAAGTTGACGACGCTCTTGAGCTGGGTGCCGCGCCGCTCGGCGAGGCCGATCAGCCGCTCCCCCGGGCCGACCGCGGCGAGGAGGCCCTTCGCGCCCGCCACCGCCTCCGGGGCCGGGATGCGCTTGCCGTTCGCGAGATCGCCCGCCTCCTGGGCGTCGAGGCGCAGCAGGGGGAACAGCTCGCCCGCCACGAGCGTCGGCGGCAGGAGCGCGGCGGGGACGTCGAGCTCGTCGATCTCGCCGGCCTGGGCCACGGAGAAGGGGCCGACCGCGGTGCGCCGCAGCGCGGTCAGGTGGCCGCCGACTCCGAGGGACGCGCCCAGGTCGCGGGCGAGCGCGCGGATGTAGGTGCCGGAGGAGCAGGTGACGCGCACGTCCAGGTCGAGGAACCCCTCGACCGGGCGGCTCGCCAGGACGGCGAACTCCGAGACGGTCACGGGGCGGGAGGCGAGCACGACCTCCTCGCCGTCGCGGGCGCGGGCGTAGGCGCGGCGGCCGTCCACCTTGATCGCGCTGACCGTGCTCGGGACCTGCTCGATCGCTCCGGTGAGGGCCGCGATCGCGTCGGACACCGACTCCGGGGCGAGGGCCGCGACGAGGGCGGGCTCCGCCGAGGCGAGCACCTCGCCCTCCTGGTCGTCGGTGGTGGTGGAGGAGCCCAGCCGGATCGTCGCCTCGTACTGCTTGTCGAGGCCGACGAGGTAGGTGAGCAGGCGCGTCGAGGGGCCGAGACCGAGGATCATCAGCCCGGTCGCCATCGGATCGAGCGTCCCGGCGTGGCCGACCTTGCGGGTCCCCGCACGGCGGCGGGTCCGCGAGACGAGGTCGTGGCTGGTGATGCCGCCGGGCTTGTCCAGCAGGAGGATCCCGTTCGGAGCCGGGGCGGGGGTCTCGAGCACGGGTGCGAGGATACACGGACGGATCGGGAGTACCCCCGGGGTGGAGCCGGAGCCCTCGCCCGCCCGTCCTAGGCTGTCCGGATGAGGATCGCAGTACTCGGAGCAGGCGCCGTCGGCGGCACCATCGCCGCCCTTCTCGACCGCGCCGGGCACGACGTCGAGGTCACCGCCCGAGGCGACCACCTCACCGCGATCCGCCGGTCGGGGATCCGGCTCGACGGGGCGTGGGGCGAGCACACCGCCTGGGTCCGCTGCGGCGAGTCCCTCGACCTGGTGCCCGATCTCGCCTTCGTCTGCACGAAAGCGCAGGACGCCGAGGACGCGTTGCGCACCAACCGCCGCACGGTCGACGGCACCCTCGTCGTCGTCGTCCAGAACGGACTGGACGGACTCACCGCGGCGGCCCGGCAGGTGCGCGACGCCCGGCTCGTGGGTGCTCTCGCCCTCTTCGCCGCGAGCCACCTCGAACCCGGCCGCGTCACCGTCACGGCTCCTGCCACGACCACGCTCGGCGTCCCCGGCCGCCCGGCCGACGACGACGTGCGACGGGCCGCCGCCGTGCTCGGCGAGGCGGTCCCCACCGCCGTCACCGACGACTTCACCGGGGCGCAGTGGACGAAGCTGCTGATCAACGAGGTCAACGCCCTGCCCGCGATCACCGGGCTCTCGGTCCAGGAGACGATCGACGATCCGGGGCTGCGGCGCGTCCTCGCCCGGTCGATGCGCGAGGCCGCCCGGACGGGCTTCGCGTCTGGCGTCCGCTTCGGCTCGCTGCAGGGACTCTCGAACACGTCCGTCCGCGCCCTGGCCGCCGCTCCCCTGCCCCTGGTCGAGCTGCTCCCCCGCCGGATGGCCGCGCGGATGGGCGAGGTGCCGAACCCCGGGTCGACGCTGCAGAGCGTCCGCCGCGGAGTGCCGAGCGAGATCGACCACCTGGCCGGGGCCGTGGTCCGCACCGCTCACCGCGGCGGGCGCGAGGCACCGGTCAACCAGCTGCTGGTCGACCTGGTGCACGAGGTAGAGCGGGCGGGCGCCTTCGTGCCGCCGGCGGAGGTCGTGCGCCGCGCCGCCCTGGTCTGAGCCCGCGGCCCTGTCGGACGGACGCCGCCCGCGGCGGCGGCCTCCGTCCCGAGGCTCAGCAGGAGTCGGCGAAGAGGCGCCGGGGCTGCTCCGGATCGCGGACGTCGACGAGGATCCCCGCCAGCCGGCGCGGGTCCGTCGTGGCGCGGTACGCCGCGTCCACCGGCGGCTCCTGCGTGTCGAGGCGGATGCTGGTGCTCCACGCTCCGCGCAGCTCCGGCCGGAGGGCGAACTCGCCGTCGACGAGCAGCACCGCGTCGCGGCCGGCGGTCCGCCAGCGCGCCTGCCGCGCCTCGTCGCGCACTGCGTCGAAGCCCGCGAGCACGAACCCGGTGCTGCCGCCGAGGGTGAACGGATCGAGCAGCACGCGGCGCAGGAGCTCGTAGTCGTACCCGGCCGCGTAGGAGCGCTGCTCCTCGGGCACGGCGGGGTCGTCCCGATCGGCGCGGGGACGTCGGAAGTCGGCGAGGTGCGCGACGATCGCGTCCTTGCCGGCCCGGCGGAGCGCCTCCGCGAGGTCGAGCGCGAACGCCGCGCTCACCGCGGGGTCGTCGCCGTCGATCCCGACCTTGACCCGTCCGCGCCCGTAGTTGTGCAGCACCTCCGCCGCGAGAGCGTCGAGCACATCGGCCTTCTGCGGAGCCCACCTGGTCATCCGCCCACGATACGCGCCGCCGCCTAGTGTGGGCTGATGCCCTCCGACCCTCTCGCCGACGCGATCACCGCCTGGTTCCGCACGAGCGCCCGCGACCTGCCGTGGCGCCGCGAGGGCTTCCCCGCCTGGGGCACGCTCGTCAGCGAGTTCATGCTGCAGCAGACCCCGGTGGTCCGCGTCGTCCCGCGTCTGGCGGAGTGGCTGGAGCGCTGGCCGACACCCTCCGCTCTCGCCGCCGTCCCTCCCGGCGAGGCGGTGCGCGCCTGGCAGTCCCTGGGCTATCCGCGGCGGGCCCTGCGCCTGCACGCCTGTGCCGTGGCGATCGCCGAGGAGCACGGCGACGTGGTCCCCGACGACGTCGAGACCCTCCTCGCGCTGCCCGGCATCGGCGACTACACCGCCCGCGCCATCGCCGTGTTCGCCTACGGGAGGCGGCACCCCGTGGTCGACACCAACGTCCGCCGGGTCCTCGCGCGCGCGGTCGACGGAGCGGCGGAGCCCGGCCCGCCCCGCGCGAGGGCCGACCTCGCTGCGATGTCGGCGCTGCTGCCCGAGTCGCTCTCCGAGGCGGCGGCCTTCAACGCGGGCGCGATGGAGCTGGGGGCGATCGTCTGCACCGCCCGCGCTCCGCGCTGCGACGAGTGCCCGATCCGCGACCTCTGCCGCTGGCGGGCGGAGGGGTACCCCGAGCACACCGGGCCCGTGAAGGCGAAGCAGAAGCGGTTCGAGGGCTCGGACCGCCAGGTCCGCGGCCTCATCCTCGCCGAGCTGCGCGCCGCGCACGGCCCGGTCACCGCGGCCGAGGTGGAGTCTCTCTGGCCGGACGCCGACCAGCGCGGTCGCGCCCTGGCCGGGCTCCTCGCCGACGGCCTGGCGACGGGCGGCCCGGAGGACGGCTACCTCCTCCCCGGCTCCTGAGGGCCCGTCGACCGCCGTCCGCGTCGGAGGAGGCGGGTAGGGTCGGCGCCGTGACCGGTCGCCGCCTCCGCCTCCCCCGCCCCGACGCCGCCGTCGAGCGCGCCCTCGACGTCGACCTCGCCCAGGACGTCCAGCGCGCCCTCGCCGCGGTCCGCGTCGAGAACGACCTGCCCGGCCCGTTCCCGCCGGCCGCGCTGGCCGAGGCCGAGCACGCGGACGCCGGAGCGGACGACGAGGACCGCGTCGACCGGACGGACCTCCCCTTCGTGACGATCGACCCGCCCGGCGCGCTCGACCTGGACCAGGCCCTCCACCTGGAGCGCACGTCGGAGGGCGTCGTCCTCCGCTACGCCATCGCGGACGTGCCCGCGGTCGTCCGCACCGGCGGAGCGCTCGACGCCGAGACGCGCCGCCGCGGCCAGACCTACTACCTCCCGGACGGCCGCGTCCCGCTGCACCCCGCGGTCCTCTCCGAGGGGACCGCGTCGCTCCTGCCGGACGAGACGCGCCGAGCGCTGGTCTGGACGCTGACCCTCGACGAGCGGGCGGAGCCGCGCTCGGTGCACCTCGAGCGGGCGCTCGTCCGCAGCGTGGCCCGGCTCGACTACGAGGGCGTGCAGCGCAGCGTCGACGCGGGCGATCCGCACCCCTCCCTCGCCCTCCTCCCCTGGTTCGGACGCGAGCGCCTGGCGCGCGAGGCCGAGCGCGGAGGAGCGAGCCTGACGCTGCCCGAGGAGGAGATCGTCGCCGCCGACGGCGGCTACCGGGTCGAGCGCCGCGCTCCCCTGGCCGTCGAGGGCTGGAACGCCCAGGTCTCGCTGCTGACCGGCATGGCGGCGGCGACGATGATGCTCGACGCGGGGGTGGGCATCCTCCGGACCATGCCCGAGGCCGACCCCGCCACCGTCGCGGCCTTCCGCTCCCGAGCCGCGGCGCTCGGCGTCCCGTGGCCCGAGGAGGAGGCCTACGGCGCCTACCTGCGCCGCCTCGACACCGACGACCCCGCCCAGCTCGCCATCATGTACGCCGCGGCGAGCCTGTTCCGCGGCGCCGGCTACACCGCCTTCGACGGCGCCCCGCCGGAGCATCCCGCGCAGGCGGCCCTCGCCGCGCCGTACGCGCACGTCACCGCGCCGCTGCGGCGCCTGGTCGACCGGTTCGGCCTCGCCGTCTGCCTCGCGGTGTCCCGGGGCGGAACGATCCCGTCGCAGCTGCGCGAGGCGCTGCCCCTGCTCCCGCCGCTCCTCGCCGCGAGCGACCGCCGGGCCGGAGCCGCCTCCCGTGCGGCGACCGCGATCGTCGAGGCCGCCGTCCTCCGCGGCCGCGAAGGAGCCTCCTTCAGCGGGATCGTCGTCTCCTCGGCGCGCACCCGCTCCTCGGTCCAGCTGCTCGACCCGGAGATCACCGTCGACGTCCCGGCCCCGCTCACGCCGGGAGCCCGTGTCGTCGTCGTCCTGGAATCGGTCGACGTCGCCACGGGCTCCGCGGTGTTCGGGCTCGGCGCCTAGTCCTCGTCGTCCTCGCGGGGCTTCACATAGGGGTCGGCCTCGCCGGCGTAGTCCGCCTGAGCGGCGAGCGACTGCACCTGCGAGTCCTGGCTGCGCGCGGCGGCGAGCAGGTCCTCGATGTGCTTCGCGTTCTCGGGCACCGCGTCGAGGATGAACTCGAGCGACGGCGTGAGCCGGGACGTGATGTTCCTGCCCACCTCGGTGCGGAGCATTCCGGTGGCGGCCTTGAGGGCCGCGGCCGAATCGGCGCGCTCCTCGTCGGTGCCGTAGACCGTGTAGAACACCGAGGCGTGCTGCAGGTCGCCGGTCACCTGGACATCGGTGATGGTGACGAAGCCGAGGCGCGGGTCGCGGAGACCGCGCTCGAGCCGCTTCGCGACGATCACCTGGATACGTTCGGCGAGCTTCCTCGCCCGGGCCGGATCTGCCATGGCTGGTCCTCACATCTCTCTCGGCGAACCGTTCAGCTCGCCATTCAACCACTCTCCGCCCGGACGACCGGTCGCGTCCGAGGGGGCCTTGCTTCTGGGGCGTGATGCCCCTCGACTGCGCGTCTGCGACGGCGCGGGTGGGGTGCCTCCTCGCGGCTCCCTCCCGCGGGCCTGCGGCCCGCCCGCCAGGCCCGGCCAGGAGCCGCGAGGAGGCACCCCACCCGTGCCCGCGATCGGAGGGGGTGCGGGTCCGCCCCCCCGGATCCTCGGGGACCGGGGTGGGAAGGCTCAGGTGCTGGATCGGGAGCCGGACGTCGCCCGCAGGCGCGCTGCTCGCGAGCTGCTCGTTCAGCGGGCGCACCCACCGAGACAGGAGCGCCTGATCGGGGTCGGTCTCCCGCACCCGGGGGTGCGGAAGCGCACGCTGGAGGGTGCGCACCTCCGGGACACGGGCGGCCCCCGATTCCTCCCGCAGGGCGCGAGAGGACGAGAGTCCCCTCCCGATCCCGCACGAACAGCGCCGTGAGACGCCGGAAGGCCCGGGCGGACCCGGGCCTTCCAGTGGAGCGGATCAGCCTCGCGGCTTCTCCTTCATCTCGATCGTCTCGATCTCGTCGCCGATCTGGATGTCGTTGTACTTTCCGAGTCCGATACCGGCCTCGTAGTCCGTACGGACCTCCGTGACGTCGTCCTTGAAGCGACGCAGCGACTCGATGGCCAGGTTGTCCCCGACCACGACGCCGTCACGGATGACGCGCGCCTTCGAGTTGCGGGTGATCGTGCCGGAGCGGACGATGACACCCGCGATGTTGCCGAACTTGGAGGAGCGGAACACCTCGCGGATCTCGGCGACACCGGACTGGACCTCCTCGAACTCGGGCTTGAGCATGCCCGTGAGCGAGTTCTCGACCTCTTCGATCGCGTTGTAGATGACCGAGTAGAAGCGGATGTCCACTCCTTCTCGAGCAGCGCGCTCGCGGGCCTTCGGGTCGGGGCGGACGTTGAAGCCCACGATGATCGCGTTGTCGATCGTCGCGAGGTTGACGTCCGACTCCGTGATCGCACCGACACCGCGGTGGATGATGCGCAGCTGCACCGAGTCGTCGACCTCGATCTTGACGAGCGACTCCTCCAGCGCCTCGACGGCACCGGACACGTCGCCCTTGATGATGAGGTTGAGCGACTCGACCTTGCCCTCCTCGAGAGCACGGGTGAAGTCCTCGAGCGAGATGCGCTTGCGGGCCTTGGCCAGCAGGGCGTTGCGCTGAGCGGCTTCGCGCTTCTCGGCGATCTGACGGGCCGTGCGGTCCTCCTCGGTGACGAGGAAGGTGTCGCCGGCGCGGGGCACGGACGAGAGTCCCTGCACCTGCACCGGACGCGACGGCACGGCTTCGAGGACGGCGTTGCCGTTCTCGTCCGCCATCGCACGGACGCGGCCGTAGGCGGTTCCGGCGACGATCGCGTCTCCGACGCGCAGCGTTCCCGACTGGATGAGCACGGTCGCGACCGCACCGCGTCCCTTGTCGAGCTTCGCCTCGATCGCGACTCCGCGCGCCTCCTTGTTGGGGTTGGCGCGCAGGTCGAGACCGGCGTCCGCGGTGAGCAGCACGGCGTCCAGGAGGTCCTGGATGCCGGTGCCCGCGCGAGCCGACACGTCGACGAACATGACGTCTCCGCCGTACTCCTCGGCGACGAGCCCGAACTCGGTGAGCTGCTGGCGCACCTTGGCCGGGTTGGCGTCGGGCTTGTCCACCTTGTTCACCGCGACCACGATCGGCACGTTGGCCGCCTGGGCGTGGTTCAGCGCCTCGATGGTCTGCGGCATGATGCCGTCGTCCGCCGCGACCACGAGGATCGCGATGTCCGTGACCTGGGCACCGCGGGCTCGCATGGCGGTGAACGCCTCGTGACCCGGGGTGTCGATGAAGGTGATCGGGCGCTCGATGCCCTCGTGCTCCGCGACGACCTGGTACGCACCGATGTGCTGCGTGATGCCGCCCGCCTCGCCGGCGACGACGTTGGCGTTGCGGATCGCGTCGAGCAGGCGCGTCTTTCCGTGGTCGACGTGACCCATGACGGTGACGACCGGCGGACGGATCTCGAGGTCCTCGTCCGTCTCGTCGTCGAGCTCCTGCTCGAGGTCGAGACCGAAGCCCTCGAGGAGCTCCTTGTCCTCGTCCTCGGGCGAGACGACCTGGATCTTGAAGCCGAGCTCGGAGCCGAGCACCTCGAAGGTGGCCTCGTCGAGCGACTCGGTCGCCGTCGCCATCTCGCCGAGGGCGAAGAGGACGGTGACCAGGTTGCCGGGGGGCACCGGCACGCCGGTCATGGCCTCGATCTTGTCGGCGAAGTCCGAGATCGACGCGCCGCGGCGCAGACGGATGACCGTCCTGCCGTCGCCGCGGGGGACGCTGACGCCGCCGAGCGACGGGGCCTCCCTGAGCTCGAACTCCTGACGCTTCGTGCGCTTGGACTTCCGGGCCTTGCTCTTGCCGCCGCCGCGACCGAAGGCTCCTGCGGTTCCACCGCCGGGGCCGCGACCGCGACCGCCGCCGCCGCCACCGGGACGCGGGGCGAAGCCGCCACCGGCACCGGGAGCGCCGCCGGGGCGCTGGAAGCCGCCGCCGGCCGGACGACCGGCACCGCCGGGACGTCCTGCTCCGCCGCCGGGTCCGCCGGGACGCTGGCCGAAGCCGGCGGGGCGCTGGCCCATGCCGGGTCCGCCGGGTCGGGGCGCGCCGGGGCGCGGAGCAGCGGGGCGGGGGATGTTGCCCGGGGTCGGACGCGATCCCATGCCCTGCGAGCTGGCGAAGGGGTTGTTGCCGGGGCGCGGGGCGGCGGGACGCTGTCCCATGCCCTGGTTGCTGGCGAACGGGTTGTTGCCCGGGCGCGGGGTGCCGCCGGGGCGGTTGGAGCCGCCCGAGGCGCCGCCGGGGCGCGGGGTGTTCGCGGCGGGAGCCGGACGCGGGGTCACGGGCTTGGGTCCGCCGGGGGTCGCGCCGGACGCCGGCTTCTCGGCGGCGGCCGGAGCCGCGGGGGCCTCGGTCGGAGCCGGAGCGGCGGCCTCGGCGGGCGCGTCCTTGGCTGCCTGAGCGCGCTGAGCGGCCGCGGCCTCCTGGGCGGCCTGAGCCTGGGCCTGGCGCTCGGCGACCGACATCGGCGGTGCCGGCGCCGGAGCGGGCGGCTTGGCCGGTCCGGGCGTGGGCGCGGACGGACGCGCGCCGGAGGGGCGCGGGGCCCCGGGACGGGCGCCGGCGGCGGGGGCGGCCGGGGTCGCCGACGCTCCCGCGGAGGAACCGCCCTGGCCCTGGAGGGCCTGGCGGAGCTTGCGCGCCACCGGGGGTTCGATGCTCGAGGACGGGCCCTTGACGAACTCGCCGAGCTCCTTCAACTTCGCAAGTGCGACCTTGCTATCGACACCCAGTTCGGATGCGATCTCGTGTACGCGTGGTTTTGCCACTTCTCTCCTGTCTTGGGCCTGCACCCAAGACGGGGGCAGGCGTCACGAACGGACGGGTCTCATTTCGAGCCGCTCATCAGTCTTCGCTCATGATCAGTTCACGGGCCGTTCTGCCTGTTCTCTATGGTGTGATCGTGCGCTGCTCCGGCCCCTCCGGTCGAGGGGCCGAGCCGGTCGGATCGTGCGATGTACTGCTCCAGCTCGCTCGCGTCCACGCTCTCGCGTGTCCGGAACGCTCTTCCGAACGCGCGGCGCTTGACCGCGAGCTCGTAGCAGTCGGCTGTGTCGTGGAGCCACGCTCCCCGACCAGGACGGACGGCACGCGGGTCTACCGCGAGGACGTTCGAGTGGAGGACCAGCCTCAGAAGAGAGGCCCGGGGGGCGCGCAGACGGCAGCCGACGCACGTTCTGACGGCTTCCACTCTACTCCCTCCCCTCCGGGACCGCTCCCCCGCACGGCCGATGCTCGGGGATCACTCCCCGTCCATCACCGAATCGGGCTGGATGTCGATCTTCGCGCCGGTCAGCTTGGCGGCGAGGCGGGCGTTCTGGCCCTCCTTGCCGATGGCGAGCGAGAGCTGGTAGTCGGGGACGAGCGCGCGGACGGCCTTGAGGCTCTGGTCGATCACGAACGCGCTGGTCACCTTGGCGGGCGAGAGCGCGCTGGCGACGAAGGTCGGCAGGTCGGAGGAGTAGTCGACGATGTCGATCTTCTCGTTGTTGAGCTCGGCGGTCACCGCGCGCACGCGCTGGCCGAGCTCGCCGATGCAGGCGCCCTTGGCGTTCACGCCGGGCTCGGTCGCGCGCACCGCGATCTTGGTGCGGTGGCCCGCCTCGCGGGCGAGGGAGACGATCTCCACCACGCCGGACGCGATCTCGGGGACCTCGAGGGCGAACAGCTTGCGCACCAGCGACGGGTGGGTGCGGGACACCTGGACCGACGGGCCCTTGGGTCCGCGGCCGACGCTCGTGACGTAGACGCGGATGCGGCGTCCGTGGCTGTAGTCCTCGCCGGGCACCTGCTCCTCGGGCGAGAGGATCGCCTCGATGGAGCCGAGGTCGACGTGGATCATCCGCGGATTGGGGCCCTGCTGGATGACGCCGGCGACGATGTCGCCCTCGCGGCCCTTGAACTCGCCGAGCACGTGCTCGTCGGCGATGTCGCGCAGGCGCTGGTTGATGACCTGCTTCGCGGCGAAGGCGGCGATGCGGCCGAAGTCGCGCGGGGAGTCCTCGGCCTCGCCCACGACGGCGCCCTCCTCGTCGAGCTCGGGCACGAAGACCGAGACGTGACCGGTCTTGCGGTCGAGGTGCACGCGCGCGTCGACGGCGGTGGCCTTGTCGGCGTCGTCGGCCTGGCCGATGTGCTTGAGGTAGGCGGTCAGGATCGCCTGCTCGATGATCTGCACGAGTTCCTCGAAGGGGATCTCGCGCTCGCGCTCCATGAGTCGCAGAACGCTCAGGTCGATGTCCACGGGCGGGCCTTTCTCTCTATTCACTTGGATGCCGCGGTGGTGACCGCGGTCGTTCGCCTGCCGGGCTCTCACCCGGATCAGCCCTCAAGGGTACCCGACGCGGCCCGGGGTTCCACCCGCGGTTCCTGCCGAGGCACGGAGGGCCCCGCCTGCCGCGGGAAGCGGTGGCGGGGCCCTCGGCGTGTCGGGTCTAGGCGCCCAGCCGGGCGAGCGCCTCGGCGACCGGGAGCTGCTCGCGCTCGCCGGACCGGCGGTCCCACAGCTCGACGATCCCGTCTGCCGCTCCTCGCCCCGCGATGACGATCACGGGCACCCCGATCAGCTCGGCGTCGCCGAACTTGACGCCGGGCGAGACCTTCGGGCGGTCGTCGATCAGCACGTCGCGGCCGGCGGCCTCGAGGGAGGCGCCGACCGACTCGGCGAGCTCGAGAGCCGCCGCGTCCTTGCCGGTCGCGATGACGTGCAGGTCGAACGGCGCGACGTTCGCGGGCCACAGCAGTCCGCGGTCGTCGTGGGTGGCCTCGGCGATGATGGCGAGGATGCGGGTCACGCCGATGCCGTAGGAGCCCATCGTGACGGTGACCAGCTTCCCGTTCTCGTCGAGCACCTTCAGCCCGAGGACGTCGGCGTACTTGCGGCCGAGCTGGAAGACGTGGCCGATCTCCATGCCGCGGGCGGTCTCGATCGGGCCCGAGCCGTCGGGCGCCTCGTCGCCGGTGCGGACGTCCGCGACCTCGACGGTGGCGTCGCCGTGGAAGTCGCGGCCGGCGACCAGGTCGAGGACGTGCTGCCCGGAGACGTTGGCCCCGGTGATCCAGGCGGTGCCGTCGACCACGCGCGGGTCGAGCAGGTAGCGGACGCCGGTCGCCGACTCCTCGCCCAGGACGGCTCCCTCGGCCGACCAGGGTCCGATGTAGCCCTTGACCAGTCCGGGGTGCTTCGCGAAGTCCTCCGCGGTGGCGGCCTCGACCTCGGCCGGGGCGAAGGCCACCTCGGCGCGCTTGAGGTCGACGTCGCGGTCGCCGGGCAGGCCGATGATCACGAGCTCGCGGGTGCCGTCGAGCGCGGTGAGCGCGAGGACGACGTTCTTCAGGGTGTCGGCGGCGGTCCAGGCGCGGCCGTCGGGGCGGGGCTGCGTCGCGTTCGCCAGGTCGACCAGGGTCTGGATGGTCGGGGTGTCGGGCGAGTCGAAGACGCGCGCCTCGGGCAGGCCCTCGACGGGCAGCGCCGCGGGGACGGGCGTGCGGTACGCCTCGACGTTCGCCGCGTACCCTCCCGCCGACCGGACGAAGGTGTCCTCGCCGACGGGGGTGGGGTGCAGGAACTCCTCGCTCCGGGAGCCGCCCATCGCTCCGGCGTCGGCCTGCACGATCACGTACTCCAGGCCCAGGCGGGCGAAGATCCGCTCGTAGGCGTCGCGCTGGCGCTGGTAGCTCGCGTCGAGGCCGGCGTCGGTGTAGTCGAAGGAGTACGCGTCCTTCATCGTGAACTCGCGGCCGCGCAGGAGGCCCGCGCGGGGCCGCGCCTCGTCCCGGTACTTGTCCTGGATCTGGTAGATCGACAGGGGCAGGTCCTTGTAGGAGGAGTAGAGGTCCTTCACGAGCAGCGTGAAGAACTCCTCGTGCGTGGGAGCCAGCATGTAGTCGGCGTCCTTGCGGTCCTTCAGGCGGAACACGCCGTCGCCGTACTCGGTCCAGCGGCCCGAGAGCTCGTAGGGCTCGCGGGGCAGGAGCGCGGGGAAGTGCACCTCCTGGGCGCCGGCCGCCTCCATCTCCTCGTGGATGATCCGCTCGATGCGGCGCTTGACGCGCAGGCCCAGCGGCAGCCAGGCGAAGACGCCGGGCGCCTGACGGCGGATGTAGCCCGCGCGGACGAGGAGGCGGTGGCCCGCGACCTCGGCGTCGGCGGGATCCTCCCGGAGCGTGCGGACGAACAGATGCGAGAGACGGGTGACCACGAGGGACGATCCTATCCGCTGCGCTCCCCCGGCTCGCGAGGGCGCCGGGAGCCTCAGTCGGGGATCCGCGAGAAGACGACCGCTCCGCCCGTGCCGTCCAGCAGCACGTCGTCGGGGGTGCCGCCGATCGTCATCGGGCCGGAGAGGAGCGCCCGGAGCCGGATGGCCTCGGGGCTCGGCGTGTCGGAGCAGGTGTCGGAGCCGGTCACGTCGTCGCCCGGGATCAGCACGCCGTCGTCGATCCGGTAGGCGGCGCTGACCACGAGGCAGCCGGTGCCGACGACCAGGGTCGGCGCACCCCCGACGCTCTCGGAGCGGAGGCGGACGCGGGCGTCCTCGACCCAGGCCGTGTACGGGGTCTCCCCCTCTGCCGCGGTCAGCACCCAGCGGTCGCAGCCGAAGGGGTCCTGCGGGGTGCGGCTGTCGATGCACTCGCCGGCCTCGGAGGACGGGCCGCTGCGGAGCGCGGCGACACCGGAGGCGAGGAGCGCGGCGGCGACGACCACGAGCGCGAGGCGCAGTGCGGGGCGGACCACGTCGATCCGCCCCGCGTCGTCAGTTCGCGCCGACGGTGACGACCGGGGCTCCGGTCGAGGTGTCGTCGGCCGGCATCTCGGCGGCCAGGCGGTTGGCCTCCTCGATGAGGGTCTGGACGATCTCGGCCTCGGGGACGGTCTTGATGACCTCGCCCTTGACGAA
The DNA here is from genome assembly GCF_002931115.1 of Rathayibacter sp. AY1E6. Lineage (NCBI taxonomy): Bacteria > Bacillati > Actinomycetota > Actinomycetes > Micrococcales > Microbacteriaceae > Rathayibacter > Rathayibacter sp. AY1E6. The sequence continues at coordinate 267,298 of NZ_PSVK01000002.1, read as the reverse complement.
GATCTGGCCCTTGCCGTTGCCGGAGGCGACGCCCAGGTCGGCCTCGCGGGCCTCGCCGGGTCCGTTGACGACGCAGCCCATGACGGCGACGCGCAGCGGGACGCTCATGCCCTCGAGGCCGGCGGTGACGTCGTTGGCGAGCGTGTAGACGTCGACCTGCGCGCGGCCGCAGCTGGGGCAGGAGACGATCTCGAGCTTGCGCTCGCGGAGGTTCAGCGACTGGAGGATCTGCAGGCCGACCTTGACCTCCTGCGCGGGCGGGGCCGAGAGGGACACGCGGATGGTGTCGCCGATGCCCTCGCCGAGGAGGATGCCGAAGGCGGTGGCGGACTTGATCGTCCCCTGGAACTCGGGGCCGGCCTCGGTGACGCCGAGGTGGAGGGGCCAGTCGCCGCGCTCGGCGAGCTGGCGGTAGGCCTTCACCATGACGACGGGGTCGTTGTGCTTGACCGAGATCTTGAAGTCGTGGAAGTCGTGCTCCTCGAAGAGGCTGGCCTCCCAGACGGCGCTCTCGACGAGGGCCTCGGGGGTGGGCTTGCCGTACTTCTGCAGGATGCTCGGCTCGAGCGAGCCGGCGTTGACGCCGATGCGGATCGAGACGCCGGCGGCCTTCGCGGCGGCGGCGATCTTGCCGACCTGGTCGTCGAACTTGCGGATGTTGCCGGGGTTCACGCGGACCGCGGCGCAGCCGGCGTCGATCGCGGCGTAGACGTAGTTGGGCTGGAAGTGGATGTCGGCGATGACCGGGATCTGGCTCTTCTTGGCGATGATCGGCAGCGCCTCCGCGTCGTCGCGGCTCGGCACCGCGACGCGGACGATGTCGCAGCCGGACGCGGTGAGCTCGGCGATCTGCTGGAGGGTCGCGTTGATGTTCGTCGTCGGTGTGGTGCACATCGACTGGACGCTGACCTGCGCGTCACCGCCCACGAGCACCTTGCCCACCTTGATCTGGCGGGACTTGCGGCGGGGGGCGAGGGTCATGGGGACCTTGGGAAGACCCAGATTCACTGCTGGCACGCGCCCCATCGTACGCGCGCCGCGGGACCCCTCGTCCGCTCGCCGCACCTTCCCAGCCGCCGCCCCTCCTGCGCGCCTCGGAACCCGTCCACCGCACCTGCTCTCAGCCCGAGACCGCACGACGATCCGCGGTCGCCTCGCTCCCGAGCCGAACCGCCGATCCCGTCCGAGCGACCGGCTCCAGCCGTCCGCACCCCGCTCCACCCACGCCCCCACCCCGAGAAGCCGACCGCGCCACGCCGGGCGAGGACCGGCGTGGAATCCAACTCAGAACAGCGTGATCGGCTTGACGATGTCGGCGTAGATGAGGAGGGCGCTCATGCCGCCGAGGACGAGGACGACGACGTAGGTGAGCGGGAGCAGGCGGGCGATGTCGACGGAGCCGGGGTCGCGGCGTCCGAAGAGTTTGGCGATCCGGCGGCGCAGGCCCTCCCAGAGGGCGCCGGCGATGTGGCCGCCGTCCATGGGGAGCAGCGGCACCAGGTTGAAGACGAGGAGGGCGACGTTGAGCGAGGCGAGGACGCCGACCATCGTCTGCACCTTCGACACGACGGGGAGCTGGTCGGAGGCGGCGATCTCGCCCGCGATCCGGCCCACTCCGACGACGCTGATCGGGCCGTTGGCGTCGCGCGCCTCCGAGCCGAACGCCGCCTGGGCGACGTCGATGAGGCGCTGCGGCAGGTTGAGGATGACGTGGGCGACGCTGGTGATGTTCGACCAGACCGTCTCGGGCACCGCGGTGATCGGCTGCTGCGCGAGGGCCGATGTGGGCGAGATGCCGATGAAGCCGACCGTCTGCGTCTCGATCGCACCGGAGGCGTCGGTGACGGGGGCGCCGTTCGCGTCGGTCACCGCGACCTCGTTCTCGGCGGGGGTGATCGTGAGGGTCAGCGGCGCGCCGTCGCGCTGGACGGACACGCTGAGCGGGACGCCCGCGGAGCGCTGGATGATCGGGGTCAGGTCGTTCCAGGTGCTCACCGGAGTGCCGTCGATCGCCGTGATCGTGTCGCCCGGCAGCAGGCCGGCCGCGGCTCCGGGTGCCAGCGGGTCGTCGGCGGTGCAGGTCGCGGTCGCGCGCTGCGACTCCGGGACCACGCACTGCGAGACCGCGGCGAGGGTGCTGGTGCTCTGCGGGATCCCGATGCCGCAGAGGAGGACGGTGAAGAGGACCGTGGCGATCACGAGGTTCATGAAGGGGCCGCCGGCCATGACGATCACGCGCTTCCACACGGGGAGCCGGTAGAACGCGCGATGGTCCTCGCCGTCGCCGATCGTCTCGGCGCTGGCGGCACGGGCCTCGTCGATCATCGTGGCGTAGGCGCCGCGCCGGGGCTCCTCGAGCTGGGCCTCGGAGGACGCCAGGCCGTTGAAGAAGCCTGTGCTCGACTCCGTGGGCCGGTCCCCCGGGTGCTTCGGCGGGTACATGCCGATCATGGCGATGTAGCCGCCGAGCGGGATCGCCTTGACGCCGTACTCCGTCTCGCCGCGTCGCCGGGAGAAGAGGGTCGGCCCGAACCCGATCATGTACTGCGTGACCTTGACCCCGAACAGCTTGGCGGGGAGGAGGTGCCCGACCTCGTGCAGGGCGATGGAGAGGGCGACGCCGACGGCGATGATGACGACGCCGAGGACGAAGAGCAGCACGGATTCCACCGACACACTGTAGGCCGGGCCCGCCCGTCCACGCTGGGGTGCGCCTGCACGGATCCGATGAACTCCGCGGCCGAGCGGATCAGCGGCGCGACGTCCGCCGACACGGATCCGCGGGGACGGAGCCCGTCCGGATGACCCCTGGTCAGACTCCGGCGATCCGCTCGTCCGCCGTGCGGCGCGCCCACTCTTCCGCCGCGGCCAGCGACTCGCGGGTCAGCACGCCGTCGACGCTGTGCGCGTCGACCACCGCCTCCACCGTCTCGAGGATGTCGAGGTAGCCGATCCGCCCCGCGTGGAACGCCTGCACGGCCTGCTCGTTCGCCGCGTTGAACACGGCCGGGTAGGAGGCGCCCGCCTCCCCGACGCGCTTCGCGAGCCGGACCGAGGGGAACGCCTCCTCGTCCAGCGGCTCGAACGTCCAGGAGTGGGAGCGGGTCCAGTCGAGCGGGACGCCGACCCCGGCGACGCGGTGCGGCCAGTCGAGGCCGAGCGAGATCGGGAGCCGCATGTCCGGCGGCGAGGCCTGGGCGATCGTCGAGCCGTCGACGTACTCGACCATCGAGTGGATCACCGACTGCGGGTGCACGGTGACGTCGATCCGGTCGTAGGGGACGTCGAAGAGCAGGTGCGCCTCGATCACCTCGAGCCCCTTGTTGACCAGGGTGGAGGAGTTGGTCGTGACGACCAGGCCCATGTCCCAGGTCGGGTGCGCGAGCGCCTGCGCCGGGGTGACGTCGCGGAGGGAGGCGCGGTCGCGTCCCCGGAACGGCCCGCCGGACGCGGTCAGCACCAGGCGGCGGACCTCGCGGTGCTCGCCCGCGAGGAGGGCCTGGGCGATCGCGGAGTGCTCGGAGTCGACCGGCACGATCTGGCCGGGACCGGCGAGCGAGGTGACGAGCTCGCCGCCGACGATCAGCGACTCCTTGTTGGCGAGAGCGAGCGTCCTGCCCTCCTCGAGCGCCGCGAGCGTCGGGCCGAGCCCCACCGAGCCGGTGATCCCGTTCAGCACGACGTCCGCGTCGACCGAGCGGATCAGCTGCTCGGCCTCCTCCGCACCGAACGCCGTGTGCTCGACGCCGAACGCGGACGCCTGCTCGGCGACCGCCGCCCGGTTCGAGCCGGCGGCGAGGCCGACGACCTCGAACCGCTCGCGGTTCGCGCCGATGACGTCGAGAGCCTGCGTGCCGATGGACCCGGTCGAGCCGAGGATGATGACCCTGCGCATCCGCCCATCCTGGCACGGAGCACCCAGCGCCTCCCGGTCAGCTGATGGCGAGGATGTCGACCACGAAGACGAGGGTGTCGGTCCCGCTGATTCCCGCGTTCTGGTTGCCCTGGTCGCCGTAGCCCTTCGACGGCGGGATGGTGACGAGCACCTGCGAGCCGACGGTCTGGCCGACCACGGCCTCCTTGAAGCCCTCGATCACGTCGCCGGTGCCGAAGGCGGCGGGAGCGGGCTTCCCCCAGCTCTGGTCGAACACCTCGCCGGTGCCCCAGACCACGCCCTGGTACTGCACGATCAGCTGATCGCCGTCGGCCACGGTCGCGCCGCTCCCCTTCTTGAGGACGGCGAGCTGCAGGTCGGCGGGCGGGTCGGTCGAGGGGATGGTGACGGTGGGCGCCCCGTCCTCGGCGAGCGCCACCGTCGGCAGGCCGTCGACCGGGGGCTGCGGCTCGCCGTCGGCGGCGGTCGGCACGATCTGCTCGACGTCGATCACCATGACGATCGAGTCGGTCGCGGCGATGCCGAACTGGCTCTGCCCGGCGTCGCCGAACGCGTCGGCCGGGGGAACGACGGCGACGACGCGCGAGCCGACGGTCGCGCAGTTGACGGCCTTCACGAGGCCGGCGAGGTACTGGTCGGTGTCGACCTCGAAGGCCGCGCGGCCACCGGACGCGTAGCTGCTCGCCGAGAACTCGGCACCGCTCGTCCCGTTGTAGAGCGTGTAGTCGACCAGCACGGTGTCGCCCTCGGCGACCTCCTCGCCGGTGCCCTCGATCGCGACCGAGCGCTCGGTGACGTCCACGCTGACCGGGCTGGGGAACACGGTGACCGGCTTGGTGGCGAAGTCGCCGCTGGTCTGCACCGCGGCGGTCGCCTCGCCCTCGGTCGCGCAGCCGAGCGGGGTGGCGGAGGCGGACGGCGCTGCATCCGGCTCCCCGGGGGTGCAGGCCGCCAGGCTCAGGGAGGCGCCGAGGACGGCGAGGATCGCGAGGGTTCTGCGCACAGGGGCACCTTTCGTGACCGGCGGCGGCCGGTGGACGTTCGGGGATCGCCTCCATCCTGCACGGCGCGCCTCGCAACGCGCTGAGTGCGGGTCCTCGAACGGTCCCAGGCCTACCATCGGGGCATGCGTGAATTCTCGGTCCCCCAGTCCCGAGAGCTCGTCACCGAGCTCCCCGGCCCGCGCTCCGTCGCCCTCCAGGAGCGCCGCGTCGCCAGCGTCTCCCGCGGCGCCGGGACGCTCGCGAACATCTACATGGACCACGCGTCGGGCGCGGTCCTGGTCGACGTCGACGGCAACCGCCTGATCGACCTCGGCTGCGGCATCGGAGTGACCACCATCGGCCACGCGCACCCCGCGGTCGCCGCGGCGGCCGCCGCGCAGGCCGAGAAGCTGACGCACACCCTCTTCACCGTCACTCCGTACGAGAACTACGTCCGGGTCGCCGAGAAGCTCGCCGAGATCACCCCCGGGGACTTCGAGAAGCACTCGATCCTGGTCAACTCCGGCGCGGAGGCGGTCGAGAACGCCGTCAAGATCGCGCGGAAGTTCACCGGCCGCCGCGCCATCGCGACGCTCGACCACGCCTTCCACGGCCGCACCAACCTCACGATGGCGATGACCTACCGCCCCTGGCCGGAGCGCGCGGGCATGGGCCCCTTCCCGGGAGAGATCTACAGCCTCCCGATCAGCTACCCGTTCCGCGACCCCGAGGGCATGACGGGCGAGGAGGCTGCCGAGCGCACCATCGACTACATCACCACCCACATCGGCGCGCAGGAGCTGGCCGCGCTCTTCGTCGAGCCGATCCAGGGCGACGGCGGCATCATCATCCCGGCGCCGGGCTACTTCCGCCGCCTGTCCGAGTTCTGCACCGAGAACGGCATCGTCTTCGTCGCGGACGAGATCCAGGCCGGCATCGCCCGCACCGGCACCTGGTACTCCATCGAGCACCACGGCGTGGTCCCGGACCTCATCACGACGGCCAAGGGCATCGCCGGCGGCTTCCCGCTCGCCGCCGTCACCGGCCGCGCCGAGATCATGGACGCCGTGCAGCCCGGCGGCATCGGCGGCACGTTCGGCGGCAACCCCGTCTCCACCGCCGCGGCGCTCGCGACGTTCGAGGCGATCGAGTCCGAGGGCCTGCTGGAGGAGGCGCAGCGGGTCGAGCGCCTGCTGCAGGCGCGGATCGGCGACTGGGCCGAGCGCTTCGCGGTCGTGGGCGAGGTCCGCGGCAAGGGCGCCATGTGGGGCGTCGAGCTCGTCCACCCGGGCACGAAGAAGCAGTACCCGGAGGCGCTCACCGCGATCCTGAAGCACGCCACCACGAACGGCGTGATCGTCCTCGACGCGGGCAGCTGGGACAGCGTGCTGCGGATCATGCCGAGCGTGGTCATCAGCGAGGAGCTCATCGACGACGCCGCGACGGTCATCGAGGAGGCGCTCGCCCAGTTCGGCTGATCCGCCGCATGACCGGAGCGGCATGGACGCCCCGGTAGCTTCGTCGGAATGCGGATCGACGACGACCAGGAGAGGCCGACTCCCCCGGGGATCGGCCTCTCCGCGCGTCTGGCGCGCCTGTCCATCGGCGGCGTCGGCCGGCTGGTCTACCGGCCGATCGTGGAGGGGCGCGACAACGTCCCGGCCGAGGGACGCGTGATCCTGGCGGCCAACCACCTCTCGTTCATCGACTCCCCGGTGCTGACGCTGCTCGCCCCGCGGCCGGTGCAGTTCCTGGCCAAGTCGGACTACTTCACGGGGACCGGCGTGCGGGGCGCCCTCTCTCGCGCCTTCTTCACGAGCGTCGGAGCCGTCGCGGTCGAGCGCGGCGCCGGCCAGGCCGCTCAGGAGGCGCTGGACCTCGGCCGGGCGATCCTCGAGCGGGACGAGGCGTTCGCCGTCTACCCCGAGGGCACCCGCTCCCGCGACGGGCGCCTCTACAAGGGCCGCACCGGAGTGGCATGGCTCGCCCTCACCACGGGCGCGCCGGTGGTCCCCGTCGGCATGATCGGCACGCAGGAGCTCCAGCCGGTGGGCACGAGGGTGCCGCGCCTGCACCGGATCACGGTCCGCTTCGGGGCTCCGCTGGACCTCTCGCGGCACGGCTCCGCCGACTCCGGCCGCGCCCGACGCCACGCCACCGACGAGATGATGGCGGCCGTCCACGCGCTCTCCGGACAGGAGCTCGCCGGTGCGTACAACGAGTCGCCGCCGACGACCACGGTCGAGCGCATCCGTCGGGCGCTCCCGCACGAGCGCCGCTGAGCCTCAGCGCGCGGACGCCTCCGGCTCGTGGGCGACGGGGAAGTTCACGGAGTTGGCGATGAAGCAGAGCCGGGAGGCCTCGGCGTGCAGCGTCTGGGCGATCGCCACCATCGACTCCTCGGCGACAGTGACGCGGGGCCGGAGGGTCACCGAGGTGAAGCGGCCGCTCTCCCCCTCCTGCAGCATCGAGCCCACCGCGTCGTCCGTGTAGCCGGTGACGACGACTCCGTTCTTGACCGCCACGTGCAGGTAGGAGAGGAGGTGGCACTGCGCGAGCGCCGCGAGGAGCAGCTGCTCCGGGTTCCAGCGGTCGGCGTCGCCCCGGAAGGGCGTGTCGGCCGAGGCGAGGATGGGCGCCGGGCCCTCCGCCGTGACGGTCAGCTGGCGCCCGTACTCGCGGTAGCCGCTCGTGCCGGTGCCCCGGTCGCCCTCCCAGACGACGGACACCGCGTACTCGTGCTCGGACTTCATCGGGCTCCTCCTCGACGGCGGTGGATCAGGCCGGTCGCGCCGGTCTGGACCTCTGGACGCGGAACCCCCGCGGGTAGACTCCGAGGACCATGACAGACACGCTCGCCCCCCAGGTTCCCACGTCCGCAGTCCCCCAGGAGCGGCGCGTCGCGACCGAGATCCCCGGGCCGCGATCCCGGGCCCTGCACGAGCGCCGCCTCGCCGTCGTGCCCACCGGCGTCGGCACCGCGCTCCCCGTCTACATCGACCGCGCGCACGGCGCGATCCTGGTCGACGTCGACGGCAACAGCTTCATCGACCTCGGCGCCGGCATCGGCGTGACGACGATCGGGCACACCGACGACTCCGTCGTCGCGGCCGCCGCGGAGCAGCTCGCGCGCCTCACGCACACCCTCTTCACCGTCACTCCGTACGAGCCCTACATCCGCGTCGCGGAGCTGCTGGCCCAGCACACCCCCGGCGACTTCGCCAAGAAGACCGTCCTGGTCAACTCCGGTGCCGAGGCGGTCGAGAACGCCGTCAAGATCGCGCGCAAGCACACCGGCCGCCCCGGCGTCGCGGTGCTCGACCACGCGTACCACGGACGCACGAACCTCACGATGGCCATGAACTTCAAGGCGCTGCCCTACGGCCTGGGCTTCGGACCCTTCGCCAGCGACGTCCACCGTGCGCCGAGCTCGTACCCGTACCACGACGGCCTGTCGGGAGCCGAGGCCGCCCAGCGCGCGATCTCGTACCTCGAGAAGACCGTCGGCGCGTCCGCCCTGGCCTGCCTCGTCGCCGAGCCCATCCAGGGCGAGGGCGGCTTCATGGTCCCCGCCGACGGCTTCCTCCCGGCACTGCAGGAGTGGTGCACGGCCAACGGCATCGTCTTCGTCGCCGACGAGATCCAGTCGGGCATGGCCCGCACCGGCGCCTGGTTCGCCAGCGAGCACCTCGGCCTCGTCCCCGACCTCGTCCTCTCGGCCAAGGGCATCGCCGGCGGCCTGCCGCTCGCGGGCGTGACGGGCCGCGCCGAGATCATGGACTCGGCGCAGGCCGGCGGACTGGGCGGCACCTTCGGCGGGAACCCCGTCGCCGCCGCCGCCGCCGTCGCGGTCTTCGAGCGCATCGAGCGCGAGGGCCTCCTCGCCGAGGCCGATCGGATCGGCGCACGCCTGGGCGCGGCGCTGCGAGGCCTGCAGGAGCGCTACGACATCATCGGCGACGTCCGCGGCATCGGCGCGATGATGGCGATGGAGCTCGTGCAGCCCGGCACCGCCGGCACCACGAAGGAGCCGAACGCCGTCGCGGTCCAGGCGATCATCGACTACGCCGCCCAGCACGGGGTCCTCGTGCTGAGCGCCGGCACCTACGGCAACGTGGTCCGCTTCCTGCCGAGCCTCGCCCTCACCGACGAGCTGCTCGACGACGCCGTGTCGGTCATCGCCGACGCGTTCGCCACCCTCTAGGCGCGATCCTCCGAAGGCCACCGCGGGCGCCGAGGCGCTCCCCGGTGGCCTTCGGCGTCTCCGGGAACGCGGGACCGGTCCACGCATCGGGCAGGATGGGGGGATGCCAGCAGGAACCTTCACCGTCGCCGAGTCCGTCGAGCTGGCCGTCGTCGAGCGATCCGGGTTCGTCGAGTCGCGCCACGCCGGCTCCGCCGTCCTCCTCGACTCCGAGGGCCGCGTCGCCCGCAGCCTCGGCACCCCGACGGCTCCCGTCTTCCCCCGCTCCTGCCTCAAGCCGTTCCAGGCCCTCGCGGTGATGACCGCCGGAGTCGAGCTGAACGGCGGGGAGGCGGTCATCGCCACCGCGAGCCACGCCGGCATCCCCCAGCACGTGGCGCTGGTGCAGAACCTGCTCTTCCGCGCCGGCCTGGACCACACCGCCCTGCAGTGCCCGGCCGACTGGCCCGGCGACTCCGGGACCCGCGCTCAGCTGCTGCGGGCGGGCGCGACTCCGGACCCGCTCTACATGAACTGCTCGGGCAAGCACGCGGCGATGCTGCTGGCCTGCGTGCAGAACGGCTGGAGCACCGAGGACTACCTCGAGCGGACGCACCCGCTGCAGCAGCACATCGTCGACACGATCGAGCGCCTCACCGGCGAGCGCGTCGTGGCCTCGGGGATCGACGGCTGCGGAGCTCCCGTGCACGCCCTTCCTCTGACCGCGCTGGCGAAGGGCGTCTCACGGATCGTGTCCTCCTCCCCCGCCTCACCGTTCGGCCTCTACCGCCAGGCCGGCGTCCTCACGGCCGCGATCCTCGAGAACGCGTGGGCGATCGACGGCCCGGGCCGGGACAACACCGTCGTGATCGAGCGCCTGGGCCTGGTCGCCAAGCTCGGCGCCGAGGGCGTGCTCGTGATGGCCTCGCCCGACGGCACCACCGTCGCCCTGAAGATCCTCGACGGGAGCCTCCGCGCCGCGACCGTGGTCGCGCTGAAGCTCCTGGTCGAGGCGGACGCGGTGGACCGGACCGCGGCGAACGACGTGCTGGTGCGGCTGAACCCGGTCGTGTCGGGCGGCGGGCGCCCGGTCGGCGCGATCCGCGCCTCCTACGTCTGACCGCACGTCCCGGCACGCCCTGAGCTACTGCTCGCGCGCGAGGCGCTTCGCCCGGGCCGCCGCGGAGACCTGCGTGATCACCACCACGAGGATCGCCAGGACGAACACCGCCGATGCGATGACGTTCGCCTCCGCCGGGATGCCGCGCGCCGCCGCGATGTAGATGTACTTCGGGAACGTGGTGACCGATCCGGAGTTGAAGTTCGTGATGATGAAGTCGTCGAAGCTCAGCGCGAACGAGAGCAGCGCCGCGGCGAGGATGCCGGGCAGCAGCAGCGGGAAGGTGATCCGCCAGAAGACCTGGTTCGGCGACGCGTAGAGGTCGCGTCCCGCCTCCTCCAGCTTCGGGTCCAGGCTCGCCACCCGCGCCTTCACGGTGACCACGACGAAGCTGATGCAGAACATCGTGTGCGCCAGCACGATCGTGACCAGCCCCTTCTCGGCGCCCACGCTGAGGAACTGCGCGGCGAGGCCGGCTCCGAGCACCACCTCCGGAGTCGCCATGGGGAGGAACAGCAGCAGGCTGATCGCCGACCGGAACCGGAAGCGGAACCGCACGAGCGCGATGGCGATCATGGTGCCGAGCGCAGTGGCCAGCACGGTGGCGATCACACCGACCAGCAGGCTGTTCCCGAAGGCGGTCATCACCTCCTCGCTGGTCCAGGCCGACACCCACTTGTCGAGGGTGAACCCGCGCCAGGCGAGGTTGCTCTTCCCCGAGTCGTTGAAGGAGAAGACGAAGGTGTAACCGATAGGGATGAGCAGGAAGAGCAGCGCCAGCGCCGTGTAGACGCCGAGCCCGAGGCCCCGGAAGCGGCGGCGGCCCCGGATCGGGGCGGGGGGCGGCGCGCCGAGCGCCTCCTGGGCGCTCGCGAGCGGACGGTCGGCCGTCGCGGTCACAGGAGGTCCTCCGTTCCACTGCGCTTCACGTAGAAGCCGACGATGACCAGGATCACGGCCATCAGCACGATCGAGAGCGCGGCGGCCGCCGGGTAGTTCTCGAGCGTGAGGAAGTTCGCCTCGATCGCGTTGCCCACCATCGAGGTCTGCGACGAGCCGAGGAAGTCCCGGCTCGCGTTGATGTAGTCGCCCGCCGCGGGGATGAACGTCAGCAGCGTGCCCGAGACGATGCCCGGCATCGACAGGGGGACGGTCACGCTCCAGAACACGGAGGCGGGGTGCGCGTAGAGATCCGACCCGGCCTCCAGGAAGCGCACGTCGAGGCGCTCGAGCGTCGTGTACAGCGGCAGCGTCATGAACGGGATGAAGTTGTAGGTGATGCCGAAGATCACGGCGATCGGCGTCCCCGTGAGGTGGCCGTCGCTCGGCAGGACCGCCACGGCCTTGAGCGCCTGCACGAGCGGGCTCTCGTCCGCGAGGATCTGCTTCCACGCCAGCGTCCGGAGCAGGAAGCTGATGAAGAAGGGCGCGATCACCAGCGTGAGGAGCAGGTTCTGCAGCAGCGGCCAGGGCCGCGCTTTCACTCCGATGAAGTAGGCCAGCGGGTAGCTGATCACCAGCGCGAGCACCGTCGCGATCAGCGCGTAGCCGAAGGAGCGGAGCACGTGCGGCCAGTAGTCGCCCATCACCACGAGGTAGTTCTGCCAGGCGAACCCGGGGGCGTACTCGCCGATGTCCCCGTCCGGCACCTCGGCCTGGAAGGACGTGAGCACGAGCGAGATCAGCGGCGCCAGGAAGAACAGCAGCATGTAGGCGATGCCCGGCAGCAGCAGGACCAGCGCGATCGTCGACCGCCGGCGGACCGGAGCGTCCTGAGGATCCGCCTGCCCCGTGGCGAAGGCGGCGAAGGCCATGCCTACGCTCCCCCGCTGCGACCGGCCAGGAGCCCCCGGCGCTGCACGGCGATGGCGCTGGTGGAGTCGTCCGCCTCGAAGCGCGGGACCGAGCCCGGTTCGTCCGCGAGTCCGAAGCCGTGCTCGGTGCTGAAGCCGACCCACACCTCCGCTCCCTCGCCGACGACCGGCCCGAAGACCATGTTCTGCGCGAAGACGACCACCGGGCCCAGGCCCGGCATCCGGATCGTGTACTGGGTGCTGACCCCGCTGAAGGAGACGTCGACCACGCGGCCGGGCCCGAGCACGTTCCGGCCGGAGTCCGCCGACGGCTCCTGCGTCAGCAGCAGGAGCTTCTCGGGGCGGACGCCGACCGTGATCTCCCCGCTCGTGCGGGCGCAGCGGGCGACGGGCACGACGATCCGGTGCCCGCCCGCGTCGACGGTGAGTGCGCGGTCGGTGCTGCCGACCACCTCGCCCGTGAAGAGGTTGGACTGGCCGAGGAAGTTCGCGACGAACGCGGTGCGCGGGAGCTCGTAGAGCTCCTCCGGCGCGCCCATCTGCTCGATCCTGCCCTTGTTCATCACCGCGACGGTGTCGGCCATCGTCATGGCCTCCTCCTGGTCGTGCGTGACGTGGAGGAAGGTGAGGCCCACCTCCTCCTGGATCGACTTGAGCTCCAGCTGCATCTGCCGGCGGAGCTTGAGGTCGAGGGCGCCGAGCGGCTCGTCGAGCAGGAGCAGGGCGGGCCGGTTGACGAGGGCGCGCGCGAGGGCGACCCGCTGCTGCTGACCACCGGAGAGCTGCGCGGGGCGGCGCTGGGCGAGGTGGTCGAGCTCGACCAGGCGGAGCGCCTCGTGCGCCTTGCCGACGGGGTCGGCGATCCTCCGCCGCTTCAGGCCGAAGGCGACGTTCTCGAGGATCGACATGTGCGGGAACAGCGCGTACGACTGGAACACGGTGTTGACGGGCCGCTGGTACGTCTTCGTCTCGGTGACGTCCCGCCCGCCGATGAGGATCCGGCCGGCGGAGGGCTCCTCGAGCCCGGCGACCAAGCGCAGCGTCGTCGTCTTGCCGCAGCCCGAGGGGCCTAGCAGGGCGAAGAAGGAGCCCGCCGGGATGGTGAGGTCCAGGGAGTCGATGGCCGTGAAGCCCGGGTACTGCTTGCTGATCCCGACCAGCTGGAGGTCGGCGCCGCTCTCGGCGAAGGTCCCGATCGCCATCAGATGCCCAGGAGCACCTTCTGGAACTCGGCCTGGTACTCCTTCTCCTCCGCGGCGGTCAGGGTCCGGAACACGTGCGCGTGCGCGAGCGTGTCCTCGTCGGGGAAGATCAGCTGGTTCTCGGCCAGCTCCGGATCGATGCTCTCCATGACGTCCTTCGCTCCATCCACGGGGGTGATGTAGTTGACCCAGGCGGCCACCTCGGCGGCGACCTCGGGCTCGTAGTAGTAGTTCATCAGGGCCTCGGCGTTGGCCTTGCGCTCGGAGCCCATCGGGACCACGAAGGTGTCGTTCCAGAGCGCGCCGCCCGAGTCGGGGAAGGCGAACTCCCACTTGTCGCCGGCCTCGGCGTTGATCAGGGTGATGTCGCCGGACCAGCAGATCGCCGCGAGGGTGTCCTCGTTCTGCAGGTCGTTGAGGTACGCGTTCCCCTTGATGTTGCGGATCTGTCCGGCGTCGACCTGCTCGCGGAAGACGTCGATCGCGTTCATGTACTCGTCGTCGCCCCAGGAGCCGGCGATGTCCGTCCCCTGAGCGAGCATGATGAGCCCGATCGTGTCGCGCATCTCGCTCAGCACGCCGACGCGGCCGCGGAGCGACGGATCCCACAGCTCCTCGATGCTCGAGAGGCCCTTCGGCAGCTTCTCCCTGTTCCAGCAGATGCCCGAGAACCCCGCCTGGTACGGGAGGGAGAGCCGGCGGCCCGGATCGAAGTCGGGGTTCGCCAGCGAGGGCGTGAGGTTGGCGATGTTCGGGATGTTCGCGTGGTCGAGCTCCTGCACGTAGCCGCGGCGGACCAGGCGCGAGACCATCCACTCCGTCAGGCAGACCGTGTCGGCGCCGATGTACTGCCCGAGCGCGAGCTGATCCTTCACCTTGCCGTAGTACGAGTTGTTGTCGTCGACGGCGACGTTGTAGGTCACCGCGATGCCCGTCTGCTCCTCGAAGCCCTGGAGCGTGGGGTAGTTCCCGTCGTCGTCCTCGTCCATGTAGGCGGGCCAGTTGTCCCACACCAGGCGCGGGTCGCCGGCCGATCCGTCGGCGGCGGCGGTCGGAGCGGCACGGGTCTGCGGGGCGCAGGCGGCCAGGGCGAGGGCACCCGCTCCGAGGCCGATCCCGCCGAGGACCGCCCGACGCGAGAGGACCGCCCGGCGCTCGCGCTCGTGCGAGCGTGCCGCGGCGACGGCCCGGCGGAGGACGGGATCCCTCGGGAGGGGACGGGTCATGGCGGGGGCTCCTGACTGCGTCGGGGCTCGTGCCTCGGGGGCCGAACGTGGGGAAATACTGGCACAGCGCTCATCCGCCTGTCACGGCGAACGGAGGAGAACGCTCATCCGGAAACATGATCGTCACGAATTCCGCACCCGGAGGCCGTGTCGACCGCCGATTCGGTCCCCGGAGGCCGTGCCGTCAGCGGGTGAGGGGCGGGCGTCCCGAGCCGCCGGCGGACCCGTCGACGCGCTCGACCGCCATCTCGACGGAGGAGAGCAGGATCCGGCTGCCGAGCTTCGCGCGGTAGCGGCGGCCGGCCTCGAGCGGGAGTGGCGCCTGGGTCGGCGCGACCAGCACGGACCCGTTGGCCGACCAGCGGTCCCTGACCCAGAGCCCGCCCTCGTCGAAGCCGAACTCGAGGTGGGTCTTGGAGAGGGATCGCGACGGATCCGGGATCGCGAGGATGTGCCGGAACGTCTCGTTGGGGTCCGGGAGCGGCTGGCGTCCGATCAGGCCGTTGCCGGTCACGATCGCGTGCTGCCCGGTCGCGAAGCTGAGGCGCACGAGCCCCTGCGAGGGCGGCGCCATCGGAGCGCCGGGGGCGGGACGCCGGTGCCGGCCGGGGGCCAGGCCCGGCAGCCAGGCACGGCGGGACGGGTCGAGGACCGTCGTGTCGCCGGAGGACGAGGGGCGGGACGCACCCGTCGTGGCATGCGCCGCCACCGACGAACCGCACTCGCCGCAGAGGATCGCCCCGGGAGCGAGGTTGGAGCCACACGTGCTGCAGATCACCGAGAACGCCCTTCCACTCACCATCGTACCCAGCGCCGGCGCGGGGAGCCCCGAGCCGGCCGAACCCGACGCGAACCGGCAGGCGCAGGACCGTCGTACGGCCGTTCGGCGCGTGCGGGCGGTCCGGCGGCACCGCCACCGCGGCCGTCCCGTGCCGGAGCGCTGCTCGTCAGACCGGCGCGCCGGCCTCCTCGTCGCCGGTGACCGCGAGGACGTCGACGACGATCACGGTGACGTTGTCGCGCCCGCCGTTGTCCAGCGCGGCGTCGACCAGGGCGTCGGCCGCCTCCTGAGCGGAGCCGGTGCCGCTGAGCAGGTGGCCGACGCCGGCATCGGTCAGCTCCTTCGTGAGTCCGTCCGAGCAGATCAGCAGACGCGATCCGGCGAGGACGGGCACGAGCCGGTAGTCGGGGACGGGCGCTTCGTGGAAGCCGACCGCGCGGGTGATCACGTTGCTGTGCGGATGCACGTCGGCCTCGTCGCGGGAGATCAGGCCCGCGTCGACCAGCTCCTGGACGATGGAGTGGTCCACGGTGAGCTGCACGAGGGTCCCGGCGACGCTCAGGTACACGCGCGAGTCGCCGATGTTGAAGACGGACCAGTAGGGCTCTCCCCCGACCACCGTGAGCGCGATCCCAGTGACCGTGGTCCCGGTGCCGACGTCGGCCGTGTGCGACTGCCGGGCGATGTCCCCTACCGCCTCCCGAAGCGCCCGGTCGATCTCCTCCGCTCCGACGGTCGCGCCGAGCGCCGCGGTGGACAGGCGCGACACGACCGCGTCGCTGGCGACCTCTCCTGCCGCGTGCCCGCCCATCCCGTCGGCGACAGCGAAGAGCGGGCTCTTGGCGAGGTAGCTGTCCTCGTTCGCGCTGCGCACGTGGCCGGTCTCGGTGCGCGCGGCCCAGCCGAGGGTGACTTCGGCCGAGGGTGCGTCGGAGCTCCAGGCGGAGACGGGGACGGTGACGGACGCGCGGCTGCGGCCGATCTGCGTCATCGCTGCTCCTCGCATCCCCGTGGCCTGCGGCCGTCCGGTCCGACGGCCCGTGACCGCCGGCTCCAGGGGTGCCCGGCCGCCTCCCGATGGTAGTCGCTGACGGCCCTCCGCCGAGCCGGCCGCCATCGCTGTCGCCCGATGTCCGTCGCGCAGACGGGTCGACGCTCAGACCACCGGATCCGATGCCGGATCGAGCTCCGACGTGCGGATCCACTTGCCCGGGCACTCGTGGACTGCCAGAATCGCCGCATGGCCCCGTCTCGCCCGCCCTCTCAGCGTCCTGTCCAGCTCGACGAGGTGTCGAAGGCGATCATCGAGCAGCTGCAGGCCGACGGTCGGCGCTCGTACGCCGAGATCGGCAAGGCCGTGGGCCTGAGCGAGGCGGCCGTCCGGCAGCGGGTGCAGAAGCTCACCGAGTCGGGCGTCATGCAGATCGTCGCGGTGACGGATCCGATGCAGCTCGGCTTCTACCGCCAGGCGATGATCGGTGTGCGCGTCACCGGCGACACCCGCGACGTCGCGGACCGGCTCGCCTCCATCCCCGCCGTCGACTACGTCGTGCTGACGGCCGGCTCCTTCGACATCCTCGCCGAGGTCGTGTGCGAGAACGACGACGATCTGATCGCCCTGCTCAACCAGGAGATCCGGTCGCTTCCCGGCGTGCTCTCGACCGAGACCTTCGTCTATCTGAAGCTCCACAAGCAGTTCTACAACTGGGGAACGCGGTAAAAGATGACCACCGAGACAGCCTTCTCGACCTCCGGCCTCGAGTCGGGCGATCCCGTCCGCGGGACCGACGCGCCTGGGGGGATCGACGACGCCTCCCTGCAGAAGAAGGCGAAGGACCACCTCTGGATGCACTTCACCCGTCAGTCGACTATGGACTCCGGCGCGGGCGTGCCGATCATCACGCGCGGCGAGGGACACCACATCTGGGACAGCACCGGGCGCAAGTACTTCGACGGCCTGTCCGGCCTGTTCGTCGTCAATGCGGGACACGGGCGGCGCCGACTGGCGGAGGCCGCGGCGAAGCAGGCGTCCGAGCTCTCCTTCTTCCCGCTCTGGTCCTACGCGACCCCCTCGGCGATCGAGCTGGCCGACCGGCTCGCCGACCACGCGCCGGGCGACCTCAACCGGGTCTTCTTCTCGACCGGCGGCGGCGAGGCCGTGGAGACGGCGTTCAAGCTCGCCAAGCACTACTGGAAGCTGCAGGGCAAGCCGGGCAAGCACAAGGTCGTCTCGCGCTCGGTCGCGTATCACGGCACTCCCCAGGGAGCGCTCGCGATCACGGGCATCCCCGGGATGAAGTCGATGTTCGAACCGCTCGTGCCGGGCGGCTTCCGTGTCCCCAACACCAACTTCTACCGGGCTCCCGAGCACGGCGACGACCTGGAGGCGTTCGGCCTGTGGGCGGCGAACCGCATCGAGGAGATGATCGAGTTCGAGGGGCCGGACACGGTGGCCGCCGTGTTCCTGGAACCCGTGCAGAACTCGGGCGGCTGCTTCCCGCCCCCTCCCGGGTACTTCCAGAGGGTCCGCGAGATCTGCGACAAGCACGACGTGCTGCTGGTGTCCGATGAGGTGATCTGCGCGTTCGGCCGTATCGGGCACATGTTCGCCTGCGACGAGTACGGCTACGTGCCGGACATGATCACCTGCGCGAAGGGGATGACCAGCGGCTACTCCCCCATCGGAGCGACGATCGTCAGCGATCGGATCTACGAGCCCTTCCGCCACGGTCAGGTCGTCTTCCCGCACGGCTACACCTTCGGCGGCCACCCCGTCTCGGCCGCGGTCGCGCTCGAGAACCTCGACATCTTCGAGGAGGAGGGCCTGAACGAGCGCGTGCGAGAGAACTCGCCCGTCTTCCGGTCCACGCTCGAGAAGCTGCTCGACCTGCCGATCGTCGGCGACGTCCGGGGCGACGGCTACTTCTTCGGCATCGAGCTGGTGAAGGACAAGGCGACGAAGGAGACGTTCGACGAGGACGAGTCGGAGCGGCTGCTGCGCGGATTCCTCTCGAAGGGGCTCTTCGACGCGGGGCTGTACTGCCGGGCGGACGACCGCGGCGATCCCGTCGTGCAGCTCGCGCCGCCGCTCACCATCGGTCCGCGCGAGTTCGACGAGATCGAGCAGATCCTCCGGAGCGTGCTCACCGAGGCCTGGTCGCGGCTCTAGCGCCCTCACGCGGCGCGCTCCCGACGATCGGCGGCGAGTGCGGCCGCGACTCGGCGCGCACCTGCGTGGTGCGGATCGAGAGCGACAGCCTCGTCGGCGAGCCGTCCGGCCTCGTCGGCACGGCCCTCACCGGCCAGGATCCGGGCGAGGAGGACGAGCACTCCGGCTCGCTCACTCGGGGGTGCGACGACGGCGGCACGGCGGAGCAGCGGGGCGAGCGCTCCCGCCGCGCCGGGGTCACCGCTCCGCGCCGACCGCAACACGCGGTCCGCACCGCGGCTGCGCTGCACGGCCACGACGAGCGCAGCCAGGCCCGCCGGCCGGACCTCGGGATCGGGACCGGCGAGAGCTCGCCGGACGAGGTCGTCGACACCGCGCAACAGCACGTCGGGCAGTTCGGCCCGCGGGTGGCGGTCGAGGAGACGGTCGACCGCGGCGGCCACCGCTCGCGGGTCGTCCCGGTCGCCGGCCTCGAGCCCGTCGTCGCCGCCGGAGGACGGGAGCACGGCGACGCGGAGGGCGAGGCCGGGGAGCCGGCGCGCACGCTCCTCGAGGGCGGCGACGAGTCCCTCGCACGACTCCGGACCCGCCTCGCCGGGATGCACCAGCGCGAGTGCTCGCCGCACCCGCCCGAACCGGCCGAGCGCACCGAGGCAGGCCCGCGCGATCAGGGACGGATCCGCACCCGACAGCTCGAAGCGGAGCGAGCCGCTCGGCGCGCCGGCCCGGAACGGGACGAGCACGAGGCTCGCCTCCGCCGCACCCCGCCGGGATCCGTGAGCGGCATGGAACAGGGCGGCGTCGTCGGGTGAGGCCGGGACACGCGAGGCGGGAGCGGGGTGGAGGAAGATCGCTGAGGAGGTCATGCTGCGATCCTGCCGACCCTCGCACCCGCCGGGAGCGACGGCCCTCGGGATCATCGGAAGGATCTCGAGATCGCCGCCTGTGGAGGGAGAGGTCCCATCGACACCGAATCGCCGGCGCTCGGATGGCGCCCTCCGGCCAGGAATCCCTCCACAGGGACCGATCGGCCGAGTTCTGCACCGGTGTCCGATTCCCGCCGGTCGGTGGGGAGTCCCGCGGATACTCTCGACGCATGAGAACGACTCCCCTTCACGTCCGACGGACGACGAGCCCCCTCGGCCGCATCGAGGTGGGCAGCGACGGCGATGCGATCGTCTCGCTCGCCATCGAGCAGGCCGGTCTGCTCCCGCACGAGCACCTCCCGGAGTCGGACCTCCCGGTGCTCCTGCGGGCCGTCGAGCAACTGGACGAGTACTTCGACGGGACCCGCCGCTCTTTCGATCTGCCGGTCGCTCTGCGCGGCACGCCCTTCCAGCTCGAGATCTGGCAGCGGCTCCAGGCTCTGGGCTTCGGGGAGATCACCTCCTACGGCGCACTGGGCACGGCCGCCGGTCGCCCCCGGGCGGGCCGGCCGATCGGCGGAGCGGTAGGTGCGAACCCGGTGCCGATCATCGTGGGCTGCCACCGCGTCCTCGCGAGCGACGGACGGATCACCGGCTTCAGCGCGGGCGAGGGCGTCGCCACGAAAGCCTGGCTTCTCGATCACGAGGGGATCCCCCACCGATGAGCACGGCCGACGGACTCGTCGAGGGAGAGGACGGCCTGGTCCGCTGCGCCTGGAGCGGCGCGGATCCGGAGTACCGCCGCTACCACGACGAGGAATGGGGCACCCCGCTGCACGGAGATCGCCTGCTGTTCGAGAAGATCTCCCTCGAGGCGTTCCAGTCCGGCCTCTCCTGGATCACGATCCTCCGCAAGCGGCCGAGGTTCCGCGAGGCCTTCGACGGCTTCGATCCGGCCCGCGTCGCCCGGTACGACGACACCGATGTCGAGCGGCTGATGGAGGACAGCGGCATCATCCGGAACCGCGCGAAGATCATCGCCACCCGGGACAACGCCCGGGCCGTGCTCGCGCTCCTGGAGCAGAGAGGCGAGGGCGCGCTCGACGAGCTCGTGTGGTCCTTCCACGATCCGGACGTCGAGGACCGGGTGGTCCGAGCCGCCGACGTCCCTGCGACGACGCCCGGGTCGACGGCGCTCGCGCGAGCGCTGAAGGCCGCTGGGCTCCGCTTCGTCGGACCGACCACCGCGTACGCGCTGATGCAGACGGCCGGAGTCGTCGACGACCACCTCACCGGCTGCTGGCGCCGACGCTGACGCCTACGACTCCGGCACGACGAGGTCGAGCTCTCCCGTGTGCCGGTTCTCGGCGAGCAGGAACCCGCGCCCGGCCGCCCACGCCGAGAGCTCGCCGAGCGACTCCGTCGCCACCCGGTCGTCCGCCAGCGCCCTGACGAAGCGTCCCTTGCCCTGCTTGTTGAAGTGGTTCAGCGACCGGAGGACGCCGTCGGCCCCGCGCGAGCGGACGCGGACGAAGAACCGCCCCTCGCCCGCAGGAACCGGTCCGAGGGCCGCGTACGCCTCGCTCCGCAGATCGAGGACGAGCCCGTCGAGCGCGCTCAGCACCCGCCCGGCCTCCGCCGCCCACCAGCGCTTGAGCGGCCTCCCCGGCACAGGGGAGTCGTGGGACAGACGGTAGGCAGGGATCAGGTCGAGGGCGCGGATCGGCCCCCAGAGCGCGGACTGCACGATCGCCGTCCGACCGAGCACCGCCCGTGCACCGGAATCGAGGCTGCGCGCGTCGAGCGCATCGAAGAGCACCCCGTCGAAGCGGTCGACCGCGGGGAGGCCTGCCGCGGTCGCGAGCCCCGCGTTGCGATCGATCTCGCCGAGCTGACGCGGACCGAGCTTCAGCGCCCAGGCAGAGAGCTCGCGGTCCCCGGCCAGCGCGATCAGCGCCTCCGCCAACTCGCGCCGCTTCGCGTGGAGCTCGGGGAAGGCGAGCGACTCGAGCACGAACGGCTCGTCGCCGCCGTCGCGCTTCGTCTCGGACGGTGGCAGCAGGACGTGCACAGGACTCCTTCGGAGAAGAGGGACGGGCGGCACGACGAAGGGGCCGGACGATCGCGATGATCGTCCGGCCCCTCCGTGCCGCGGTGAGCGGCGGTGTACTAGACCAGCGATGCCTGACGGGCGACCACGGTCACCACGTCGTTCTCGACGGACAGGAAGCCGTCGTCGGCCTGCGCGGTGAGACGCGTGCCGTCCAGGGCCGTGACGCGCACCTCGCCGGTGGCGAGGATCGCGAGCATCGGCTCGTGGCCGGCGAGGATGCCGATCTCGCCCTCGACCGTGCGAGCCGTGAGCTGCTTCGCCTCTCCGGACCACACCTCGGCGTTCGCGGACACGACGCTGACCTTCAGGGTCCCGGCCATGATCAGCCGTTCTCCTTCTGGATCTGGGTCCACTTCTCCTCGACGTCCGAGATCGAGCCGACGTTGAAGAACGCCTGCTCGGCCACGTGGTCGAACTCGCCCTTGGTGATCGCGTCGAACGACTCGATCGTGTCCTTCAGCGGGACGGTCGATCCCTCGACACCGGTGAACTTCTTCGCCATGTAGGTGTTCTGCGAGAGGAACTGCTGGATGCGGCGCGCACGCGACACCGTGATCTTGTCCTCCTCCGACAGCTCGTCGACACCGAGGATCGCGATGATCTCCTGCAGCTCCTTGTTCTTCTGCAGGATCTGCTTCACGTTCGTCGCCACGCGGTAGTGGTCGGCGCCCAGGTAGCGGGGGTCGAGGATGCGCGAGGTGGACGTGAGCGGGTCGACGGCCGGGTAGAGGCCCTTCGACGCGATCTCACGGGAGAGCTCGGTGGTCGCGTCGAGGTGGGCGAAGGTGGTCGCCGGCGCCGGGTCGGTGTAGTCGTCGGCGGGGACGTAGATCGCCTGCAGCGAGGTGATCGAGTGTCCGCGCGTCGAGGTGATGCGCTCCTGGAGCACACCCATCTCGTCGGCGAGGTTCGGCTGGTAGCCCACCGCGGAGGGCATGCGGCCCAGGAGGGTCGACACCTCCGAGCCGGCCTGCGTGAAGCGGAAGATGTTGTCGATGAAGAGCAGCACGTCCTGCTTCTGCACATCGCGGAAGTACTCCGCCATGGTCAGTGCCGACAGGGCGACGCGCAGACGCGTTCCCGGCGGCTCGTCCATCTGGCCGAAGACGAGCGCGGTCTTGTCGAAGACGCCCGCCTCCTCCATCTCGGCGATGAGGTCGTTGCCCTCACGGGTGCGCTCGCCGACGCCGGCGAACACGGACACTCCACCGTGGTCCTGCGCGACGCGCTGGATCATCTCCTGGATGAGGACGGTCTTGCCGACGCCCGCGCCGCCGAACAGGCCGATCTTGCCGCCCTGCACGTACGGAGTGAGCAGGTCGATGACCTTGATGCCGGTCTCGAACAGCTCGGTCTTGGACTCGAGCTGATCGAACTGCGGGGGCTTGCGGTGGATGGGCCAGCGCTCGGTGATCTCGAACGACTCGCCGTTGATCTTCCCGTCGGCGTCGGCGTTGAGCACCTCGCCGATCACGTTGAAGACCTTGCCCTTGGTCACGTCGCCGACCGGGACCGAGATCGGCAGGCCGGTGTCGTGGACCTCCTGGCCGCGGACGAGTCCGTCGGTGGGGTTCAGGGAGATGGCCCGGACGAGGTCGTCGCCCAGGTGCTGCGCGACCTCGAAGGTCAGCTTGCTCGAGACGCCCTCGACCTCGACGTGCGTGTAGAGCGCGTTGTAGACCTCGGGGATCGCGTCGTGGGGGAACTCGATGTCAACGACGGGGCCGGTGACGCGGGCGATGCGGCCGATGGCCCCGCCCGACGTCCCGGTCGCCGCCTCAGGTGCGGTCAGTGTCATTGCTACTTCCTTCTGTGGTCTCACCGCTCCCGGAGGGCGGAGTCGAAACTGTGTGGAGCGGAGCCCTCTTACTTGGAGGAGGACAGGGCGTCGGCGCCGCCGACGATCTCGGCGATCTGCTGCGTGATCTCGGTCTGGCGGGCGTTGTTGGCGAGACGCGTGTAGGTCTTGATCAGCGTGTCCGCGTTGTCGCTCGCCGACTTCATGGCCTTCTGGCGTGCCGCGTGCTCCGAGGCCGCCGACTGCAGCATCGCGTTGAAGATGCGGCTCTCGACGTACACGGGCAGGAGGCGGTCGAGGACCGTCTCGGGGTCGGGCTCGAACTCGTAGAGCGGGTACAGCTCGCTGTTCTGCTCCTCGGCGCCCTCGACGACCTCGAGCGGCAGCAGCCGGACGACGGTCGGCTGCTGGGTGACCATGCTGACGAAGCGGTTGTAGACGAGGTGGATCTCGTCCACGCCGCCCTCCTCGTCATCGAGGTTGTACGACTCGACGACCGCGTCCGCGATCTCCTTCGCCGTCTCGAACACGGGCTGGTCGGTGCCGCCCGTCCAGACGCGGACGCTGGCCCGCTTCCGGAACGAGAAGTACGCGTTCGCCTTGCGGCCGACCAGGTAGAAGACGACCTCCTTGCCCTCGCTGCGCAGCAGCGCGGCCAGCTCCTCGGCCTCCTTGAGCACGCTCGAGGAGAACGCGCCGGCGAGGCCGCGGTCGGAGGTGAAGATCACGATCGCGGCCGTGTCCAGCTTCTCGCGCTCGGTCGTGAGCGGGTGCTCCACGTTCGAGTAGGTCGCGACAGCGGACACGGCGCGCGTGATCGCGTTCGAGTACGGCGCCGCGGCAGCGACGCGGTTCTGCGCCTTCTGGATGCGCGAGGCCGAGATCAGCTCCATGGCCCGAGTGATCTTCTTGGTCGTCTGGGCCGAGCGGATCTTCGACCGGTAGACCCGGAGTTGCGCTCCCATGTGTCTCCTGTTGTCCTAAAAGTGGCGAATCGACGGGGTGCCGCTGGTCAGCGACGGCCCTTGACGATCTTCTCCTGGCCGACCTCGTCGGACGCGATGGCCTGGTGCTCCTCGCGCCCGACCGAGGCGAGCGGCTTGCCCTCACCGGTCTGGAACTCCAGCTTGAAGCCGTCGACGGCACGGTTGAGCTCGGCGACGGTGTCGTCGGAGAGCACGTTGGTGTCGCGGAGGGTGTTCAGCACCTGGGTGTTGCGGCCCAGGTAGTCCAGGAGCTCGCGCTCGAAGCGCAGCACGTCGGGGACCGGGACCTCGTCGAGCTTGCCGTTCGTTCCGGCCCAGATCGAGACGACCTGCTCCTCGACGGGGTACGGCGAGTACTGCGGCTGCTTGAGCAGCTCGGTCAGGCGGGCGCCGCGGGCGAGCTGACGGCGCGAGGCGGCGTCGAGGTCGGAGGCGAACATCGCGAAGGCCTCGAGCGAGCGGTACTGCGCCAGCTCGAGCTTCAGCGTGCCGGAGACCTTCTTGATCGACTTGACCTGCGCGTCGCCGCCGACCCGCGAGACCGAGATGCCCACGTCGACCGCGGGACGCTGGTTGGCGTTGAAGAGGTCGGACTGGAGGAAGATCTGGCCGTCGGTGATCGAGATCACGTTGGTCGGGATGTAGGCCGAGACGTCGTTGGCCTTGGTCTCGATGATCGGGAGACCGGTCATCGAGCCGGCGCCGAGCTCGTCGGACAGCTTCGCGCAGCGCTCCAGCAGACGGGAGTGCAGGTAGAAGACGTCACCCGGGTACGCCTCGCGTCCCGGCGGGCGGCGCAGGAGGAGCGACACGGCGCGGTAGGCCTCGGCCTGCTTCGACAGGTCGTCGAAGATGATCAGGACGTGCTTGCCGCCGTACATCCAGTGCTGGCCGATGGCCGAGCCGGTGTAGGGGGCGAGGTACTTGAAGCCGGCGGGGTCGGAGGCCGGGGACGCGACGATGGTCGTGTACTCCATCGCTCCGGCGTCCTCGAGCGCGCCCTTCACCGAGGCGATGGTCGAGCCCTTCTGGCCGATCGCGACGTAGATGCAGCGGACCTGCTTGTTCGTGTCGCCCGACTCCCAGTTGGCCTTCTGGTTGATGATCGTGTCGATCGCGATGGCCGTCTTGCCGGTCTGGCGGTCGCCGATGATGAGCTGGCGCTGGCCGCGGCCGACCGGGATCATCGCGTCGATGGCCTTGATGCCGGTCTGCAGCGGCTCGTGGACCGACTTGCGCGACATGACGCCGGGAGCCTGGAGCTCGAGGGCGCGGCGGCCCTCGGAGGCGATCTCGCCGAGTCCGTCGATCGGGTTGCCGAGCGGGTCGACGACGCGCCCGAGGTAGCCGTCGCCGACGGGGACCGAGAGGACCTCGCCGGTGCGGGTGACCTCCATGCCCTCCTCGATGCCGGAGAACTCGCCGAGGACGACGACGCCGATCTCGTTCTCGTCGAGGTTCTGGGCCAGGCCCAGGACGCCGTTGGAGAAGCGGATGAGCTCGTTGGCCATGACGCCGGGGAGGCCCTCGACGTGGGCGATGCCGTCGGCGGCGTCGATGACGTAGCCGACCTCGGTGGTGGAGGCCTTGCCCGGCTCGTACGACGAGACGAAGTCCTTCAGCGCGTCGCGGATCTCATCCGGGCTGATGGTGATATCTGCCATGGGAATTCCTATTCGTTGGGTCCGTGCGAGCCGAAGAGGTCGTCGGGGCCTGACCTGGATGGTGCGGGGGTCGAGGGCAGTGCCCTCTGAGGATACGTGCGCCCGTCAGGACGCGAGCTGGAGCTTCAGGTCGGACAGCCGTGCGGAGACGGTTCCGTCGATGACCTCGTCGCCGACGTGCAGGCGCATCCCGCCCAGGAGGGAGGGATCGACCACGACGTTGACGGAGACCGGTCGGCTGTACTGGCGCGTGAGCGCCGAGCGGAGCCGGTCGAGCTGCTCGGGGGCGATCGGTGCGGCGACCGAGACCGTGGCGAGGATGAACCCGCCCTGGTCGGCGACCACGCTTGCTGCGAAGCGGACGAGCTCCGGGATGCGGCGACCGCGCGGGTGCGCGATCAGCTGCCGGAGGATCGCCAGCGTCTCGGCCGCGGCCTTGCCCTCGAGGAGGCGCTGCACGAGCGCGACCTTCGAGTCGGCGGCGGCGAGCTTGCTGCCGAGCGCGAGCTCGAGCTGGGCGTCGGAGGCGACGACCTCGCCGAAGGAGTGGAGCTCCTTCTCGAGGTTGACGCCCTCCGGAGCGGAGGACGCGATCGCGCGGACCCCGACCTCCTCGACCCCGGCGACCATGTCGCTCGGGCTCGACCAGCGGTGGCCGACGATCACGGTGAGCAGGCGCTTGGCCGGCTCGCCGAAGGGACCGAACACGCGGGCGACGAGAGCCTGCTTGCTGCTCGAGTCGGCGCTCGGGTCGGCGAGGGCCGCGCGCAGCTGCGCCTGGCCGTCGATGACCCGTGCGGCCTCGAAGAGCTGCTGGGCCGTGTCGAGGGACGCCTGACCGGCGAGGGCGGAGAGCTCCGCCTTCGCCGATGCGAGTGCCTGCCTGGACGCGCTGCCCATCAGTTGTTCGCCTTCTCCGAGGCCTCGAGGTCGGCGAGGAAGCGGTCCACGATCGCGGACGCCTTCGCGTCGTCGTTGAGGCTCTCGCCGATCACGCCGGAGGCGAGGTCGATGGCGAGGGTTCCGACTTCGGAGCGGAGCGAGACCACGGCGGCCTGACGGTCCGCCTCGATCTGGGCGTGCGCGTTGTGGAGGATGCGCTCGGCCTCGACCTGCGCCTGCTCCTTCTTCGCCGCCACGATCGCGTTGCCGTCGGCGTTCGCCTTCTCACGGATCACTCCGGCCTCGGCGCGGGCCTCGGCCAGCTGAGCGGTGTACTTCTCGAGGGCGGCCTCGGCCTGTCGCTGGGCCTCGTCGGCCTTCGCGATGTTCCCCTCGATCGCGGCGGAGCGCACGTCGAGCATCTTCTGCAGGCGCGGCAGGACCAGCCTCCAGAAGAAGAACAGCAGGATGAGGAAGATCACCCCCGACCAGAAGAAGTCGTAGAACTCCGGGATCAGAATGACCGCGGGGACGTCACCTTCTTCCGCAGCGATGTTCACAGCGGTGCTGAACACGACTACGCCGCGAAGATGAAGTAGGTGGCGAGGCCGATGAGCGCGAGCACCTCGGTGAACGCGATGCCGAGGAACATCGTGGTCTGGAGGCGGCCGGCCATCTCGGGCTGGCGCGCCATGGCCTCGACGGTCTTGCCCGCGACGATGCCGACACCGATGCCGGGGCCGATCGCTGCGAGGCCGTAACCGACCGTCGCGATGTTGCCGGTGAGTTCGGCGAGAACGGTGACTGAGTCCACGAGTGGGTCCTTTCAGTGGGGTGATCGTGAGAACGGGCGGGAGCCCGTGAGTAGTGGGGTCAGTGCTCCTCGGCGACGGCCAACTGGATGTAGACCGCAGCGAGGAGGGTGAAGATGTAGGCCTGCAGCACGGCGACGAGGAGCTCGAAGAGCGTGAACGCACCGCCGAAGGCGAAGGTCACGACGCCGAAGAGCTTGAAGCCCGGGTCGATCTGGGAGCTGAAGAGGAAGAACTGCGTGGCCGAGAAGCACAGCACCAGCAGGAGGTGGCCGACGATCATGTTCATCACGAGCCGCAGTGCGAGCGAGAGCGGACGGATGATGAACGTCTGCAGCAGCTCGATCGGCGTGAGGATGAAGTAGATCAGGAACGGCGCTCCGGGCGGGAACAGGGCGTTCTTGAAGAAGCCCATCCCCCGGTCCTTGATGCCCGCGTAGATGAACGTCACGTAGGCGACCAGGCCGAGGAAGAGCGGCATGCCCACCACGGAGGTCCCCGCGATGTTCAGGAACGGGACGATGCCGGTCAGGTTCATCGAGATGATCGCGAAGAAGATCGTCACGAGGATCGGGAGGAACCGGCGCGCGTCCTTCTCGCCGAGGATGTCCTTGGCGATGGTGACGCGGACGAAGTCGAACGCGAGCTCGACGACGTTCTGGAAGCGGCCGGGGACGAGGCGCAGCTTGCGCGTCCCGAGCCAGAAGAACAGCATCAGTGCGATGACCGCGATGAAGCGGACCAGCATGACGCGGTTGATCTCGAAAGGGGTTCCCTCGAAGAGGAAACCGGGCGGGAAGAACTCGGAGATCGACGGGGTGTGGAAGTCACTCTCACCGGTCGAGGACGAGACCAACAGGGTCACAGCGTTAGCAAACAGCGCTAGCTCCTGGAATTCGGGGCGTGGCACGTTGCAGCCGACCGAATCGAATCATTCGGACGCAACGCTCTCGCGACGACGAAAGGTGGGGTTTTCCGCTCGGACGGCGATCGTGCTCGACGACCGCCATCAACGATGAGACGATCTGAGGACACGTTCGCCTGCGGGATTCGTCCCTACTGTAGCAACAGAACGGCCTGAGAGCCGAATCGTGGTCCTCTCAGGAACCGTTCGGCTCGTCCTCATCGAGCGATGTCGCTGACGTTCGGCATGCGCGAGCGCGAGACGACGAGGACGTCGATCACCAGGGACCCCAGGACGGCGACGATGATCGTGACGAACATCGCGGTGCTGTTCAGCCACGGCTGATCGCGCAGGACCAGGGCGGCGATCACGAACAGCACGAACTTGGCGAGCCACGTGCCGAGGACGACGGCGAAGAATCCGCCGATGTCGAGGCGGTTGGCGACGAGGATGCTCGCGGCGGTGAGGAGCACCATCACGCCGCCGACGATCGCGCCGAGGAGGGCTCCGATCGCGCCCTCTTCCCCGGCGGCGATCCCGCCGACGACGGTGCCGAGAACGGCCAGGGCGAGCACGAAGAGGCCGCCCACGACCAGCGCGCGGCGCAGGACGGGGACGGACGCGGGCTGCGGACGGGGGGTGGCCGGGGAGGCTCCGGTCATGATGCTTCCTTCCGCGCCGTGGTCGGCGCTGTCGTGTCCCGGTCGATCGGGAGTCCGGCCGGCGGACGGAGCAGCTCCGTCGAGGACGCGCGGTCGAGGGGGTCGAGGACGGGTGAGGCCTCCGCGGACTGCGCCGCCGCCTCGAGCCGCTTGCGGCGGCTGAGCGGGGCGAGCGTGACGACGGTGCAGACCAGCAGACCGACTCCGAGGAAGACGAGCGGGACCCACAGCACGTCGACCACGAACATCAGCAGGCAGCTGACGGCGACGACGGCGGTCCACGCGTAGAAGATCAGCACGGCGTGCAGGTGGGAGTGCCCCATGTCGAGCAGGCGGTGGTGCAGGTGCTTCCGGTCGGCGCTGAACGGCGACTTTCCCGCGCGCAGGCGCCTGATCACAGCGAGGCCGAAGTCCATCAGCGGCACCACGAGGATCGCGAACGGCAGGATGATCGGGATGAACGCGGGCAGGAGCTCCTTCGCCGCGAGCTGGGCCGGGTCGATCTGGCCGGTGACCGCGATCGCGGAGGTGGCCATCAGCATCCCGATCA
Source organism: Rathayibacter sp. AY1E6 (assembly GCF_002931115.1). Taxonomy (NCBI): domain Bacteria; kingdom Bacillati; phylum Actinomycetota; class Actinomycetes; order Micrococcales; family Microbacteriaceae; genus Rathayibacter; species Rathayibacter sp. AY1E6. The sequence goes on along the minus strand of NZ_PSVK01000002.1, from coordinate 237,688 downwards.
GCAGTGCGCCGCTGTCGCCCATGAACATCCGCGCCGGACGCCAGTTGATGGGGAGGAATCCGGCGCAGGCGCCGACGAGCAGGACCGCGATGAGCGAGGCCAGGTTGAAGTAGTCGGTGGGCGAGGTCTGCTGCACCAGCAGGTAGCTGTAGAGGAAGAAGACCCCGTTGGCGATCAGGGCGACGCCCGCCACGAGGCCGTCGAGGCCGTCGATGAAGTTGAGAGCGTTGGTGACCAGGACGATCGCGAGCACGGTGATGATCAGCGACATCCACGGCGAGCCGACGGTCAGGCCGCCGATCGGCAGGGAGACGATCTGCACGCCCTTCCAGGCGATCAGGCCGGCGGCGATCAGCTGACCGGCCAGCTTCGTGGTCCAGTCCAGGTCCCAGATGTCGTCGGCGACGCCGATGAGGACGATGAGCAGGCTCGCGCCGAGGATCGCGAGGATCGGCTCGGGATTGGCGAACACCAGCCGGAAGTAGGGCAGCTGGGAGGCGATGCCGAAGCCGACGAGGATCCCGAGGAACATCGCGATGCCGCCCAGGCGGGGGGTCGGCCGCGTGTGCATGTCCCTGACGCGGATCTTCGGGTAGAGCCGGTACTTCAGGCTCAGCTTCCAGATGACCCACGACAGCGCTCCGGTCACGAGCGCGACCGCGAGCGAGACGAGGGCGAAGGTGATCACCGGTTACTCACCCGGAGCGGAGTCGGTGCGGGCGGCGCCGGTGCCGGGCGTCGGCGCGTTCGTGCTCGACGAGCCCGTGTCCGGCGCATCAGCGGAATCGACGGGCGCGGAGTCGCCGGGCGCGGCGTCGCCGGGCGCGGCGTCGTCCTGCAGGCGGGCGCCGGAGGCCCAGTCGGGGCGCGCGGTCGGGGTCCGCTCGAAGGCGTACGGGTCGCTGCCGGTCGCGGTCTCGGCGGGCTCCTGCTGGTACCCGGCCTGCGCCGCGCCGGCCGTGGAGGCGTCGGGCTCCGACGTCTCGGCACGAGGCGCGTCCGGATCCGGCAGCAGGTCTCCGACGACCTCGCGGATCCGCTCGGCCGACACGACGCCCTGGCGCAGGATGCGCAGGGTGCCGCCCTCGAAGCTCAGCGCTGTCGCGTCGATGATCGTCGAGGACTCGCTGGCGCCCGCGGGGCGGTCGCTGTAGCGCGATCCGGCAGCGCCGGCGTCGAGATAGACGTCGACGGAGTCGCCGAGCTGGTCGAACGCCTCCTGTGCGGTCGTGGCCGAGGGCTGCCCCGTGCGATTGGCGGAGGAGACCGCCAGCGGGCCGGTCTCGGCGAGGAGCTCGATCGTCACCGGGTTGTCCGGCATGCGCAGCGCCACGGTCCCGCGCGTCTCGCCCAGGTCCCAGACCAGGGAGGGCTGGGCGTGCAGGACGATGGTGAGCCCGCCGGGCCAGAACTCGCGCGCGAGGTCGCGCACCGCCTCCGGCACGTTCTCGGCGAGGGCGTCGAGGGCGGCCACGTCCCCGATCAGGACGGGCGGCGGTGACTGCCTCGTCCGTCCCTTCGCGTCGAGCAGGCGCTGGACCGCGGCGGCGTCGAACGCGTTGGCCGCGACGCCGTAGACGGTGTCGGTGGGGATCACCACGAGCTCGCCGCGGCCGATGGCCGTCCGCGCGAGACGGGTGCCGGTCAGGAGGTCCGTGTCGACGGAGCAGTCGTAGATGCGTGCCATAACGGGTCGATGATACCGGCGCGGTCCGTGTCCGGACCGGCTGCGGCGCGGCGGTCGCGTCAGCGCCGCCCGAGGCCGGGGCTCGGCGGCCGTCGCAGCGGCGCCCGACCCGTGCCGGCCGAGGCCGCCGGAGCGCTTCCGTGAGGCACTCGGCCCGGCGCGGGGACCTCCGCCGACAGGACGCCCACGAGCGCCACGGAGACGGCGAGCGTCGCGAGCGAGTGCTGATCGCCGAACCAGGTGGTGTTGTCGGCCATCCCGTGCAGGAACGTCCAGAGGACGGCGACGGCGAGCGCCCCGACGGCGACGGCCTCGTTCCGGGCGACCCGGAGGAGCAGGCGCACGACGGCGACGGTGGCGAGGAGGAGGAACGCGAGGACGGGGAGCGCGATCAGGAGCCCGCCGTTGGTCCACGCGGTGACGAGGAGGTTGTGAGGCGGGCGCGGCTCGCTGTGCTGGGTGAACTGCGACCCGCGCGCCAGCCACAGCTCCTGCCATCCGCCGTACCCCAGCCCCAGCAGCCAGTTGTCGGGGAACGCGCTCGCAGCCAGGCGCAGGAAGTCGCCGCGGGCCCCGAGCGTGAGCAGGCCCGCCTCCGCCAGCTGCGGAAAGGACACGGCGACGGCGTACACGGCCGTGATCCCGGAGGGGATGGTGATCATCCAGGCGACCGGACCGAGGCTGCGTCCCTTGAGTCCGCGGATAGCGGCGACCAGCAGGGGCAGGACGATCGCGAGGACGATCGCGGTCTTGGACAGCGTGAAGAGGGCGCCGACCAGCCCGGCGACGGCGACGAGCAGGAGGAGCCTCCCCCGCTGCCGTCTCCAGACGGCGAAGGCCAGCGCGCCGGTCGTGGCCATGTACATCGAGGCGATGTTGCCGTTGAGGAAGAACCCTCCCGACTTCTCCTGCAGGACGTTGTTGAAGGACGTCGTGAAGATGTCCCGCACGTAGATGTCGGAGAACAGCACCGCGTCCGGCCACCGGAGGTAGGCGGTCTCCTGCACGGGATCGAGCTGGAAGAGGATCGTGAGCGTCACCTGGAGGAGGAACACGGGCGCCGCCCAGCCGAGGGCGCGGCCGACGACACGCCAGGCGCCGTCGCCGAGCCCGCGGACGGCCAGGTACGGAGTGAGGAAGGAGACGACGGAGACCACGTCGCGCAGCGCGGCCGCGCGTGCTCCGGAGTAGGTGAGCGCGAAGAGGGTGCCGGCGATCACGAGGAGGACCACGACCACGAACCGGTCGATCCGCCCGCCGCGCAGCCGCGCGACGGAGTACGGGAGGAAGAGCAGGCTCCAGGCGACCGGAGCGGTGACGGGGCCCAGGGTGTAGAGCTGCACGACGCTCAGCGCCAGGAGCACCGCGAGGAAGACGAGGACGATCCGCTCGTGCCGCCGCTGAGCGGGATCCGCCGACGCGCGCGACGGCAGCCCGCGGGTCTTCGGAGCGTCGGTGACGCGGGTCGCGGCGATGACGGAGGGATGAGAGGCGGTCCGGCGGCGGAGGAGGGCGTCGTCGGCGTGGCGGCCCATGTCAGAGCCGTTCCGCGGAGGTGCCGGTGGCGGCCTCCGTCTGGCGGAGCGGAGGAGCGGCGCGCCGATTCCGGGACGACGGGCCGACCTCTCGCGGCGGAAGGGTCGTCCGCGGTCGCCGGTCCGGAGCGGGAGGCGGATCGAGCAGCACGGGAGAGGCGGTGGCGTCGGCGGACGCGGGCGGGAGAGGGGATGCAGGTGGCATGTCGCGCCGACACTAATCGCGCGGCACGAGCCTCGACGGGCTTGGCGCGGAACGTCGATCCGCGTGCGCGCGGCGGTCCCGCGCGTCAGCCGCGGGGGTGGGCCAGCAGCTCGTCCGCGCGGCGGGCGATGCCCGGCCAGCCGAAGTCCTCCGCCCGACGCCGCGACGCCGCAGCGACCTCCGCGCGCCGCCGGGGATCGCGCAGCGAGGCGATGAGGGCGGGGAGCTCCGCGAGGACGGCGTCCGCGACCTCCTCCTCCGTGCCCGGCGGGACGAGGACGGATCCGTCGACCACTCCGTCGGAGGTGCGCAGGATCTCGGGGAGGCCTCCGCGCTCGACCGTCACGACGGGGATCCCCCGCGAGAGCGCCTCCACCACCACCATCCCGAACGGCTCGTTCCAGCGGCAGGGGTAGAGCAGGAGCGCCGAGGAGCCGAACAGCTCCAGCAGGTCCTCGTGCCGGAGGAACGGGAGCCGGCGCACGGCGCCGGGCAGGGTGGCGACCGCCTCGTCGAGCGCTCGGACGTACGGGGTGGGCGTCGCGTCGTCCCCGAGGCCCGATGCGCCGGCGATGACCAGCCGCAGATCGGCGCCGTGCTCGGTCCGCATCCGCCTCACGATCTCGACGGCCTCGCGGGCTCCCTTCTCGGCCACCAGCCTCCCGGCGAAGACCGCCTCCGCAGTACCGCCGAGCGGCGCCGGCGGGACCTCGGGCGGAGGGACGACCCCGTTGTACAGGACGGCTGTGGCGATCAGGCCGTACCGGTCGACCGCCCGGGCGCGCAGGAACTCGCTGCAGAAGATCCACTCGTCGACCGCGTCGAGGTAGCGCCGGGCGGCGGCGGGATCGGGTGGCAGGTGATCGAGCAGGTCGTTGTGCAGGTGTGCGACGATCCGCCCCCGGTAGCCCAGGCGGCGCAGGCGCACGGCGTAGCGGGGGCGGTTGTGGATCCAGACCGTCGGGACACGGCGCAGCGACGGAGCGAGCACCAGCAGCCAGAAGCGCCCGCCGAAGGACAGCCGGCGCAGCTCGGCGCCCGGGTCGCTGTCGCGCCGATGCGCCAGGAGGAGTGCCGCGCGCCGCTGAACCGCGTAGATCCGCCGGTACAGACGATGGGGCCTGACGTCCACGCCCGGTGACGCCGACGACCACGGCGCGTGCACGGCGATCCGGAGCGAGGAGCGGGACACCGTCTCGCGGACCCAGGTCGCCACGGCTCCCCCGCTGCCGTCGAAGCGCTCCTCGGCGGCCAGCACCACGGCGACCTCGACCGGGGCGGCGGAGCCGAGCCGGAGCCGGGCGGGCAGTCGCGACAGGACGAGCGATCGCGCCTCGGCGATGTCGCGCCCCGGCGCCAGGAGGGCGGTCGCTCCCAGCACAAGGCCCGCGAGCGCCAGCTCCACCGGGAGCAGCCGCAGGGGCGCGCCCTCGGGGAGCAGGCGGAGCAGGAGCAGCACGATCGCCATCGGTGCGGCGAGCAGCGGCCCCGCGGCGCACGCGCGCAGGAACGCGCCGAGGCGCACTCCGAGCACCACCCGCAGCACGGCGCAGGTGACGGCGAAGCCGAGAGCGCTCGAGAGCAGCAGCCCGCCGATCAAGCCGTCGAGTCCGAACAGCACTCCCCCGCCGACGATCATCGGGACCGTGATCGCGGTCTTCACGATGTTCACGACCAGCCCGAACCGCACCCGGTCCATCGCCATCAGGATGAAGCCGACCGGATTGCCGATCGCCCGCACCGCGCCCACCACCGTCAGTGCGCTCGTCATGCCCGCGATCCAGCCCCAGCCGGGTCCGTAGAACAGCCGCACGATCTCCTCGGAGCGCAGCGCCACCAGCATCAGCGGCGGGATGCTCGCCATGCTGAGCACCGCGGTGACGCGGAGGTGGTTCCGCGCGACGCGCTCACGGTCGTGCTGGATCGAGGAGAACACCGGGAACATCACCCGCGTCACGATCGGGTTGACCCTCGCGGGGAGGTTCACGGCGAGGTTGTATCCCAGGGTGTACCCGCCCAGCTGGGCCGGTCCGAGCAGGCGGCCGATCGCGAGCGAGCCGGCGTTCGAGCCCAGGTAGTTGACGATGCCGTCGAGGGTCTGGAAGACGCCGAAGGAGAGGAAGCGGGCGGTCTCGCGGATCCGGAACCGGAACCGCAGCCGGAACCAGCGGCGGGCCTGCACGAGGGCGAGCACGGAGCGCAGAGCCGCGGTCGCGACGAGCCCCCACGCATAGGAGAGCGCCCCCGCGCCCGAGACCGCGAGGCAGACCGTCACGGCGAAGCCGCCGACGAGAGCGATCGTCTCGGACACGGCGACCGCTCGGAACCGGATCCCCTTCTCGAGCACCGCTCTCGGCACCTGCCCGGCTGCGCTGCCCACGAACACGAGCGAGGCGACGGTGAGGACAGGCGCCGCGGCGGCGGACCCGAGCAGGGAGGCGATCGGTGCGGCGCCCAGGAGGACGGCGACGGTGACCAGGAGCCCGACGGAGAGGTTGAGCCAGAAGACCGACGAGAGCTCGAAGCTGGTCGCCCGCCGGCGCTGGATGATCGCCTGGGCGACCCCCATTCCGAGGAAGATGTCGACGAACGCGTTGAGCAGGGCGACGATCGCGATGATCCCCATCTCGGAGGGGTCCAGCAGTCTCGCCAGGAGCGCGAACTGCCCGAGCTGCACGACGAGCGCGACGGCGAACGAGACCGCCGTCCAGGCGGTCGCGTCGACGGTGCTCCGGCGCAGGCTCACCTCTCCCGCCCGGCGGAGGCCGGACGGAGGCCCGGTCGCGGATCGTCGGCGCGGTGCTCGGCGCGGCTCATCCGCGATCTCCGTCCGTCGTCGTCGGCATCGATCGGCCGGCCGCCCGGTCGTAGAGGTCCTCGAGGTCGCGGATCCGCTCGGCGAGGTCGAACGAGGCGAGCACGCGCTCCCGCCCGGCCGCGCCCATCCGCTCCGCGCGGTCCGGGTCCCGGAGCAGGGCGGTGAGCGCCCCGGTCAGGCCGGGCACGTCCCCCTCCGGGACGAGCAGCCCGGTGACGCCGTCCTGGACCGCCTCCGGGACGCCGCCGTGGCGGTACGAGACGACAGGGACGCCTGCGAGCGCGGCCTCGAGGAAGACCATGCCGAAGCCCTCGGAGTCGCCTGTCGCCGCGGTCCGCGACGGTGCGCAGAAGACCGCGGCGCCGGCGAGGATGCGGGCGACCTCGGCGGGGGGCAGGGAGCCGGTGAAGGTCACCTGCAGGCCCAGCCGCGCCGCCTGCTCGACGAGCGCCCCCCGCAGGTGGCCGTCGCCGACGACGGTCAGGGGGACGTCGCGGATTGGTCCGGGGAGGGCGGCGACCGCCTCGAGCAGATCCGGAACGCCCTTCTTGTCGGTGAGGCGTCCGACGAAGACGATTCCCGCGCGCTCCGCAGCCGGTGCGGCCTCGGGGCGGGAGGTCGGGACGCCGATGTAGCCCACTCCGGTGCGCCGCGGGTCCGCCCCCAGGCGCAGGAGCCCGTCGGTGATGAAGCGGGAGACCCCGATCACCGCGAGCGCGGTGCGGAAGACGGCGCGGGCCTCGAGGGCGCGGTGAGCTCGGGCGAGGGGGCGGAGCAGGCGCGGAGCTCCGGTCGCGAGCGGCCAGCTGGTCACGTCGTAGCCGTGCCCCGTCACGACGAGCGGGAGGCGCCTCCTCCGTGCGTACCGCGCGATGAAGACGGCGTCGATGAGGAAGTGCGCATGGATGAGGGCGGGCCGGTGCTCATCGACGATCGCGTCGAGCCGTCGTGACACTCCGAGCCACCGCAGGAGGAGGGACCGCCGCCCGCGAGGGGTGATCGGATCGTGCAGGACGATGTCCGTGCGGTCGTGGAGGACGCCCGAGCCGGTGCGCTCGAGGCCCACTCCGAGGGCGCGCCAGCGCGCGAGTCCGTGCATCTGATTGCGGACGAACGTCTCGGAGTCCTGCAGCCACGCGCGCTTCCAGACCAGGACCAGCGGCCTCTCGCCGGCGACGCCGCCCGCGTGCTCAGCGGACGGCACGGCGCACCCGGTAGCGGAGGGCCGCGACCACGCTCGGCAGCACCCGCACGGCGTCGCCCAGATAGCGCCGCCAGAGCCTGCCGGGCTCCCGGCTGAGCCGGTGCGCCCACTCGAGGCCGAGGCGCTGCACCACGAGCGGCGCCCGCGGGATCTCGCCGGCGAGGAAGTCCACGGCGGCGCCGACGCCGAGGCACACCGCTCCCGTGCCGCCGACGGCGAGCAGGCGCTCGCGAACCTCCTCCTGCTTGGGGGAGCCGAGGCAGAGCGCGACGATGCGGACGTCGGCCGTGCGCAGAGTCGAGGAGAGGCGGGCGAGGTAGGCGTCGTCCGCGAGCTCGGCCGGCTCCGGCGAGACGACGACCGGAACCTGGAGCCCGGCGAAGCGCTGCTGCAGCTCGGCGGCTGCGCGATCGCCGACTCCGGGGCGTCCGCCGATGAGAGCGATCGGCGCGCCCTCGAGCGCCGCGCGACGGCAGACCTCGGTGAAGAGGTCGATGCCCGTCACGCGGCTCGCCGTGCGGTGACCGTACGAGCGGGCCAGCCAGACCAGAGGCGCCCCGTCGAGCACCACGAGGGACGCCCGGCCGTAGTACCGCCGGAACTCGCCGGAGTGCTTCCAGCGCACGAAGTGGTCGGTGTTCGGCGTGACGACCAGCTCGTCGCGGCCGCTCCGGGACAGCTCGAGCACGGCCTCCGCCGCCTCGTCGAGCGTGGTGATGCTGGCCGGCATCCGCTCGATGCGGCCGGTGATGTAGGAGGTCATGCCGGTGCTCCTCGGGGGTCGGTGCGGGAGGGAGGGAACGGAGCTGGTGTGCGGAAGGGGCCGGTCGCGGCCGCCTGCACGGGGACGGTCACGTCGTCCACCGGGTGCTCCTCCGATCGGAGAGCCGGCGGCGGGTGTCGTGCACGGCGTAGAGGATCCGGCTGAGCGCCGTGAAGGCGGCGGGGACGTGCTTGAGCACCAGCCCCAGGACGAGCAGCCGCGGCGACCGCGCGGAGCGGAGCACGCGGACGTCGCGCAGCGCCTCGGACCCGAGCCGGACGCCGGTCTCGACGAGCGCCGCGTCGGAGTTCTGGCGGATCGGGGTGAGCGCGACGGGGACGGCGTAGAACCAGGTCGTGAACCAGTCCGACAGCGGGCGCGGCACCTCCTCGAACGTTCGGGCGAGCGCCGCGCGCATCTCCTCGGCGCAGACCAGGAGGTTCCGGAGGTCCGGGTCGCGCCGACGGGTGATCGAGGACGCCGTGTGGACGTAGGAGTAGAGGATCTCCGGCACGAAGAGCACCCGTTCCGACGCCTGGACCGCCCGCAGCACGCCGACGAAGTCGGACTGGGAGCTCAAGCGCGGGAAGAGCTCCTCCTGCAGGACGGCGCGGCGGAAGAGCTTGTTCCAGAGGAAGCCGTGCAGGCGCCCGGACGCCATCCGCTCGAGAGCGAGTTCGGACGAGACCAGTTCGCGCCGGTCGAGCCCGTCGATCACGCGTCCGGAGGTCGACTGCCGGGTGCGGTAGAGCGCCCGGCAGACGACGACGTCGGCCGCCGTCCGCTCGGCCTCGGCGGTGAGGGTCCGAAGGATCTCCGTGTCCCACTCGTCGTCGACGTCCACGAACCAGACGAACTCGGAGTCGATGCCGTCGAGGGCGCGGTTCCGGGCGGCAGCGACGCCGCCGTTCTGCTCGAGGAGCAGGACCCGGGCGTCCTCGCGTCCCTCGGCCCACTTCTCGAGCACCTCCGCCGTGCCGTCCGAGGACGCGTCGTCGACGAGGACGACCCGCGTCCCCGGTCCGAGAGTGAGTGCGAGCCGCGCGAGGAAGCCGTCGAGCCGGGCGATTGCGTTATAGCAGGGAGCCACGACGGTCACCGAGTGCACGCCCCCGCTCACCGTCGGCCCCCGAGCTCGCGGTAGGCGGCGACGACGGGTCCGAAGACGGCGTCGGGCGAGGCGGCCTCGTCCACCCACGCCTTCGCGCGGTCGGCCTGCATCAGGAGCCCCTCGGGTCGCTCCAGAGCGGCGGCGAGGAGCTCGGCGATCCGCTCCCCGTCGGCGTCGGCGGGGAGCAGGAGGCCCCGACCGTCGGCGAGCAGCTCACCCACACCGCCGACGTCGGTCGCCACGACCGGGCGACGGCGGGCCATCGCCTCCAGCATCACGAGCGGAGTCCCCTCCCACCGCGAGGTCGACAGGAGGAGGTGCGCCGCGTCCAGCGCTCCGGTCACGTCCGCCGACGGACCGGCGAAGTCGACCACTCCGGCTCCCCGGGCGCGCTCGCGCAGCACCGGCAGCATCGGACCGTCGCCGAGCCAGGTGCCGGTGACGGGCCGGACCCGGGCGAGGGCCTCGACGGCCGCGAGGAAGCGGACCGGGTCCTTCTGCTCCGCGAGCCGCCCGATGCCGAGGACGCGGACGACCGGCTCGGCGAGTTCCGGCGCGCTCGCGGGCTCCGCGGTGACGTTCGCCGGGGCGTTGCCGGTGACCACGACGCGATCCTGCGGGCGGCCGTAGCCCTCGACGACCATCCGCCCCACGGAGGCGGAGACGGCGAACACCCGCCGGGAGCGGAAGGAGAGCGCTCGCCTGTCGATCCCGGGCAGCTCGGTGTGCGCGTGCTCGACCACGGGGACACCGAGCGCGGCGCCGATGAGGAGGGCCAGCAGAGCCTCGCGGCGCTGGTGGGCGTGCAGGATGTGCGGGCGGAACCGGCGGACGGCGAGAGCGAGGCCGCGGAAATCGGCGGCGAAGCCCTGTCTCGGTCTCGGCACCACGAAGACGGGCGACTCCTGCGCGGCGCGGTCGCTGAGCGGCCCGGGACGCCCCCAGTAGGCGGTCTCGCAGCCGTGCTCGCGGCTCCACGCGCCCAGGGAGAGGGCCACACGCTGCGCTCCGCCGTCCTCGAAGGAGTCGAGGACGTGCAGGATCCGCAGGGATCGGGAACGGGCGGCCCTCATGAGAGCGCCCCGTCGGGAACCGCGCCCGGGAAGCGGACGTCGAGTTCGGCCAGGACGGCGTCGACGTCGCGGCCCATCGTCCCGCGGTCGACATCGTAGTGATCGGCGAGGAGGTCGACGACCTCGTCCCGGGGTCGGCGCTGCCGGATCACGGCCTCGAAGACCGAGGCGGCGCTCAGCGAGAGCACGATCGGGGGCACCGACGGGCGGGACAGGTCGAGCACGTAGACCTGACGGTCCGTGCGCTCGACGGCGAAGCGCTGGGCCGGCGGCGCGCTGCCACCCTGCGCCCCGGCGGAGGCCTCCACCGGATGCACGGCGCTCGCCGCGGGATCGGACGAGGCCGGGAGGTCGCTCACCGGCGCCGTGGTCGCCGCGATCGCATCGAACGAGGACGCCGGGCCCTGCTCCTCGCTGCGGCCGCTCAGCGCCACCCTGGCGAAACCGGTGAGGGCGGAGGGGAGGCCTCGGAGCGCCCGCAGGGTCCGCTCCCCCCGGAGCCGGAGCCGACGTCGGATCGTCGTCGCCTCGGGATGGCTCGCCTCGAGATCCGCGCGGGTGGGGAAGGCGGCTCTCAGCAGCAGGCCTCCCTTCAGGCGCCAGGGAGCGGACGCCACGGCGTGCAGCCAGTTGAAGGTGTGCCGGTCGGAGCTGCGGCGCACGTCCCAGAGAGTCTGGGCGTGCCGGTAGCGCTCCTCAGGCGCGGCGGGGACTCCCCAGGAGGTGAGGAGCTCCGTCATCGGCGTCTGCGCGCCGAGCTCGACGGCCGCGTCGCGGATCGCCTCGCGCTCCTCGCTCGGAAGGCCGGCGCCGTGCGCCTTCAGAACCGCCAGCGCCGTGGTCGCCGAGGCGGAGCGCGCGCTGCGCAGCTGGTGCAGGGCGTGCAGCACGAGGTGGTGCGCGCGCCCGGGGATCCGCAGGGTCTCGTCGCTCAGCGGCAGATCCTCGGCGGCCGCCCAGAGGCGGTCGAAGACGATCCGCTCCTCCTCGAAGGCACCCGGGAAGGAGCGGTGGACGTCGACGTCGCACGGCCACGAGGGGTGGACGAGCGTGATCGAGTGGTCGACGAAGAGCGTCCAGCTGAGAGCCTCGGCGCGGCGGCGCCAGCCCATCGAGGCGAGCAGCCCGAGAGCCTCGTCGAAGCGCTCGGGGTCGACCCAGAGGTCGACGTCGGCCGACGTCATCGGCGCGCGGATCCCCTGGCGGTGCAGACCCTCGCCCTTCACCACGAGGCTGCGGACGCCGTGCGTCCGCAGGGTGTACTGCACCAGCACGGCGGCCAGGCGCAGGGCGACGGCGTTCGGCAGCATCGCGTCGGCGGAGGCGCCGACAGCCGGGACCGGTTCAGGCGACACGGACGCGTCCCTCCGCGAGGGCGAGGATCTCCTCGGCCGCGACGGACCACGGGCGCTCCCGCGCGAGCTCGGCGGCCCCCCGGGAGAGAGCCGTCCACTCGCGTCGGAGCCGGTGGAGGGCGTCCTCGTACTCCTCGCGCGTCGCGTCGTCGGAGAGGACCACGCCCGCCCCCGCCGCGCAGAGATCGGCCAGGACGCTCGACTCGATCGCGAGGACCGGCAGCCCGCTCGCCAGCGCGTCGAGTCCGGCGGCCGCGCCGGTCGTCGACGGCGTCAGATGGGCGTACGCGTGGGAGTGGCGGAGCACCTCGACGACGCCGTCGTGGTCCTGCTCGCCGACGGAGCGCAGCCCCGATGCGAGGTCGTCGGCGATCCCGCCGCCGTCGTCGATCACGGTGACGTACTCGGTGCCGTCCAGCCGGGCGAGGAGATCGAGCCGCTCGGCGCCCCGGTCGAGACCGGAGGCTCCCACGGCGGCGAAGCGGAGGGGCCCGTCGGGGGCGGACGGTGTCGGGAACGACGCGTCCGGCAGGCCCAGGGTCACGACCGTTCCCGCGAGGGCGGACGCGAGCCGCTCCGTCGGGGTGACGACGACAGCACCGCGGCGCTCCTCCTCGAACCGGAGGCGCGGGAGCGCCGGGAGGTCGTCGGCCAGGAGGACGGTCGTCGGAGCGAGCCCGGCGAGCTCCACGGCCGTCCCAGGGAGAGCCACCACGAGGTCGGGCCGCTCCGGGGCGAGCAGTCGGCGGGCCCGGCGCGTGACGACGGCGAGCCCGACGGACCCGGCGCCCCTCCGGCCGGCGGGCTCGAGGAAGCGGGCGAGCACGCTGGGGCGGAGCTCCGCCCCGCTGAACCCCTCCGGGTCACCGGTCACCACGACCACGCGGTGTCCCTGGCGGCGCCAGGCGCGCTCGAGCGGAGCCGCGTGCCAGGCGTCGAGGGCGACGATCCCGATGGTCAGCACGGGCGGACTCCCCCCGTCAGGGGGGATCGGCGGCAGGGACCGGGAGACGGGAGGAGCGCGGAGTCCCGCTGGTCGATGACCTCGTGCACAGGGCGGTACCTCTCTCCGTCGCGGCAGGCGGAGCCGCGGACGTCGGAGAAGTTATCCCCGTGCCCGGCGGCCTCCGAGTGGGAGGCGCGATACGGAGGCGGGGGCGGCGTGCGCGCCGCTCACGGAGTCGGATCGCGTCGGCAGCGGTCGCTCGACCGTCAGTCCCCGCCACGGGTTCCGCGCCCGCCGCACCGGCATGCGGAGGCACCGCGGCGCCGCCGATAGAGTCGGCTCCGTGACCCTCTCCCCGCAGATCTTCACGCTCCCCTCGGCGGTGCAGCGGACCCCCGCCGCAGCTCCTCACCCGGGGCTGCTCCGATGAGGGGCATCGTCCTCGCGGGTGGTTCGGGGTCGCGGTTGTGGCCGATCACCAAGGGCATCTCGAAGCAGCTGATGCCGATCTACGACAAGCCGATGATCTACTACCCACTGTCGACGCTGATGATGGCCGGGATCGACGAGGTCCTCGTGATCACGACCCCCGAGTACAACGACCAGTTCCGCGCCCTGCTGGGCGACGGGTCGAGCCTGGGCATGCGGATCGAGTACGCCGTGCAGCCCTCCCCCGACGGGCTCGCGCAGGCGTTCCTGATCGGCGAGGAGTTCATCGGCGACGAGTCGGTCGCCCTGGTCCTGGGCGACAACATCTTCCACGGCACCGCCCTGGGCACCGCCCTCGCGGCGAACACCACGATCGAGGGCGCCGTCATCTTCGCCTACCAGGTCGCCGACCCGCGCGCCTACGGGGTCGTCGAGTTCGACGAGCACTTCCGAGCCGTCTCCATCGAGGAGAAGCCCGAGCAGCCGCGCAGCAACTACGCCGTGCCCGGCCTCTACTTCTACGACAACGACGTCGTGGCGATCGCGAAGACGATCACGCCCTCGGCCCGCGGCGAGCTCGAGATCTCGACGATCAACGAGCGCTACCTCGAGGCGGGGCGGCTGAACGTCCAGGTGCTCGACCGGGGAACGGCCTGGCTCGACACCGGGACCTTCGATTCCATGATCGAGGCGACGGAGTTCGTGCGCGTGATCGAGCAGAGGCAGGGGTTCAAGATCGGCTGCATCGAGGAGATCGCCTGGCGCAACTCCTGGATCGACGACGCCCGCCTCGCCGAGCTCGCCGCACCGCTGGTCAAGAGCGGATACGGCGCCTACCTCCACCGCCTGCTCAGCCTCGAAGGCGTGAACGCGGGCCGCTGAGCCCGGCCTCCCCCGACCTTCCCGACCTCCAGGAGAACCCGTGCGGATCCTCGTCACCGGCGGTGCCGGCTTCATCGGCAGCAACTTCGTCCACCTCACCCTGCGCGAGCGTCCCGACGCGCGGATCACCGTGCTCGACAAGCTCACCTATGCGGGCAGCCGCGACTCCCTCGCCCCCGTCGCCGACCGCGTGCGGCTGGTCGAGGGCGACGTCGCCGACGCCGAGCTGGTGGACCGGCTGGTCGCCGATGCGGATCTGGTGGTCCACTTCGCCGCGGAGTCGCACAACGACAACTCGCTGCACGACCCGACGCCCTTCCTCGCGACGAACGTCATCGGCACCTTCGCGCTCCTGCAGGCGGTGCGCGCGCACGACGTGCGGTACCACCACATCTCGACGGACGAGGTGTACGGCGACCTCGAGCTCGAGGACCCCGCGCGCTTCACCGAGCACACCCCCTACAACCCCTCCAGCCCCTACTCCTCGACCAAGGCAGCCAGCGACCTCCTCGTGCGCGCCTGGGTGCGCTCCTTCGGCGTGCGCGCCACGATCTCCAACTGCTCCAACAACTACGGCCCCTACCAGCACGTCGAGAAGTTCATCCCCCGCCAGATCACCAACGCCATCGACGGCATCCGCCCCAAGCTCTACGGCACCGGCGCCAACGTCCGCGACTGGATCCACGTCGACGACCACAACACCGGCGTCTGGGCCATCATCGACCGCGGCGAGATCGGCGAGACCTACCTCATCGGCGCCGACGGCGAGAAGAGCAACCTCGACGTCGTCATCCGAATCCTCACCGCCTTCGGACAGCCCGAGGACGCCTTCGACCACGTCACCGACCGCGCCGGACACGACCTCCGCTACGCCATCGACTCCACCCGCCTGCGCACCGAACTCGACTGGCGCCCCCGCTACACCGACTTCGACGCCGGACTCGCCGCCACCATCGACTGGTACCGCGCCAACGAGGACTGGTGGCGCCCCGCGAAGGCCGCCACCGAGGAGAAGTACTCCGCTCAGGCCTGAGGCGGCCCGCCGGCGGGGATCAGTGCGGACCGACTCCGGTCGACACCCGGCCGGAGGGCCGCGGAGAGTCGCACGGGCCGGGCGTCCGCTTCGCGCGGGACCGGCCGGACAGGACGATGCGGAGCAGCTGCAGCGGCTCGAGGAGGTAGCGGGCCGCGAGCCGGCGCGGGTCGCGCGCCAGGCGGAACAGCCACTCCACGCCCAGGGCGCCCATCCACCGCGGGGCGAGCGCCTGCGTGCCGGCGATGTAGTCGAGGCAGCCCCCCCCACGTTCGCGAACGCCGCCCGCGGGGCGAGGTCCCGGTTCTCCAGGATCCAGCGCTCCTGGCGGGGCATGCCCATCCCGACCAGGACGAGATCGGCACGGGCGAGCGACTCGGCGAGCGGCCGCTCCTCGCCGATGCCGTGCCACTGCTGGTCGAATCCGTCGTACGCGAGCCAGGTCATCCGGGACGTGCGGGCGGCGACCGCCTCCGCCGCTTTGGCCGAGGACTCCGGCGTGCCGCCCACGGCGACCACCACCAGAGGCTCGTCGTTCTCGATCAGCGGGAACAGCCAGTCGGTGCTGTGTAGAAGGCTTCGCCGACGTCCGTCCAGGAGCCCGCGCCGCCCGCGGTGAGAGAGAGGCTCTGATCGCTGGGCCAGCCGACCTCCCCGACCGAGCAGTGCACCCCGTACCGCCGGCACCACTGCCCGAAGGTCGTCACCGCCGCCACGAAGACATGCTCGTCGGTGCCGCCCTGCTTGTCCGAGCGCAGGGTCGTGCCCGTGCCGCCGGGGTAGAAGTGCTGCGAGTACACGGTCCGGTCCAGCGGGTCCTGGATCCACGGCCCGTCGGGTGCGATCGCGGCGACCGTGCCCGTCGTCGCCTCCCGCATCCCCTCGACCCAGATCGTGTGCCGATCGCCGGTTCCCCGGACGGCCGACACCACGGCCTGCGTGTAGGCCTTGTAGGTCTCGACGGGGACCAGCGACCGCTTCACCTCGTTGAAGAGGTCGTAGGCGGCGATGCGTCCGTCGTTCTGGAACTCCGCCGCGAGCAGGGTCCAGACCCTCTGCGCCTGGGATACCGAGAGCCCGGATCCGAACCAGACGGTCCCCTCGGGCAGATCGCCCTGGCTCGCCGGATAAGTGCCGTTGTTGTGCAGGTCGAGCACGACCCGCATGCCGGCGGCGCCGATGGCGGCGATCTCGGTCCGGAGCAGCGCGACCGCCGCCGGATCGAGCCCCTTCGCCAGAGCGTCGTCGGTGCTCTCCCCGTCGGCCTGCGGCTGCAGGAGCGACCAGGGCACCGCGAGCCGGACCAGGGTGAGCCCGCGGTCCGCCAGGAACTCGTAGCTCTCGGCCGGATTCCCGGCGGTGCAGTCGACTCCGACGTCGACGCGCGACTGCAGATCGAACACGTTGACGCCGCGGAGGTAGGACCGGCCGCCCAGGTAGTCGTCGACCGAGCCGATGGCAGGCGCGGGCGACGCGGAAACGGACGACGGCGCGCAGGCCACGGGAGCAGTTCCGTCGCTCCGCTCGAGGAGCCGCACGGCGACTACGACGAGGGCCGCGACCACCACGACGGCCAGGAAGATCAGCAGCGGGCGGCGGAGCCCATGGCGCGGCCGATCGCGTGCGGCGGCGATGCGAGCCTCCCGAGCCTGCCTGCCCGGTGCGGCCACCGGATCGCCGCTGAGGCTAGCAGAGCTCCGCGGCGCCTCAGCGCACCGCCACCGTCGCGCGGTCGCGGCCGGTGAGGTCGCGCTGCGTGGTCGCTCCGCGCCAGCCGTCGGCAGTGAGCAGGGCGCGGATATCGGCGCCCTGCAGCTCGCCGTGCTCCATCACCAGCACTCCCCCGGAGCGGAGCAGGCGGAGGGCGGTCGCCGAGAGCGAGCGGACGACGTCCAGGCCGTCCTCGCCGCCGTAGAGCGCCGAGGGCGGGTCGAACAGGCGCACCTCCGGGTCGCGCGGGACGGCGGCGGCCGGGATGTAGGGCGGGTTGGAGACGACGACGGAGACGGTGCCGTCCAGCTCGGGAAGTGCCCGGGCGAGGTCGTCGAAGACGATGCGGGCGTTCTCGAGCCCGAGCCGCTCGCGGTTGCCGCGGGCCCAGATGAACGCCTCGGGAGCGTTCTCCACGCCGATCACGCGCGCGTGCGGCACCTCGTGCGCGAGCGCGAGCGCCAGGGCTCCGCTGCCCGTGCCGAGGTCGACGGCGATCGGCTCCGGATCGACGACCGCACGGAGCGCGTCGATCGCGATCTGCGCGACGCCCTCGGTCTCGGGTCGCGGGACGAACACGCCGGGTCCGACCGCGAGCTCGAGCGAGCGGAACGGCGCGATCCCGGTGATGTGCTGCAGCGGCTCGCGAGCCGACCGGCGCTCGATCGCGCTCGCGAACGCCGCGGCGTGCTCGTCGTCGACGGTCAGCCCCGTGATGAGGCGCGCCTGCAGCCGGCCGCGGCCGAGCCCGAGCAGGTGCCCGAGAAGCAGCTCCGCATCGACGTCCGGCGTGGGGACGCGGGCGGCGGCGAGGCGGGCGACCGCGTCCGCGAGGAGGGTGCGCGCGTCGACGCCGGTGGTCACGAGGGTCACGCCTCCTCGGAGCCGATGTCGGCCAGGCGGGCCTCCTCGTCGGCCTGGATGGCGCTCTCCACCACCGGGTCGAGCGCGCCGTTCATCACGCCGTCGAGGTTGTACGCCTTGTAGCCGGTGCGGTGGTCGGCGATGCGGTTCTCGGGGAAGTTGTAGGTCCGGATGCGCTCGGAGCGGTCCATCGTGCGGATCTGCGTCTTGCGCGCGTCCGAAGCCGCCGCGGCGATCTCCTCCTGCTGGCGGGCCAGGATGCGAGCGCGGAGCACGCGCATGCCCGCCTCGCGGTTCTGCAGCTGGCTCTTCTCGTTCTGCATCGACACGACGATGCCGGTCGGGAGGTGGGTGATCCGCACGGCGGAGTCGGTCGTGTTGACGGACTGCCCGCCGGGACCGGAGGAGCGGTAGACGTCGATCTTCAGGTCGTTCTGATTGATCGCGACCTCCTCGGGCGCGTCCACCTCGGGGAACACGAGCACGCCCGTGGTCGAGGTGTGGATCCGCCCCTGCGACTCGGTCACGGGGACGCGCTGCACCCGGTGCACGCCGCCCTCGTACTTGAGGTGCGCCCACACGCCCTGCGAGGGATCGGTGGCGTTGCTCTTGATCGCGACCTGCACGTTCTTGTAGCCGCCGAGGTCGGACTCGTCGCGGTCCAGGATCTCCGTCTTCCAGCCCTTCGCCTCGGCGTAGTGGAGGTACATCCGGAGGAGGTCGGCTGCGAACAGCGCGCTCTCGGCTCCGCCCTCGCCGCCCTTGATCTCCATGATGACGTCGCGGCCGTCGTCGGGGTCGCGCGGGATGAGCAGGCGCCGCAGCTTCTCCTGCGCCACCCGCAGCGACTCCTCCAGCTCGGGGACCTCCTCCGCGAAGGCCTCGTCCTCGCGGGCGAGCTCGCGCGCGGCCTCGAGGTCCTCGCCGGCCTGGATCCAGGCGGAGTGGGCCGACTTGATCTGGCTCAGCTCCGCGTAGCGCCGGTTGACCTTCTTGGCGCGGGCGGCATCGGCGTGGAGGGCCGGGTCGGAGAGCTGCGTCTGCAGGTCCTCGTGCTCGGCGAGGAGGACGCTGACGGATTCGAACATGGGGTCCTGGCTTCCGGAGGTGGTCGGGGTCGGGCTCATCGCCCGGGGACGCGAAAACGCCCGCGGCCGCCCCCGGTGACAGGGGCGACCGCGGACGTCGGGGCGCTAGTGGTGGCCGTTGCCGTGGCCGGCGGTGGCCGGGCCGACGGCCGACTTCGAGACCTGCATGAGGAACTCGACGTTGGACGAGGTCTCCTTCAGGCGCGACAGGATGATCTCCAGCGCCTGCTGCTGGTCGAGCCCGGCGAGGGCGCGGCGCAGCTTCCAGGTGATCTTGACCTCGTCGGCGCTGAGCAGCATCTCCTCGCGGCGCGTGCCGGAGGCGTTCACGTCGACGGCGGGGAAGATCCTCTTGTCGGCGAGGTGACGGGAGAGGCGGAGCTCCATGTTGCCGGTGCCCTTGAACTCCTCGAAGATCACCTCGTCCATCTTCGAGCCGGTCTCGATGAGCGCCGTCGCGAGGATGGTGAGCGAGCCGCCGTTCTCGATGTTGCGCGCCGCTCCGAAGAACTTCTTCGGCGGGTACAGCGCCGAGGCGTCCACGCCGCCCGAGAGCACGCGGCCCGAGGGAGGAGCGGTCACGTTGTAGGCGCGGCCGAGACGGGTGATGGAGTCGAGCAGCACGACCACGTCGTGGCCCAGCTCGACCAGGCGCTTCGCGCGCTCGATCGCGAGCTCGGCGACGGTCGTGTGGTCCTCGGCCGGGCGGTCGAAGGTGGAGGCGACGACCTCGCCGCGCACGGTGCGCTGCATGTCGGTGACCTCCTCCGGACGCTCGTCGACCAGGACGACCATCAGGTGGACCTCGGGGTTGTTCTGCACGATCGCGTTGGCGATCTGCTGCAGGACGATGGTCTTGCCGGCCTTGGGCGGCGCGACGATCAGGCCGCGCTGTCCCTTGCCGATCGGGGCGACCAGGTCGATGATCCGCTGGGTCAGCTTGCCGGGCTCCGTCTCGAGGCGCAGGCGCTCGGTCGGGTAGAGCGGCGTGAGCTTCTGGAACTCGACGCGCGCAGCGGCCTCCTCGACGGTCTGGCCGTTGATCGAGTCGACGCGGACGATCGCGTTGTACTTCTGGCGGCCGCCGCCCTCGCCCTCGCGGGGCTGGCGGATGGCGCCGACGACCGCGTCGCCCTTGCGCAGGTTGTACTTCTTGACCTGTCCGAGGGAGACGTAGACGTCGCTGACGCCGGGCAGGTACCCGGTGGTGCGCACGAAGGCGTAGTTGTCGAGGACGTCGAGGATGCCGGCGACCGGAATGAGGACGTCGTCCTCGCCGATCTCGGGCTCGAAGTCGTCGCCGATCGCTCCGCCGCGGCGCTTGCGGTCGCGGTAGCGGCTGCGGCGGCCGTCCTCGCCCTCGGCCTGCTGGCCGTTCTGGGGCTGTCCGGAGCCGTTCTGCTGAGGAGCCTGCTGGCCCTCGGACTGCGCGGCGCGCGCGCCCTGACCGTTCTGCGGCTGGGACTGCGCGGCGGGGCTCTGCTGAGCGTCGTTCTGGCGGTCGTCCCCGCGGTTGCGGTTCCGGTTGCGGCGGTTGCGACCGCGGCCGGTGCCCTGCTGGTCGCCGTTCTGCTGCTGGTCGCCGCCCTGCTGCTCCTGCTGGTCGCCGGAGTCGGAGGAGTCGGCGTCGTTCTCGGCGGGCGCCTGCTCGGCCTGCTCGCTCTGCTCGGAGGCGCCCCCGCGGCTGCGGCGGCGTCCGCGGCGCTCGCGCTGGCCGCCCTCGCGGGAGGAGTCGTCCGACTCCGGCGCGTTGGGCAGCTCGATGTCGATGACGGGCTTCGCGGCCTGGTCGGCGTCGCGGTCCTGCTCGATGACGGGGAGGTCGGGGATCAGCGACTCGACGCCGGTCCCGCCGGGGATGTTGAGGTGCTCGCCGGCGGCGACGGTGCCGCTGGAGGCGCGGCGCGAGCTGCGTCGGCGGGGCGCGCGCTCGGCGGGCTCGGCGACCGGCTCGGCCGCCGCGGGGAGCTCGAGCTCGACGGGGGCCGACTCGGCGGCCGTCGCGGAGGGCTCGTCGACGGTGGGCGCGGCCTGCTCGAGGACGTCGGCCGTGTCGGCCTCGGTGCTCTCGACGGGCGTCGGCAGCTCCGCCGGCGCCCCGGGCTGCGGAGCGGACTGCTCGGCCACATCGGCCGGCTCGGCCTCGACGCCGGTGGCGTCGACGTCCGGGGCGACCGCTGCGTCGTCCGGAGCGACCGCGTCGGCGATCGCGGCGGGCGCGTCCTCGGCGGAGGCGGCGCGCAGATCCGAGATGGCCTGGACCAGCTCGCCCTTGCGGAGCTTGGAGGCGCCGCCGAGGCCGAGCCGCGTCGCGAGAGCCTGGAGCTCGGCGACGCGCAGACCGGAGAGGTCGGCGGTGAGGTCCACGGTCGAGCCGTGGGTGTTGACGTCTGTCACTGGAGAGGGTTCCTTCCCCCCGGGAACGAGTGCTCACCGGGAGAGCTCATCGACCGTGCGGTGCCATCGCGTGTTCTGATCCACGCGATGCTCTCGGCCGCCGGGACCGACTGCCGCAGAGAGCGAGGAGAGGGCCCGGAGACCAGGCGCCGGTCTGCAAGAGGAGCAGGGGCGCCCTTCACACGATGTGATGGCCGTGGTTGTCGGGACGATCCGTCGGACAGATTCCGCTCGTTACGCGGTTCCTCGGGATGCGGTCCCCACTGTAGCACCCTTGAAGTCGACGGCCAGCATGTGCGCGCGCCACGGCGTGGGGGCCTCCCGCTCCACCAGATCCGCGGCGGCGAGGCGCTGGGCGGGGTCGCTGCAGAGCACCAGGACGCTCGGTCCGGCACCCGAGACGACGGCGGCGTAGCCGTTCGAGCGCAGCAGCGCGATCAGCGCTGAGGTCTCGGGCATGGCGGCCGCGCGGTAGTTCTGGTGCAGCTTGTCCTCGGTCGCCGCGAACAGCAGCTCCGGGCTCTGGATGAGGGCGGCGATCAGGAGCGAGGAGCGCGAGACGTTGAACACCGCGTCCTCGTGCGGCACGCTCTGCGGCTGCAGCGAGCGTGCCAGCCGCGTCGACATGGTGTGCTCGGGCACGAAGACGACCGGGGACACGCCGCGGTGGACCATGAGCTTCTTGGAGCGCGGTCGCAGCGGCGAGTCGTCGGCGCCGGAGGCGTGCGGCTCGACCCAGGCGATGGTGAGGCCGCCGAACAGTGCGGGCGCCACGTTGTCGGGGTGCCCCTCCATCTCGGTGGCGATGCGGAGGAGGTCGTCCGAGTCGAGCTCGACGACGCCCTCGAGCAGGCCCTTCGCGGCCATGATGCCGGAGACGATCGCGGCGCCGGACGAGCCCATCCCGCGGCCGTGCGGGATGATGTTGCGGGCGATCACCTCGATGCCGGGCATCTCCTGCCGCTGGTCGGCGAACGTGTACGCGATGGCCTGCACGACGAGGTTCGTCTCGTCGGTCGCCACCTCTCCCTCGCCGACCCCGTGCACGGTGACCCGCGCACCCGTGGCCGCGACGGCCGTCACGTCGAGCTCGTCGTAGAACGAGAGCGCCAGGCCGAGCGTGTCGAAGCCGGGGCCCAGGTTCGCCGAGGTGGCGGGGACCTTGACGTGGACGGTGCGGCCGACGGGAACCGCCGAGGTCATGCGCCGGCCAGCCCCAGCACGTCGGCGATCGCGGCGGTGTCGACCGGGACGACGGTCGGCGTGATGTCCGCGCCGTCGGCCGTGCGGAGCGCCCACTGCGGGTCCTTGAGCCCGTGGCCGGTGACCGTCAGGACGACGGTCGCGTCCTTCGGGATCGCTCCGGCCTCGGCGCGCTCGAGGAGCCCCGCGACGCTGATCGCCGACGCCGGCTCGACGAAGACGCCGACCTCGCCCGCGAGGATGCGGTACGCCTCGAGGATCTTCTCGTCGCTGATCGCGCCGAAGTAGCCGTCGCTGACGGTGCGCGCGTTCAGGGCGAGCTCCCACGAGGCCGGGTTGCCGATCCGGATCGCGCTGGCGATCGTCTCGGGGTGGCGGACCGGGGCGCCGTGCACGATCGGAGCGGAGCCCTCGGCCTGGAAGCCGAACATGCGCGGGAGGCGGGTCGACTCGCCGCGCTCCAGCTCCTCCGAGTAGCCGCGGAAGTAGGCGGTGTAGTTGCCCGCGTTGCCGACCGGGACGATGTGGAAGTCCGGCGCGTCGCCCAGCACCTCGACGACCTCGAAGGCCGCGGTCTTCTGGCCGGCGATGCGGTCCGGGTTCACCGAGTTGACCAGGTGGACCGGGTAGTTCTTCGCGAGGTCGCGGGCGATGTCGAGGCAGTCGTCGAAGTTGCCCTGCACCTGCAGCAGCTGCGCGTTGTGCGCGATCGCCTGGCTGAGCTTGCCCAGGGCGATCTTGCCCTCCGGCACCAGGACGGCCGCGGTGATGCCGGCGTGCGTCGCGTAGGCGGCGGCCGACGCGGAGGTGTTGCCGGTCGAGGCGCAGATGACGGCCTTCGCGCCGTGCTCGACGGCCTTCGAGATCGCCATGGTCATGCCGCGGTCCTTGAAGGAGCCGGTCGGGTTCATGCCCTCGTACTTGACCCACACCTTCGCGCCCGTGCGCGCCGAGAGGGCCGCTGCGGGGATGAGCGGCGTGCCGCCCTCGCCGAGAGTGATGACCGGGGTCGCCTCGGTGACATCGAGGCGGTCCGCGTACTCGTGCAGGACTCCGCGCCACTGCTTGGCCATCTCAGGCTCCTTCAACTCGTAGAACGGACGTCACGGCGCCGACGAAACCATGCGAATGGAGGGCGGTGACGGTGGCCGCCAGATCGGATTCCGCCGCGGCGTGCGTGCCGATGACCAGGGTAGCGGTCGGCTCGCGCCGCTCCGCACCGCCCTGCTCCTCCAGCGGGTCGGCACTGGGCGGGGTCTGCACCAGGGTCTCGACCGAGACGCCGTGGTCGGCGAAGACGCCCGCGATCTGCGCGAGCACGCCGGGGCGGTCGAGCACCTCGAGGGTGACCTGGTATCGGGTCGTGACGTGTCCGATCGGGAGGACCGCGAGTCCGGAGCTCGCGCTGGTCACCAGGCCGGGGCCGCCGACGACGTGACGGCGGGCGGCCGACACGACGTCGCCGAGGACGGCGGAGGCCGTCTCGATCCCGCCGGCGCCGGCGCCGTAGAACATCAGGTCGCCGGCCGCCTCCGCCTCGACGAAGACCGCGTTGTTGGCCCCGTGCACGGCCGCGAGCGGGTGGGAGCGGTGCACGAGCGCGGGGTAGACCCGCGCGGACACGCCCTCCACGCCGGTCTTGGCGTCGGTCAGCCGCTCGCAGATCGCGAGCAGCTTGATCACATAGCCGGAGTCGCGGGCCTGGTCGACCTGCGCCTTCGTGATGCCGGTGATCCCCTCGCGGTGCACCAGGGTGACCGGGACGTCGGTGTGGAACGCGAGGCGGGCGAGGATCGCCGCCTTCTGCGCCGCGTCGTAGCCCTCGATGTCGGCGGTCGGGTCGGACTCGGCGTAGCCGAGCTCGGTCGCGCGGGCGAGCGCGTCCTCGAGGCTCGCGTGCTCGGTGTCCATCCGGTCGAGGATGTAGTTGGTCGTGCCGTTGACGATGCCGAGGATGCGGTGGACCCGGTCGCCGGCGAGGCTGTCGCGCAGCGGCCGGATGATCGGGATCGCGCCGGCGACGGCCGCCTCGTAGTTGAGCTGGGCGCCCACCTGGTCGGCGGCCTCGAAGAGCTCGTTGCCGTGGGCGGCGAGCAGCGCCTTGTTGGCCGTGATCACGTCCGCGCCCGACGAGATCGCCGTGAGGATGTGGCTGCGGGCGGGCTCGAGCCCGCCGATCAGCTCGACCACGATGTCGGCGCCCAGGATCAGCGACTCGGCGTCGGTGGTGAGCAGGTGCTTCGGGATGTCGGCGGTGCGGGGCGCGTCCACGTCCCTGACGGCCACGCCCACGAGCTCCAGCGGCGCCCCCACGCGCTGGGCGAGCTCGTCGCCGTGGTCGAGCAGGAGGCGCGCCACCTGGGCACCGACGGACCCGGCGCCCAGCAGGGCGACGCGGAGGCTGCGGTACTCGATCATCGGGAGGTGGCCTTTCGTTCGATGCCGGCGTCGCGGCGGAGGAGGTCCTCCTCGGTCTCGCCGCGCACGAGGACGCGCGAGCGCCCGTCGCGGACGGCGACCACCGGGGGGCGCCCGAGGTAGTTGTAGTTGCTGGCGAGCGACCAGCAGTAGGCGCCGGTCGCGGCGACGGCGAGCAGGTCGCCCGGCCGCACGTCCGCGGGCAGGAAGTCGTCGTGGACGACGATGTCGCCCGACTCGCAGTGCTTCCCGGCCACCCGCACGAGGGCGGGCTCGGCCGAGGAGGAGCGGTCGGCGATCCGCGCCGTGTAGTCGGCGCCGTAGAGCGCCGGACGGGCGTTGTCGCTCATGCCGCCGTCGACGCTGACGTAGCGGCGGACCGCGGTCGAGCCCTCGGAGCCGACCGTCACGTCCTTCACGGTGCCCACCTCGTAGAGGGTGACGCCGGCGGGCCCGATCAGCGAGCGGCCGGGCTCGATCGCGATGTGCGGCACCGGGACGCCGCGGGCGGAGCACTGCTCGGCGACCGCGTCGGCGACGGCGGCCGCGATCTCGGCGATCGGGGTCGGGTCGTCGGCACTGGTGTACGCGATGCCGAAGCCGCCGCCGAGGTTGAGCTCCGGCACGGGCCCGTCCGCGAGCAGTGCCGCGTGGACGTCGAGCAGGCGCGACGCCGACTCCGCGAACCCGGCGGAGCCGAAGATCTGGGATCCGATGTGGCAGTGCAGCCCGAGGAACCGCAGGGAGGAGAAGGAGCGGATGCGGGCGACCGCGGCCGGGCAGTCGGCGAGCGCGAGGCCGAACTTCTGGTCCTCGTGCGCCGTGGCGAGGAACTCGTGGGTGTGCGCGTGCACTCCGCTGTTGACCCGGAGGCGCACCGCCTGCACGCGGCCGTGCCGCTCGGCCGCGGCTGCGACGCGCTCGATCTCGACGAGGCTGTCGAGCACGATCGTGCCCGCGCCCACCTCGACGGCCCTGTCGATCTCGCGGAGCGACTTGTTGTTGCCGTGGAGGCCGAAGCGCTCGGGCTCGATCCCGGCGGCGAGGGCCACTGCCATCTCGCCGCCGCTGGAGAGGTCGAGGTTCAGGCCCTCGTCGCGCATCCAGCGGGCGACCTCGGTCGAGAGGAACGCCTTGCCCGCGTAGTAGACCGTGACGCCGGTGCCGATCCGGCCGAGCTCGCGGGCGAAGACCTCACGCATCTCGACGGCCCGGCGGCGGGCGTCGGCCTCGTCCACCACGTAGAGAGGAGTGCCGTGCTCGCGCACCAGCTCGGCGACGGGCACTCCGGCGATCCGGATCCCGCCGTCCTCGCCGCGCTCGGCGCTGTCCGGCCACACGCCGTCGGCCAGGGCGTTCGGGTCGGCGGGCGTGTGCAGCCACTCAGGCGCGAGCGGATGCCGGGGGGCGCGGGCGCGGGCGTCGACGGTGTCCACGGGTGAGACCTCACAGGAGAGAGTGGGAGCGTCACTGCGGGGCGAGCGGGTCCGGATTGACCCCTGAAGCCAGCGATGTCAGTGTTCGGCCCGCGGAAGACGCCGGCACAGGGCTCCGATCCTACCGGTCCGGGGCGGCGGCGCCGCGCGGGCTCAGGCGCACGTGCCCGGTTCCTGCTCCGCGGGGTCGCTGAGGAACGTCGGAGAGAGCGCGAAGCTCGCGTTCAGCGACTCGTCGGCGACCTCGACCCCGGTCAGCGTCAGTCCGCGCGGTACCGAGTCCGCGATGCACACGGACGACGGAGCGAGCAGGTCGCCGGAGACGGCGCCGAAGCGGTCGCGGAAGTCGGTCGCCGAGAAGGTCGCACCGGCGGCGGAGACCTCGGCCGGGGTCAGCCGGATGGCGCCGTCCACGGCGGCGAGCTCCATCCCCACGCCCGCGCCGAGCCGGAGGCCCAGCACCTCGACGGAGGCGGTCACGCGCACGAGCGGAGCGTCCAGGGTCACCTCGTCGACAGGAACGGTGCTGCGCTCGGTGACGAGCCGCGAGACCGAGGCCGCGTCGATCGCGACCGTCGTGCTGCCCGACTCGACCGCTCCGACGCCGCTCACCGGCACCCCGATCAGGGTCGCGGCGACGTCGCCGTCGAGCTCGCCGAACGTCACGTCCGAGCTGCGCAGGTCGAGCCGGTCCAGCCGCCCTGAGACGAGCTGCGGGAGAACGGCCCAGCCGGCGACGTCGACGTCCACCGCCCGGTCCGCGGGCAGTGCGAGCGCCTCGCGGAGGCTCGCGGCGGCGCGGTCCGCAACGGCGCGGCGGGCGAGCGAGTCGCCCACCACCGCCGCGACCACGAGCAGCACCAGCACCACGACGACCACCACGGCCGCGCGTCCCCCGCGCCGGCGCCGCGGCGCCGCCCCCGACGCGCTCACATCCGGTCCGGGGCCGTGACGCCCAGCAGGGAGAGCCCGTTGCGGAGCACCTGCCCGGTCGCCTCGTTCAGGCGCAGCCGGGTCGAGTGCACGGCCTCGACCGGGTCCTCGCCCTGCGGCACGACCCGGCAGTTGTCGTACCAGCGGTGGTAGAGGCCGGCGACCTCCTCGAGGTACCTCGCGACGCGGTGCGGCTCGCGCAGCTCCGCGGCGTGCGCCACGATGCGCGGGAACTCCTGCAGGCCGCCGAGCAGCGCCGACTCGGTCGGATGCACCAGCGTCTCGGGCGCGAACGGCTCGACGGGGACGCCCGACGCCGCGGCCTTCGCCGCGACCTGGCGGGTGCGCGCGTGGGCGTACTGCACGTAGTAGACGGGGTTGTCGTTGCTCCGCTTGGTCAGCAGGTCGAGGTCGATGTCGAGGGTCGAGTCGGCCGAGGAGCGCACCAGCGAGTAGCGCGCGGCGTCCACGCCGACGGCCTCCGTGAGGTCCTCCATCGTGACGACGGTCCCCGCCCGCTTGGACATCCGGACCGCCTCGCCGTCGCGGAGCAGGTTGACCAGCTGGCCGATCAGGATCTCGAGGTTCACGCCCGGGGTGTCGCCGAACGCCGCGCACATCGCCATCATCCGGCCGATGTAGCCGTGGTGGTCGGCGCCGAGCATGATGATCGCCCGATCGAAGCCGCGCTCGCGCTTGTCGAGGTAGTAGGCGAGGTCGCCCGCGATGTAGGCCGCCTCCCCGTCGCTCTTGATGATGACGCGGTCGCGGTCGTCGCCGAACGAGGTGGTCCGCAGCCAGGTGGCGCCGTCCGCCTCGAAGATGTGCCCGAGCTCGCGGAGGCGCTCGATCGCGCGGTCGACGGCACGCGACTCGTGCAGGGAGTTCTCGTGGAAGTACACGTCGAAGTCGACGCCGAACTCGTGCAGGCTCTGCTTGATCTCGCCGAACATCAGCTCGACGCCGATCGAGCGGAAGGTCTCGGCGAGCTCTTCCTCGGGCAGGACGGCGAGGTCGCCCGGGTAGGCGGCCGCGACGCGCTCGGCGATGTCGCCGATGTAGGCGCCGCCGTAGCCGTCCTCCGGGGTCGGCTCGCCGCGGTGGGCGGCGAGGAGGCTCCGCGTGAAGCGGTCGATCTGCGCGCCGTGGTCGTTGAAGTAGTACTCCCGGGTCACCTCGGCGCCCTGCGAGAGGAGCATCCGGGCCAGGCTGTCGCCGACCGCCGCCCAGCGCGTCCCGCCGATGTGGATGGGGCCGGTGGGGTTGGCGGAGACGAACTCGAGGTTCATCCGGACGCCGGCGTAGGCGGACCCGGTGCCGTAGGCCTCGCCCGCCTCGACGATCGCGCCGGCAAGGGCGCCCGCGGCCGCGGCCTGGAGCCGGACGTTGAGGAAGCCGGGACCGGCGACCTCGACCGTGGCGACGCCCTCGACCGCGCCCAGCCCCTCGGCCAGCTCGGCGGCGAGCTCGCGCGGGTTCGCGCCGACCCGCTTCGCGAGCTTCATCGCGATGTTCGAGGCCCAGTCGCCGTGGTCGCGGTTCTTCGGGCGCTCCAGCACGACGTCCGAGAGCTCGACGCC
Source organism: Rathayibacter sp. AY1E6 (assembly GCF_002931115.1). Taxonomy (NCBI): domain Bacteria; kingdom Bacillati; phylum Actinomycetota; class Actinomycetes; order Micrococcales; family Microbacteriaceae; genus Rathayibacter; species Rathayibacter sp. AY1E6. The sequence continues at coordinate 209,018 of NZ_PSVK01000002.1, read as the reverse complement.
CGCATCGCTCCCCCGTCGCTGCACGGCGTCGAGGACGAGGGCGTGCAGGGAGGCGGCGAGCTGTTCGGGAGTCACGGGGAGCGATTCTACCGGCCGCCGCGCCCGCGCCCCCCGTCCCTCCTGCACCGCTGGGCCGCTCGGCAGGGCGGCGTTGCTAGGGTGCGACGCATGCGCCGTCCCGCCGCCCTCCTCCTCGTCGCCCTCGCCGCGGCGGCCCTCTCCGGCTGCTCCCCCGCGGCCGACCCGGAGCCGAGCGCGAGCGGCGCCGTCAGCGGCACGCCGATCCCCCTCGCCTGCGAGCAGCTGGTCCCGGCCTCGGCGCTCGCGGGCCTGTGGGGCGGATTCTCCCCGGACGACGGCATCGGGACCACTGCCGTCTCCGAGGAGATCGCCCAGTACGACGGCCTGGTCTGCGGATGGTCCGACGATTCGGGCGCCGAGCTGCAGCTGGCCGTGGCCCACCTCGACCCCGCGGTGATCGAGGCGCTCAAGAACGAGTTCTTCACCACCAGCAAGGCCGTCCCCACCTACGGCAAGCCGCCGGAGATCGAGGGCTACTACCAGGTGACCGAGGGGCGGGGCGTCGCGGACGCCTTCGTCGGCGAGTACTGGATCGAGGCGTCCAGCGCCTCCTTCGTCGAGCCGGGGGACCCCGAGCCGCTCGTGCGGTCGGCGATCGGCGTCCTCGCCGGCTGAGCCCCGGCGTCAGCCCAGGCGCACCGGCGAGACGTGGTCGTCGACGAGCGCCGCGTCGCAGTAGGCCTCCACGCTCATCCCGGTCAGGCGCAGATCCGTCAGGTAGCTGCTGAGGAACGCGGTGTCGGCCGTGTCCCGGCCGGACGAGATGCGCAGCATCGACCCGCGCGGAGCCAGCCGGGTCGCGTCCACGACGTGCCAGGCGCCGCCGACCCAGGCCTCCGTGACCGCGTGGAAGTCGCGTGGCTCGAGGCCCGGCGCGTAGACCGCCGTCACCCGGGCGGGGATGTCGAGAGCGCGGAGCAGCCCGGCGACCGTGTGCGCGAAGTCCCGGCACACGCCCTGGCCGCTCTCGATGACCTGCGCCGCTCCCCCGGTGCCGACCGTCGACCCGTAGACGTACGACACATGGCCGTGCACCCATTCCTCGACGGCCGTCAGCGCCTCGAAGCCCCGGGCCCGCCCGAATTCGCGCCGGGCGATCCCGCCGAGCACGTCCGCCTCGGCGTACCGGCTCGGCCGCAGGTACTCGACGAGTTCGAGCTCGCTCGGCTCGTCCGGAGCGCCGTGGCCGGCGACCCGCGCCCGGTACTCGACCCGCAGGTCGCCCTCGTTCCCCGCGACGCGGTGCACGCGGGCGCCGTGCCGCGCCGGGAACTCCCGCACCGGCACTTCCTGCCCGTCGAGCCGGACGGTGAAGGAGTCCTCGAACGAGTCGCCCGTGGGCGTCGCCGCCACCAGGAAGATCAGGTCGGTCGGGCCGTTCAGACGCAGATCCAGCGAGGCGGAGACGGTGCGCAGCATGGCTCCATCGTGGCATGCGCGAGGACCGCTCCCGGCGTCGGGGCCCGCCCCGCCCGGGTGCTAATGTGGTCAGGCACTCCTGGCCCCCATAGCTCAGGGGATAGAGCACTGCCCTCCGGAGGCAGGGGCGTAGGTTCGAATCCTACTGGGGGCACACCCGCGGTCCTCCGCTCTCCTTCCTCGCACATGGGCGCTCAGCTCCGGTGCTCGACGCCCCTCGAGGCGCACCCCTCCATCACGGACCGAGCGGCGTCACCCGGTGGGCGACCGAGTCCGACCGTGGCGCTCCTCAGCCGGCGCTCCGACACTCCCGAGACAGCACGAAGGCCCGCGATCGTCGATCACGGGCCTTCGGGACGTTCACCACCGGCACTCGGCCGGTCGGGCTCACTCGTAGAGGTGGAAGGTGCCGGCGCAGTCGGCCGAGCAGAAGCCGTCGCGGCGACGGGCCGAGGCCGCTCCGCAGGCTTCGCAGCGGCGGCGTCCGAGCATCCGCGAGATCAGGCTCTGAGGCGCCGACGCGACCACCGAGACCGGGGTGTCGGGGCGCACGGGGGATCCCGTGGTCGAATCGAGCTGGATCCCAGCGGTGTCGAGCGTGGCGCGGAGCATCCGCGTTCCTTCCGATCGGTGAACCATGTGCGAGCACTGTATTGCCAGTCCCTGAGATTCTGCGAAGGGCTTGACGCGGCTCGCGATCGAGAGGAGCCGAAATCGACATCTGTCGGTCAGTCGGGATCGACCCGGGGAACGACGAACAGCCGCGCCCCCTCCTGGCGGAGAGGGGCAGGCTGTTCGGGCGTCGGGGATCGGTGGGCGGACGACGCCGGAGCTCATGGGAGCGGGGCGTCGAGCCCGGAACGACCGGGAAGTGGGCCTGGTACGCGCCGCTGGTGCTCCGGGTGTCGATCGCCACCGTCGGTGCGGGAACCGGCACCGGTCGCAGGGCGGGGAGCGAGGCGCTCCTGCCCGTGCGGAACGACAGCAGGACGAGCATGACGGGAAGAAGGACGATCCACAGGAGGACCGACAGCGCGAGACGCGCCCAGATGGAAAGAATATTGAGCATTTTGTGCCGCCTTCGGGTGACGGTAGAGGTGAACTTCGCGAACAGGATCATCGGGCCGACGGGGAGAGAAGAGTAGAAATGCGCCACTGATCGCGCCTCTCCCGCCACGCCCCCGAGCGGTCTGTTGCTCCTCATTCGTCGCCCAGCGCCGATCGGATGGGTCGATCCCGCATCCGATCGACACACGGCCCGCGCAGTGCGTCCTCCTGGGAGCCGGGCCGTAGGGTGAGCGCGTGAAGATCCTTGTCGTCGAAGACGATCCAGCCATGGGTGAGGCCCTCGTCGGCGGCCTCGAAGACGCCGGCTACGAGGCCGTGCTGACCACGAACGGCATCGACGCGCTCGTCGCGTTCAGCAACGCCGAGTTCTCGGCCGCCATCGTGGACGTCATGCTGCCGGCGATGTCGGGCTTCGAGATCTGCCGCCGGATCCGCGAGCTCGGCCGGCCCACGCCGATCATGCTGCTGACCGCGCGGGACGCGATCGAGGACCGCGTCTTCGGGCTCGACGCCGGAGCGGACGACTACCTGACCAAGCCGTTCGCGTTCACCGAGCTCAACGCGCGCCTCCGGGCCCTCCTGCGCCGCAGCCCGTCGCTGATGTCCACCTCGATCGACGTCGGACGCATCACCGTGGACGGATCGAGCATCCGGCGCACCGCCGACGGCTCACGCATCCACGTCAGCCCGAAGGAGCTCGAGCTCCTCAAGCTCCTCATCACTCCCGTCGGCTCCGTCGTGACCCGCCAGCGGATCCTCTCCGAGATCTGGGGCGGCGGCGAGATCGTCGACAACAACATCGTCGACCAGTACGTCAGCTACCTGCGCAAGAAGCTCCCGACCGAGGACACGGGCGTCAGCATCGTGACCGTCCGCGGCAAGGGCTACTTCCTCCGCCCGGTCGAGTAGCCCGTGTCGCGGATGAGCACGGCACGCCGCAGGGTCGGCGCGCTCTCGATCCGCGCGAGGATCACCGTGGGAACGGTCGCTGTGGCGACCGCCCTCTTCGCGCTCGCGGCGCTGCTCTTCTACCAGGTGGTCACCGGCATCGTCGACCGCAGCGAGCGGACGATCCTGATGTCGATCGAGGACGAGGTGCGCCGCGACATCTCGGCGGGCAACGTCCCGCGCACGCAGGGCTCGTCGACGGGCCAGCTGTTCCTCGCTCTCGCTCCCGACGGAAGCGTCAGCACCTCGACCATGCCCTCGCGCCTGAGCGGCGAGGTGCTCAGCGCTCTGGCGGAGGAGCCCGCCGACACCTCGCCCCGGTACGCCGACGTGACGACGGCGAACGGCAGCTACCTGGTCCGCTTCACGGCCATCGAGAGCGATCGCGGCGTCTGGCAGGTCGCCTCCGCCCGCGATCAGGCCGCGTCGCAGCTCGTCCTCGACGACTTCGCCCACGTGCTCGTCTACGCCGCGATCTTCCTCGTCGTCACGTTCGGGCTCGCCTCGTGGATCCTGACGGGCGCGGCCCTCGCCCCGGTGCGCCGGATGCGGGCGCGCGCGGATCAGATCGCCGCCGAGCCCGGGCAGGGCGACCAGCTCCCGGTCGTCGGCACGCGCGACGAGATCGACGAGCTCGCGGTGACGCTGAACGCGTTCCTGACCAAGCAGACCGCGTCGCTGGCCCGGGAGAAGCAGATGGTGTCGGATGCGAGCCACGAGCTCCGCACTCCCCTCGCCGCGCTCTCCGCGCAGCTCGAGATCGCCCACCACCGCGTCGACGATCCGGTCGCGGTCGACCGGGTCATCCTCGATGCGCAGAAGAGCGTCGACCGGCTCGTGCGCCTCGCGTCCGCCCTGCTCGACATCTCGCGCATCGAGAGCCGCACCGTCCGCCCGACCGCTCCCTTCGCCGAGCTCGTCGACGAGCTGGTGGGCGCCGTCGACCGCACCCGTCTGCTCGCCTCGGAGTCGGGGGTGGAGATCGACTACGAGATCGACGAGCGCGAGCCGGCCCGGCTCTACGCGGTCGCGTCCCAGGACTTAGGCCGGGTGATCGACAACCTCGTGAGGAACGCGATCCAGGCGATGAACGGCGGCGGCATGATCGTCGCCTCCCTCTCGCAGTCGGACGGGCGCCTGATGCTCAGCGTCTCGGACGACGGACCGGGGATGCCCGACGCCTTCATCCCGGTCGCCTTCGACCGCTTCTCCCGCCCGGACGACTCCCGGACCCTCGCCTCCGGCGGCAGCGGTCTCGGACTGGCCCTGGTGCACACCACCGTGCTCTCGGCCGGCGGGACGGTCGCCCTGGTCAACCGCTCCCCCCGGGGTCTCGCGGTCGACATCGTCCTCCCGCCCGTCGGCTCCGCCTGAGCCGCCCCGCCCCCGGAACGACGAAGGCCCCCGGCGGACCGGGGGCTTTCGTGGAGGATCGTCAGCGCGGGTCGTCCTCGGGGCGGACGGGCTGCGGCTGCGGGTCGCCGACCGCGGCGGGCGGCGGAGCCCAGGCCGTCTGCGGCGCCTCCGCCGGGGAGGTGCCGCCGTCGAGCAGGTTGCGCGCGCGGTTGACCACCTCGGGGTCCACGAGCACGGAGTAGCTGGTCGCGATCACCTGCATGGTCGAGGTGAAGTCGCGACGGCGGCGGTTCACGGCGTAGGAGGCGAGCCCGAAGAGCATCCCGAAGCCGGCGCCGAGGAGGACCGCCGCGATGAGGAAGGAGAGCTCCGTCGTCGGCGAGAAGATGATGAGCAGGAGGCCCAGGAAGACGCCGAGCCAGGCGCCGGAGGCCGCTCCGGCGAGAGCGACGCGGCCCCAGGTGAGCTTGCCGGTCACCCGCTCGACGCTCTTGAGCTCATTGCCGATGATGGCGAGCTGGCGCACCGGGAAGTCGGCGCGGGCGAGCACGTCGACGGCGGCCTGCGCCTCCTGGTACGTGTCGAACGTGGCGAGGATCTCCCCGCGCGGGATCGTGGGGAAGGCCGGCCCTCGGCCGCTGAACGGCGTCTGCTGAGTCACCCGGACAGAATCGCACAGGCCACTTGAAGGTCTCTGAACGGATTCGGAGAACCGGCCGAGGGCGAGCCGGGAACGCTCGGCGTCCGCCCGGCTGCACGGGACTAGGTTTGTAGCCGTGAGTTCCGCCAGAGTCTTCGTCGCGCGCTTGGCCGGATGCAGTGTCTTCGACCCGGCCGGCGATCGCGTCGGCAAGGTCCGCGACGTGCTCCTGGTCTACCGGCAGAACGACGCCCCGCGGGTGGTCGGCCTGGTGGTCGAGATCCCCGGGCGCCGTCGCGTCTTCGTGTCGATCGGCCGGGTCACCAGCATCGGCAGCGGCCAGATCATCACCACCGGGCTGATCAACGTGCGCCGCTTCGAGCAGCGGGGCGGCGAGGTCCGCGTCATCGCCGAGCTCCTCGGCCGCCGGGTGAGCTTCGTGGACGGCTCCGGTGACGCGGTCGTCGAGGACGTCGCGATCGAGGAGGCCGCTCCCGGCGAGTGGGAGCTCGCGCAGCTCTTCGTCCGCCGGCCCAAGACCAGCCCCTCCCCCTTCGCCAAGGGCGCGACCGCCTTCGCCGGCTGGCGCGAGGTCCGCGAGAGCGTCTCGACCGAGGCGCAGTCCGCCGAGCAGTACGTCGCCAGCCTCTCCGAGCTCAAGCCCGCCGACCTCGCCAGCACGCTCCTCGACCTGCCGCAGCAGCGGATGCTCGAGGTCGCCGGCGAGCTCTCGGACGACCGCCTCGCGGACGTGCTCGAGGAGATGCCCGAGAGCGAGCAGGTCGAGATCCTCGGCCGGCTCGACGACGACCGCGCCGCCGACGTCCTCGACCAGATGCAGCCGGACGACGCGGCCGACCTGATCGCCCAGCTCTCGGAGGAGCGCGGCGAGGCGCTCCTGGAGCTGATGGAGCCCGAGGAGGCGGACGACGTCCGCATGCTCCTCACCTACGCCCCGGAGTCCGCCGGCGGTCTGATGACCACGGAGCCGATCATCGTCTCCTCCGAGGCGACCGTCGCCGAGGGTCTCGCCCTCATCCGCCGCCACGAGCTCGCCCCGGCCCTCGGCGCCGCCGTCTGCGTCACACTGCCGCCCTACGAGCCGCCGACCGGCCGCTTCCTCGGCATGGTGCACTTCCAGCGGATGCTCCGCTACCCGCCGCACGAGCGCCTCGGCACCCTGCTCGACCAGAGCATGGACCCGATCACGCCCGAGACCTCGGCGGCCGAGGTCGCCCGGATCCTGGCCAGCTACAACCTCGTCTCGGTGCCCGTCGTCGACGCGTCCCACCGCCTCGTCGGCGTCGTGACCATCGACGACGTCCTCGACTACCTCCTCCCCGACGACTGGCGCAGCCACGGCGACGACGACGAACCGAGGAAGCCGGTGACGACGGCGACGCAGGGCGTCCCGCTCGTGCCGCCGGCACCCGCGGCGACAGGCAGGACACGACGGGGACGGAGGGGCGCGCGTGGCTAGGGACACCAAGCAGGACCGGCGCCTGGACGCTCCGAAGGGCTTGCGCACCCGCGTCCTCTCCCGGCGGAACCGCCCGAGCAGCGACCGCTTCGGCCGCCTGACCGAGTCGTTCGCCCGCGGCATGGGCACGCCGTGGTTCCTGGTCGGGATGACGATCTTCTGCGTCTTCTGGCTGATGTTCAACACCTACGGGCCCGCGGACGCGCGCTTCGACTCGCAGGCCCTCGGCTTCACGGTGCTGACGCTGATCCTCTCGCTGCAGGCCTCCTACGCCGCGCCGCTGCTGCTGCTCGCGCAGAACCGCCAGGACGACCGCGACCGCGTGCAGATCGAGCAGGACCGTCAGCGGGCCGAGCGCAACCTCGCGGACACCGAGTACCTCGCGCGCGAGGTCGTGGCCCTGCGCCTGGCGATCCGCGACATGGCGAGCAAGGACTTCATCCGCTCGGAGCTGCGCGGCCTGCTCGAGGAGCTCGAGAAGGATCGGGCGCAGGAGCCCGAGCGGCGCGATGCCTGACGTCGCCGCCATCGAGACCGCCGTCAGGACGGCGCTGGCCCGCGTCGTCGATCCGGAGATCCGGAAGCCCATCACCGAGCTCGACATGCTCGAGTCGGTCGAGGCGGGGGCCGACGGAGCGGTCCGCGTCGCGATCCGGCTGACCATCGTCGGCTGTCCGGCCGCCTCCGCGATCGAGCGCGACGTGCGCGAGGCCGCGACCTCGGCTCCCGGAGTCACGGCGGTCGACGTCGTGGTCGGAGTCATGACGTCGGCGCAGCGCACCGCCCTCACCGAGCGCCTCCAGGGCGGCCGCCGGAGCATGCCCTTCGGCCCGGACTCGCTCACCCGCGTGTACGCGGTCACCAGCGGCAAGGGCGGTGTCGGCAAGTCGACCGTCACCGCCAACCTCGCGGTCGCCCTCGCTCAGCGGGGGCTCGCGGTCGGCCTCGTGGACGCCGACGTGCACGGCTTCTCCATCCCCGGCCTGCTCGGCCTGATGCACGACGGGCGCGTCGCGGGGCCCACCCGCGTCGGCGAGCTGATGCTGCCGCCGGTGGCGCACGGCGTGAAGGTCATCTCGATCGGGATGTTCCTCGAGGGCGACACCCGGGGGGCGGCCGTCTCCTGGCGCGGACCCATGCTGCACCGCACCATCTCCCAGTTCCTCACCGACGTGTACTTCGGCGACCTCGACGTGCTCCTGCTCGACCTGCCTCCCGGCACGGGGGATGTGGCGATCTCCATCGGGCAGCTGCTCCCGCATGCGGAGGTCCTCATCGTCACCACCCCGCAGCCGGCGGCCGCCGACGTGGCCGAGCGCAGCGGCGCGCTCGCCCGCCAATCGGGTCAGCGCATCGTCGGAGTGGTCGAGAACATGTCGGGGCTTCCGCAGCCCGACGGCTCGGTGCTGGAGCTCTTCGGCAGCGGAGGCGGGGCCGAGGTCGCGCGTCGGCTCACTGCGACGGGCGACGAGGTGCCGCTGCTCGCGTCGCTGCCGATCTCCGTGGCGCTGCGGGCAGGGGGCGACGAGGGCGTGCCCGTCGTCGTCGGCGATCCGGAGGATCCTGCCGCCCGGGCGATCGACGCCCTGGCGGCGACGCTCGCCGCGCGGCCGCGGGGACTGACCGGCCGTCGTCTTCCGCTCGCCGTCGGCTGACGCCTCCGCGCGGCTTCGTGCGGGCGGCGTCGGTCGAGACGCCCGCCCGACGCTCCTCGCGGAGCAGGGCTCAGGTGGCCTCGGAGTCGATCGGCGGCGGCGCGACGCTCGAGAGCGTGCCGGACGAGACGGAGCGCTGCATCGTCGTGTAGTAGCTGTCCTGCGCGGAGCCGGTGCCGCCCGGCACGACCGGAGCGGCGACAGCGGTGGGCGGCTTCACGGTGGGGGCCGGATCGTCCTCGAGCAGGGCGTCGCGGATGATGCGGCGGGGATCGTACTGGCGCGGGTCGAGCTTCTTCCAGTCGACGTCGTTGAACTCGTCGCCCATCTCGTCCTTGACGCGCTCCCGGGCCTGCGTGGCGAATCCGCGCACCTTGCGCACGAGCTGCCCGAGCTGGGCGGCGTAGTGCGGGAGGCGGTCGGGACCCAGCACGAAGACAGCGATGACCCCGATGATGAGGAGCTTGTCGAACGTCAGACCGAACACGAGGACAACACTAACCCGCCGCGCCTCCCTCGCGGAGCCCGCGCGCCACCGTACCCTGACGATGCCCGGGCGCGATCCGCTCGGTGCACCGATCAGAGGAGCGCCCCCGTGTCCGACAAGGATGCCAACTGGAAGTACGCCGAGGACGCGGTCGTCGAGTCGGAGGCCATCGCCTCGGCCCGCCGGCTCTCGGTCGAGCTGGGCATCGACGCCGTCTCCCCCTCGATCGGAGCGCAGGCCGCGCTGGTCGCCGCCGCGGCGCGCGCGACCTCCATCATCGAGATCGGCACCGGCACCGGAGTGAGCGGCCTGTGGCTGCTCGACGGCGCCCCCGAGGCGATGCTCACCTCGATCGACTCCGAGGCCGTGCACCAGCAGCACGCGCGCGCCCAGTTCCACGAGGCGGGCATCTCGCCCAACCGGCTGCGGCTCATCCCGGGCCGCGCCCTCGAGGTGCTGCCCCGGATGAACGAGAACTCCTACGACATCGTCTTCGTCGACGGCGATCCGCTGCAGGTCATCGAGAACGTCGAGCACGCGCTGCGGCTCGTCCGTCCGGGCGGGACGGTCCTCGTCCCCCACGCGCTCTGGCGCGGACGCGTGGCCAACCCCGCGCAGCGCGACGAGATCGCGACGGCGTTCCGCACGCTGGTGGCCGAGGTCTGCGCCTCCCCCGCCGTGGTCAGCGTGCTCTCGCCGATCGGCGACGGCCTGCTGCAGGCCAACAAGCGCCGCGCCTGACGAGCGCGGCCGACCGAGGAAAGACGGAACGCCCGCCGCACGGTGTGCGACGGGCGTTCACGACGGTGCGGATCAGGCGGGAGACACCACCGACGCGAGCGCGTCGTGCAGCTCTTTCGCCTCTGCATCGTTGACCGAGACGACGAGGCGTCCGCCTCCTTCGAGCGGAACGCGCACGACGATGAGTCGGCCCTCCTTAACAGCCTCCATCGGTCCGTCTCCGGTCCTCGGCTTCATGGCCGCCATAGAGTTCCCCTTTCGTGACGTATCCCCCTATTATCGTGCATCCGCGGGGGTGTTCCGAACCGCGCCCGGAAGTCGGGCGTCAGCCGATCACGGCGGGGACCAGTCGCCCGGGGTGAACACCCAGCACAGCAGCACCCAGACGATCTGCCCGACGATCGATGCGGCCACCACGAACACCCTCAGGAGAGTCGACCGCGGCACCGCGAGCGCCCCGGCCAGCGGGAACATCGGCATCAGGATGCGGAACGTGCTCGACTGCGGGTAGAAGAACGCGAAGAGGTAGATCGCGTAGCCGCCGACCCAGAGCCGCGAGAAGACGTCGAGGCTGCGCGTGGCCCGCGAGAACAGGATCGCCAGGAATCCGAGCACCACCACGACGGTGATGCCCATGCCCGTGATCGGCGAGCCGAACCAGAGGCCTCCCCACCAGCCTCCACCGGCGAACCAGGAGGTGAAGGGGATGAGCTCGCCCTCGCCGATGAAGACGCTGCGCCAGGCGAGCTCGGTGTCGGTGTAGGCGGTGAAGGAGCCGGTCACGGCCCAGGCGATGAGCAGCCAGGCGAACCCCACCGCGAGGGACCAGACCGTGAGGGAGACCGTGAAGGCGAACTCCCGGCGGGCGAACGGCTCGGTGCCGCGCACGTGCCGCCAGACGCGGTAGAGGAAGTAGAGGCCCGTCATCGCCGCGATCGCGAGACCGCTCGGGCGCAGGAGCCCCACGACCAGCACGACGGGGAACGTCCAGATCCACTTGCGGCGCACCAGCAGGAGGAGCAGCACGGCCGTCAGGAGGATGCCGCCGGACTCCGCGTAGCCGATCTGCAGGATCGGGGACGTCGGAGCGACGCAGAAGAAGACGATCCCCATCAGCGCCTGGCCCTCGCTGAGCGAGACGCGGAACAGCCGGTAGATCACCAGGCACGCCGCTGCACTGCAGACCAGGGCGACGAGCACCGCCGCATTCGCCCAGTCGAGCCCGGTGATGTTCATCAGGCCGCGGACGGTGAACGGGTAGACGGGCATGAACGCCCAGGGGTTCTGCTCCACGGCTCCGGACGGCGAGAGCGGCAGGACCGACGGGTACCCCGTCATCCCGATCCGCTCGTACCAGCCGCCGTCCCACGTCGTCGCGAATCGGACGTAGGTGTCGCGGAGTCCCGTCCACTCGACGCCCTGACGCACGGCGCCGACACGGAGCATGATCACGGTCGTGACGACGCGGGACACGGCGAAGACCAGGAGCACCTGGATCCACCACGGGATCCTCCGGAGCAGACCCCAGCGGGAGCGGGACGGAGAGGCGTCCTCCGTCTCCGGCGCGATCGCGGTGGCGCTCACGCGAGAGGCCCGCGGTCCGTCGAGGAGGCGGAGGCGGTCGTCAGCGGGGAGCGGGCGGGTGTCGCCGCGGCTCGCCGGCGGGTCGGCCGGAGGAGGGGCGACGCGTGTCGCGGCTCACCGGCTGGCGTGAGGGGAGACATTCCGACGAGCATACCCGTGCGGGAGTCGGGAGTCCCCGGAGGAGCACCGCGCCGGGCGGGCGCGCGGCACGATCACGGCGGAGTCCAGTCCGATCCGGCGACGGCCCAGCAGATCGAGATCCAGACGATCTGGCCGCCGATCCCGAGCAGGACCAGCGCGACCCGGAAGACCGGCGAGCGCGGCACCGCCAGCGCTCCGACGAGCGGGAACATCGGGCCCAGCAGCCGGAAGGTGCTCGACTGCGGGAAGAAGAACGCCAGCAGGTAGACGCCGTACCCGGCGACCCAGGCCCGGCTGAAGAGATCCAGCCTCCGTGTCCACGGTGCGGCGAGGATCCCGACGAACGCCGCCAGGAGGAGCACCACCAGCACGACGCCGACGGCCGGAGCCCCGAACCACCACGAGCCCCACCAGGCGCCGCCCTGGAACCACGGGGTCAGCGGGAGCAGCTCCTGGTAGCCGATGTAGACCGCACGCCACGCCAGCTCGGTGTCGGTGTACGCGGTCATCGACCCGGTGACGGCCCACGCCACGGCGGGCCAGAGGAAGCCGACCACGAGCCCCCACGCCGTCAGGCCCACGGCCGGCAGCCACTCCGACCGCGGGAACGGCTCCGTGCGGCGCCGGACGAACCGGTAGACGACGTACAGGCCGAGCGCGGCGGCGAAGGCGAGCCCGCTCGGCCGCGTCAGGCCCAGCAGCAGCACGACGGGCACGACCGCGAGCCAGCGCCGCCGCACCAGGAGGAGGAGCGTGACCGCGGTCAGCAGCATCGCCATCGACTCCGCGTAGGCGAGCTGCATCAGCGGCGAGGTCGGCGCCACGCAGAACAGCAGCACCGCCGTCAGCGACTGCGACTCGCCGAGGGAGTGCCGGAAGAGGCGGTACAGGACGAGGCAGGCTCCGGCTCCGCACAGGACGGAGACGGTCACGGCGGCCGGAGCCCAGGTGAGGCCGGTGAGCGCCATCAGCGCCTTCACGACGCCCGGGTAGAGCGGCATGAAGGCCCAGGCGTTCTCTCCCACGTGGCCGTCCTGCGTGATCGGCAGGAAGCCGGGGTACCCGGTGGCCGCGATGATCTCGTACCAGCGGCCGTCCCACATCGACGCGAAGGCCGAGTAGGACGGGGAGGGTCCGGTCCACGGGTTCGCGAGCTGGTGCGCGGCGAACTGCAACAGGATCACCGTCGTGACCACGCGGGTCGCGATGTACACCAGGAGGACCCGCGCCCACCACGGGACCAGGCGCAGGCGGAGGCGGAGTCGGACGGGGACGGCCGTGGCGCTCGCGCTCACGAGGACGCGGTCAGCCAGCGGCGGAGGCCCTCGGCGCACTCGGTGATCTCGCGCACCGCCACGCGCTCGTCGTCGGCGTGGGCCCGGAGCGGGTCGCCCGGTCCGTAGTTGACAGCCGGGATGCCCATGGCGGAGAACCGCGCGACGTCGGTCCAGCCGTACTTGGGCTTCGCCTCGGCTCCGACGGCCGCGAGGAAGGCCTGGGCCAGAGGTGCGTCCAGCCCCGGGCGGGCGCCCTCGGCCAGATCGTCCACCGTCACCTCGAACCCCTCGAAGAGCTCCTCGAGGTGGGCGAGCGCCTCCTCCCCGGACCGGTCGGGGGCGAAGCGGTAGTTGACCTGCACCGTGCAGAGGTCCGGGATCACGTTGCCCGCGACCCCGCCGGTGACGCGCACGGCGTTGACGCCCTCGCGGTACACGAGGCCCTCGACCTCGACCTCGCGCGGTACGTAGGCGGCGAGGCGGTCGAGGATCGGCGCCGCCGCGTGGATCGCGTTCTCGCCGACCCAGCTGCGGGCGGAGTGGGCGCGGACGCCGCGGGTGACCACGTCGACCCGGAGCGTCCCGTTGCAGCCGCCCTCCACTGCTCCGCTGGTCGGCTCGCCGAGCACGGCGAAGTCGGCGGAGAAGAGGTCGGGGCGGTGCCGGGAGAGACGGCCGAGGCCGTTGAGGTCCGCTGCGACCTCCTCGTTGTCGTACCACATCCAGGTGATGTCGACGGCCGGATCGGAGAGCTCGGCGGCGAGGACGAGCTGCACCGCCACTCCGGCCTTCATGTCGACGGTCCCGCGGCCGACCAGGTGCTCGACGCCGTCGATCGTCTCGGCGACGACGGGCAGGTTGCCGTTGACCGGCACCGTGTCGAGGTGCCCGGCGATCACGACGCGCTGGGCGAGGCCGAGGTTCGTCCGCGCCACGACGGTGTGGCCGTCGCGGATGACCTCGAGGTGGTCGTACTGCTCGAGCGCCCACTGCACCGCGTCCGCGATCTCGAGCTCGTCGCCCGAGACGGACGGGATGTCGCAGAGGATCCGCGTCAGTGCGACCGGATCGGTGCGCAGGTCGAGCGGAGGGGCGGTGGTCGGATCGGCCATGCGCCCCAGGGTAGCGGCCGGACGCTCCGCGCTACCCTGATCGGCATGACCCTCGAGCACTCCGCAGACTCCTCCGCGCCCGCCTCCGCCTGGGGATACGGGCTCGCCACCGTGGCCGCCGACGGCACCGTCCTCGACACCTGGTTCCCGGAGCCGCGCCTCGGCACCATCCCGGCCGGCCGCGACCCCTGGATCGTGCCGGCGGAGTTCGAGGAGCAGGCCGGCGAGGATCCGCGCCGCGAGGTCCGCATCGACGTGGTCACGCTGCAGATCGACGTGCAGGCGCCGCCCGCCTCCACGTCCGACGCCTACCTGCGGCTGCACCTGCTCTCGCACCTCCTGGTCCGCCCGAACGAGGTGAACCTCGACGGCGTCTTCGCCCACCTGCCGAAAGTGGTGTGGACGAACGCCGGTCCGGTCTCGCCGGAGTCGTTCACCCGCCTGCGCCCCTCGCTCCGGCGCCACGGCATCCAGGCCACCGGCATCGACAAGTTCCCGCGGCTGACCGACTACGTCACCCCCGCGAAGGTGCGCATCGCAGACACCTCGCGCGTCCGCCTCGGCGCGCACCTGGCACCCGGCACGACGGTGATGCACGAGGGCTTCGTCAACTTCAACGCCGGGACCCTCGGCAGCTCGATGGTCGAGGGGCGCATCTCGCAGGGCGTCGTGGTCGGCGACGGCTCGGACATCGGCGGCGGCGCCTCCATCATGGGCACCCTCTCGGGCGGAGGAGTGCAGCGCGTCTCGATCGGCGCGCGGGCGCTGCTGGGTGCGAACTCAGGCATCGGCATCTCCCTCGGCGACGACACCGTCGTCGAGGCCGGCCTCTACGTGACCGCCGGCACCAAGGTCGTCGTGGTCGGCGGAGCGCCGCGCGCCGACGGCGCCCCGCAGACCGTGAAGGCCGTGCAGCTCTCGGGCGTGCCGAACCTGCTCTTCCGCCGCAACTCCCTCACCGGGGCCGTCGAGGTCCTCCCCCGCACCGGCGCCGGCATCGAGCTGAACGCCGCTCTGCACGCCTGAGGGCGAGCGTCCGGCGCCGCCGGGCCCCGCAGGCGGCACCCCGGGACGACCCGTGCTGATCGAGTCCGCGGCGACCACGCCGCTCTGCGTCCCGCCTCGAAGAAGCGGTTCGAGCCTCGGACGGCTGACGAGAGGCGGGTGCGCCGCACGGCGAGAGCCCGCCCCCGGCGGGGACGGGCTCTCGGGGACCGGTCAGCGGTCGGTCGGCCAGTGGCGCTCGGGTGACCCCATGTAGAGCTGCTGCGGGCGGCCGATCTTGGTCTGCTTGTCGGTGTTCATCTCGCGCCAGTGGGCGATCCAGCCGGGCAGGCGGCCGATCGCGAAGAGCACGGTGAACATCCGGGTCGGGAAGCCCATCGCCTTGTAGATGACGCCCGTGTAGAAGTCGACGTTCGGGTAGAGGCGCCGCTCCTTGAAGTAATCGTCCTCGAGAGCGAGGGCCTCGAGCTCCATCGCGATGTCGAGCAGCGGGTCCTTCACGCCGAGGGCCTGCAGGACCTCGGAGGCGCTCTCCTTGACCAGCTTCGCGCGCGGGTCGTAGTTCTTGTACACCCGGTGGCCGAAGCCCATCAGGCGCACGCCCTCCTCCTTGTTCTTCACCCGCTCGACGAACGTCGACACGCTCTCGCCCGACTCGCGGATCCGGCCGAGCATGGTGAGCACCGCCTCGTTCGCTCCGCCGTGCAGAGGGCCGAACAGGGCGTTGATGCCGGCCGAGACGGAGGCGTAGAGGTTCGCCTCGGTGGAGCCGACGAGGCGGACGGTCGACGTCGACGCGTTCTGCTCGTGGTCCTCGTGGAGGATCAGGAGGCGGTCGAGCGCCTTCGAGAGCACCGGGTCGACCTGGTACTGCTCGGCCATCGTTCCGAAGTTGAGGCGGAGGAAGTTGTCGACGAAGCTCAGCGAGTTGTCCGGGTAGAGGAACGCCTGGCCGATCGCCTTCTTGTGGGCGTACGCCGCCATCACGGGCAGCTTCGCCAGGAGGCGGATCGTGGTGAGCTCCACCGCCTCCGGATCCTTCGGGTTGGAGCTGTCCTCGTAGTACGTCGACAGAGCCGAGACCCCGGCCGAGAGCACCGACATGGGGTGCGCGCTGTGCGGGAGCGCGTCGAAGAAGCGCTTGAGGTCCTCGTGGAGGAGCGTGTGGCGGCGGATGCGCTCGTCGAAGCCCGCGAGCTCGTCGGCCGTCGGCAGCTCGCCGTAGATGAGGAGCCAGGCCACCTCGAGGTAGGTCGCGTTGGTGGCCACCTCCTCGATCGGGTAGCCGCGGTAGCGGAGGATCCCCTGGTCGCCGTCGATGTAGGTGATCTGCGACTTGGTCGCCGCCGTGTTCACGAAGCCGTAGTCGAGCGACATGAAGCCGGTCTGCTTCGACAGGGTCGAGAAGTCGATGCTCGAGGAGCCGTCGACGCTGCGCAGGACCGGGAAGTCCGCGGTGCGGTCGCCGAAGGTGAGCGTGACCTTCTCGGGGAGCTCCTGCTCCGCCGGCGCGGGAGGCGGCGTCGTGGCGCTCCCGGTCGCGGGCTCCGTGGAGCCCACCGTCGCGGTTCCGTCGCTCTGCGTGCCGGATTCGGTCACAACGCCTCCCAGGTCGTCGCGGTCGCACCCCGGAAGCGCTCGCGCGGAGCGGGCGGCGCCGGGTCTGGATCGTGGTGCAGCCGGGGCCTCGTGAGGCACCGTCGACCGAACCACATACAGCCTATGGGCAAAGCGGGGGCACTGTGACATCGCCCAGCGCTGGGGCCGGGGCCTTGTCGGAACCCGCCAGGATCGGCCGGGTCGAACGCCTCAGAGGCCCCCGGACAGGCGCTCGACGGCCGCGTCGATCCGCTCGTCGGAGGCCGTCAGCGAGAGGCGCACGTGCTCGGGGAAGCCCTCCCCGTAGAAGACGCCGGGGCCCGCGAGGACGCCGAGGCGGGCGAGGCGGTCGATGGACTCCCAGGCCGGGCGGCCCTCGGTCGCCCACAGGTAGAGTCCGGCCTCGCTGCGGTCGATCCGGAAGCCCGCGGACTCGAGGGCGGGCCGGAGGCGGTCTCGGCGGGAGCGGTAGCGCTCCTTCTGCGCGGCGACGTGCTCGTCGTCGGCGAGGGCGACGATCATCGCCTCCTGCAGCGGACCGGGCACGATCATGCCCGCGTGCTTGCGGACGGTCACCAGGCGCGCGATCAGGGCCGGGTCCCCGGCGACGAAGGCGGCGCGGTAGCCGGCGAGGTTCGACTGCTTGCTCAACGAATAGACGCCGAGGACCCCGGTGCGGTCCTCCCCCACCACGCGCGGGTCGAGGACGCTCGGGATCGGCTCGTCGGCCCAGCGGCCGTCCCAGCCGAGCTCGGCGTAGCACTCGTCCCCCGCGATCACGGCCCCCAGCTCACGGGCACGCGCGACGGCGCGCTGCAGGGCTGGCACGTCGAGCACGGCGCCGTCGGGGTTGCCGGGAGAGTTGAGCCAGACCAGGCGGGTCGTCGCGGGCCATTCGGCCGGGTCGTCGGAGGCGAGCGCCTCGGCGCCGGCGATCGCCGCGCCCATCGCGTACGTCGGGTAGGCGGCGCGCGGATGCACGACCACGTCCCCCTCCCCGAGTCCGAGGAGGAAGGGCAGCCAGGCGACGAGCTCCTTGGAGCCGATCGTCGGCAGGACCTCGTCGATCCCGAGGCCCTCGACTCCGCGCCGCCGCGTGTACCAGGCGGCGATCGCCTCGCGCAGAGCGGGGGTGCCCACGGTCGTGGGGTACGCGTGCGAGTCCGTCGCGCGGGCGAGCGCGTCGCGGATCGGGGCGGGCGTCGGGTCCACCGGCGAGCCGATCGACAGGTCGACGATCCCGCCGGGGTGCTCCGCCGCCGTGCGGGCGAAGGGCGCCATCAGGTCCCAGGGGTAGTCGGGCAGCGCGCCGAGGGCCACGGGAGCGGCCTCAGTGGCTCTGCGGAGGCAGCGCCGCGATGACCGGGTGGTCCTTCGCGATCACGCCGACCTTGGCGGCTCCGCCCGGGGAGCCGATCTCGTCGAAGAACTCGACGTTGGCCTTGTAGTAGTCGGACCACTCCTCGGGGAGGTCGTCCTCGTAGTAGATCGCCTCGACGGGGCAGACCGGCTCGCAGGCACCGCAGTCCACGCACTCGTCCGGGTGGATGTAGAGCGAGCGCTCGCCTTCGTAGATGCAGTCGACCGGGCACTCGTCGATGCAGGCGCGGTCTTTGACATCGACGCACGGAAGTGCGATCACGTAGGTCACGGTGCTCCAGGTCCCTTCGAACAGTGTCTCTATCGTACGGGGGCCGACGGGGCGTCGGCGTCCGCGGGCCGCGGGGCGGCGGCGGGAGCGGCCGCCCGCAGCCGTGGCCAGGCGATCACGACGAGGGCGATGAGGGCGGGGAGGAAGGTCCAGGCCACGCCGAGGCCGTTCGCCGGGACGAGGACGGATCCGCCGGTGCTGCGCAGGGCGAGCAGCCCGATCATCCCGAGCAGGCCCATCGCGGTGCAGAACGCGACGAACCGGTCGATGAGCACGAGGCGCAGCCCGAGCAGGAGCAGCAGCACGCCGGCGAGGGAGGCGGCCAGGCCGACCGGGAGGACGACACCGCCGACCGACACGGTGCTCTGATGGGCGACGGTCGTGATCGCTCCGACCACCGCGCCGACCAGGACTCCGGCGACGCCCGACAGCACCCGCGATCCCAGCGTCGGACGCTCCTCCGGCAGCGGCGCCGGACGCCCCGCCTGCGCGACCGGGCGGAAGCGCTCGATGCGGCCGATGGTGAACGGCGGACCGCTCGAGAGGCGGGCCTCGTCGCCCTCGACCACCAGCTGCGTCGCGTGCGCCTCGAGGGCCGCGCGCTTGCGGGCGTGGTCCTCGGCGGACAGCTCGATCACGACGTCCCCGGGGAGGGGCGGGGCCGCGTCGGGGAGGACGGCGAGGAAGCGCAGGCCCAGCAGCTCGGCGGCGCGCTCGGCGACCCGGGCGGTGCGGACGTGGTCCGGGTGGCCGTAGCCGCCGCCCGCGTCGTAGGACAGCACGACGCCCGCGTCGACCTGCCGGAGGACGGCGACGAGATCCGCCACCTCCTCGTCCTCGGGCGCGGCGGTGAAGGACGCGGGATGCACCGGCTCGAGCGGCACCGGGACGCGGCCGGGCCCCCACTGCATGCCGGAGTCCCGGTAGACGCGCGGAGCGAGGCCGGGTGCGCGGGCGCCCGCCTCGCCGAGGAAGCGGTGGTCGGCGACGCCGAGGGCCGTCAGGGCGACGACGAGCTCGGTCGTCCGGTGCGCGGCCAGCTCGGCCGAGCCCTCGAGCGGAGCGAGGTCCTCGGGGATGACCTCGCCGCACTCGCCCCGCGTGGCGGTGACGACGGTGACGGAGGCGCCCTGCGCCACCAGCCGCGCCAGGGTCCCGCCCATGGTGATCGTCTCGTCGTCGGGGTGGGCGTGCACCGCCACCACCCGCTCCGCTGCTGCGTCCCGGCCCGCGTCCACTCTCCGCCTCTCGTCCTGCGCGGCCTCCGCTGCGGGCGCTTCTGGACAGCGACCGGGCAGCGGACTACAGTCGACCCGGGTTAGGCAAGGCTTACCGAACAACGGAGCCCCGCCGACCGGATCGACTCGGGGCGGGAGTCGCCCCCTCCTCGTCCACCATCGACCAAGAGAACACGCGTGCTCGCAAACTACCTCATCGGCCTCCGCGAAGGCCTCGAAGCCGGCCTCGTGGTCGGCATCCTCGTGGCCTACCTGACCAAGCTCGGCCGGCGCGACGTGCTGCCGCGGCTCTGGACCGGTATCGCCGCCGCGATCGCGATCTCGCTCGTCACCGGTGCGATCCTCACCTGGGGCCCCTCGACCCTGTCGTTCCAGGCTCAGGAGCTCATCGGCGGCGGCCTCTCGATCCTCGCGGTCGGCCTGGTCACCTGGATGATCTTCTGGATGGGCGCGAACGCCCGCAGCATGAAGGGCGACCTCGAGTCCCGGCTCGACGGCGCCGTCGCGGGGTCGGCCCTCGGCATCGTGGTCCTCGGCTTCATCAGCGTCGGCCGCGAGGGCATCGAGACGGCGCTCTTCGTCTGGGCGAGCGTGTCCTCGAGCACTGCGGGGTCGGGATCCAGCGCGTGGGTCGGCACGGTCGGCGCGATGCTGGGCATCCTCAGCTCGGTCGTCATCGCGTACCTGATCTTCCGGGGCTTCGTCCGGATCGACCTCGGGCGCTTCTTCACCTGGACGGGCGGCTTCCTCATCCTCGTCGCGGCCGGCGTCCTCTCCTACGGTGTCGGCGACCTGCAGGAGGCGTCGCTCCTGCCCGGCTGGGGCACCCCGCTGTTCTCGCTCGGCCCGATCCTCCCGCCGCCCGTGACCGCCGTGGTCGGCGGCCTCTTCAACTACACGCCCGAGCCGACCGCTCTGCAGTTCGCCGCCTGGCTGCTCTACCTCGTCGTCGTCGGCGCCCTGTTCGTCCGCCAGGTCCGCCTGCGCGGTCCGCGACGGGGCAGCGCGGCCCCGGTCGCCGCTCCCGCTCCCACCTCCGTCTGACCCGCTCCGGCACCGCCGGCGCACTCGCCACGATCCAGGAGAAGCATGTCCTCGCGCGCTCGTCCCACCCTCCCCCGCGTCACCCTCGGCCTCGCCGGCGCCGGCGCCCTGGCGCTGATCCTCGCGGGCTGCGTGCCGAACACTCCCGCGTCCTCCTCCTCCGCCGCGCTCGACGTCGCGATCAGGGACGACGCCTGCGAGGTGTCGACGGCGACCGCCGAGGCGGGAGCGGTGACGTTCTCACTGACCAACGGCGGCTCGGACGTCAACGAGTTCGAGATCCTGGCCGAGGACAAGCTGCGGATCGTGGGCGAGAAGGAGAACGTGACCCCGGGCCAGAGCGTCTCCTACGTCGCTCAGCTCGAGCCGGGCACCTACTACACCGCCTGCAAGTTCCAGCAGGTCGGCGCCCCGGTCGGGCTGAGCGAGTTCACCGTGACCGGTGAGGCCACCGCGCAGTCGGCGGACGAGAAGGCGGCGACGGAGGCGGCGGTCACCAACTACGTGGCGTACGTGAAGTCGCAGGTGGGCGAGCTGCTCCCCGCGGTCGCCGAGTTCGCGCAGGCCTACGAGGCAGGCGACGACGAGAAGGCGCGCGGCCTCTTCGCGTCGACCCGCGTCTTCTACGAGCGGATCGAGCCGACCGCGGAGGCGTTCGGCGACCTCGACCCGCGCATCGACTACCGCGAGGTCGACGCCGTCGCCGAGGGCCTGGACTGGACCGGCTTCCACCGCATCGAGAAGGACCTGTGGGCCCCCGCGGAGGGTGCCCTCAACTCCGACGGCACGAGCGCGCTCCTCGACTGGGCGCCCTCCACCCCCGAGCAGCGCGCCCAGTTCGGCCAGGGCCTCGTCGACGACGTGCAGAGCCTGGCCGACCTCGTGAACGCGCCCGGCTTCACCGTGTCGGTGGGCGACATCTCGAACGGCGCCATCGGCCTGCTCGACGAGGTCGCGGCCGGCAAGATCACGGGCGAGGAGGACTGGTGGTCGAGCACTGACCTCACCGACTTCGCCGCGAACGTCCAGGGCGCGGAGGTGGCGTTCGGCAACGTCGAGCCGATCGCGACCGCCAGCGGCGACGAGGGCGCCGACCTCACCGGACGGATCACGCAGCGGTTCTCCGAGCTCGACGCTCTGCTCGCGCAGTACGGCTCGATCGACTCCGGCTTCGCCGCGTACTCCACTCTCACCGCGGAGCAGAAGAAGGAGCTCTCGGACGCGGTCAACGCTCTCTCCGAGCCGCTCTCGCAGCTGACCCACACGGTGCTGGGCGTCGAGGAGCCGACCGCATAGTGGACGCCGAGCAGCACGAGGGAGCCCGGCCGACGGAGTCCGAGCAGCCCGCCGACGAACCCCGCCGCCTCTCGCGGCGCGGGCTGCTCGGCCTCGTCTCGGCGGGGACGGCCGGGCTGGCCGCCGGAGTGGGCGGCACGGTGGCCGTCACATCGTCCGCGAGCGCGACGGCCTCCTCCGCCCCGCGCACCGTGCCGTTCTTCGGCGCGAACCAGGCGGGCATCACCACCGCCGCGCAGGACCGGCTGCACTTCGCCGCGTTCGACCTCGCCGCGGGCACCACGCGCGAGGACCTCGTCGAGCTCCTGAAGGACTGGACGCTCGCCGCCTCCCGGATGACCCAGGGCCTCGAGGTCGGCGAGAACGGCGCGGTGGACGGGCCGGACACGGCTCCCCCGGAGGACACCGGGGAGGCGCTCGGGCTCGACGCCGCGTCGCTCACCGTCACGGTCGGCTTCGGACCCACCCTCTTCACGGACGAGTCCGGCGCCGACCGCTTCGGCCTCGCCGACCGCCGGCCTCCGCAGCTGCAGGCCCTGCCCCGCTTCCGCGGCGACGCGCTCGTCCCGTCGGCCGGCGGCGGAGACCTCTGCATCCAGGCCTGCGCCGACGATCCGCAGGTCGCCGTGCACGCCATCCGCAACCTGAGCCGGATCGCGTTCGGCCGGGCCTCGCTCCGCTGGTCGCAGCTCGGCTTCGGCCGCACCTCCTCGACGTCCACCGCCCAGGCGACTCCGCGCAACCTGTTCGGCTTCAAGGACGGCACGGCGAACGTGAAGTCCGAGGAGGCCGACGCCGTCCAGGAGCACGTCTGGGTCCCCTCCTCCGACGGCCCCGCGTGGATGGTCGGCGGCAGCTACCTGGTCGCGCGGAAGATCCGGATGATCATCGAGACGTGGGACCGCAGCCAGCTGGGCGAGCAGGAGCGGGTCATCGGCCGCAGCAAGGGGTCCGGAGCCCCGCTCTCGGGCGGCACGGAGTCCACGGAGCCCGACTTCGCAGCGGCCGGCGCCACGGGTGCCCCGCTGATCGATCAGGAGTCGCACGTGCGCCTCGCGCACCCGAGCGTGAACAACGGGGTGCGGCTCCTGCGCCGCGGCTACAACTTCGTCGACGGCAACGACGAGCTCGGACGCCTGAACGCGGGGCTGTTCTTCCTCTCGTTCCAGCGCTCCCCGGAGCAGTTCGTCACCGTGCAGCGGAACCTCGCGACGGACGCACTGAACGAGTACGTGAAGCACGTCGGCTCGGCCGTGTTCGCGGTGCCGCCCGGTGCCCGCGACGAGACCGACTTCCTCGGCTCCGGCCTCTTCGCCTGATCCCTGAGAGGACCCGCACTCCGTCCCAGGATCCGGCGGGCTCACTCCACGGCGCGCCGGAGCCTCCGACCGTAGCGTCGTCGGCGATGTCCGGGAACAGTGCGAGAAGCGGCCTGACCAAGCGCGAGCGCCAGGAGCTCGCCCGAGCGCAGGCGCGGGAGCGCCGCGAAGCCGAGAGGCGCCGGCGGCGCCGGAACCGGCTGCTCGGGCAGGGCGGAGCGGTCGTCGGGCTCCTCGCGGTCGTGGCCCTGGTCTGCTGGAACGTCTGGTCGCAGCAGGAGGTCGCGAGCGCCGGCCCGGCGAACATGCTCAGCGACGGCATCGTCCTCGCGGGCGACGGCTCGGCCGTGACGGCGACGACGAGCGCGGCGATCGCTCCGGGAGCATCCCCCGTCCCGACCGATGAGAGCGCCACGCGGGCGGGCGGAGTCGTCGCCGTCGACCTCTACGTCGACTACCTCTGCCCGTACTGCGGGCAGTTCGAGAAGGCGAACGCCGAGCAGCTGCAGTCGTGGCTGACGAAGGGGGCGATCACGCTCGAGATCCACCCGGTGGCGATCCTCGACTCCTCCTCGGCCGGCTCCGAGTACTCCAGCCGGGCCGCGAACGCCGCGGCGTGCGTCGCCGACGAGGATCCGGACCGCTTCCTCGCCGTGAACGCGGCGCTCTTCGCGCAGCAGCCGGCGGAGGGGACGACGGGCCTCGACGACGACGCTCTGCGGGCGCTGGCGACCGGAGCGGGCGTCACCAACGACGACGTCCTCGCCTGCATGACCGGGGGCGAGTTCCGGCCCTGGGTGAAGGCCGCGACCGAGCGGGCCACCTCGCTCCCCCTCGCGAACTCCTCGCTGCCGAAGCTCGAGTCGACGCCCACCGTGCTGGTGAACGGCGAGCAGTACACGGGGAAGCCGGACGACGCGGCGGCGTTCGTCTCCTTCGTCACCTCGACGCTCGAGGCGGAGTCCTCGACCCCCTCTCCCTCTCCGAGTCCGGCGGGCTGATCCGGACCGCGAGGGACGGGATCGGCGCTGCACGCTGCAGCACCGGGGCGGAGACGACGAGACCGGCCGGAGCATCGCTCCGGCCGGTCTCGTCGTGGGCGGGCGCCGAGGCGCCCGGGGCTCAGCCCTGCTTCTTGAGGCGGCTCGTCATGCGCGCGCGGGCGTTCGCATCGAGCTCCACCTTGCGGATGCGGACGACCTCGGGGGTGACCTCGACGCACTCGTCCTCGCGGGCGAACTCGAGGCACTCCTCGAGCGTCAGCTGACGCGACGGCGTCATCGACTCGAAGGTGTCGGAGGTGGACTGACGCATGTTGGTCAGCTTCTTCTCCTTGGTGATGTTGACGTCCATGTCGTCGTTGCGCGAGTTCTCGCCGATCACCATGCCCTCGTAGACCTCCTCGGTGGGGTTCACGAAGAAGGTCATCCGCTCCTGGAGCGCGATGATGGCGAACGGGGTCACGACGCCGTTGCGGTCCGCGACGATCGACCCGTTGTTGCGGGTGACGATCGCGCCGGCCCACGGCTCGTAGCCGTGCAGGATCGCGTTCGCGATGCCGGTGCCGCGGGTGGTGGTGAGGAACTCGGTGCGGAAGCCGATCAGGCCGCGCGACGGGACGATGAACTCCATGCGGACCCAGCCGGTGCCGTGGTTCGACATGCCGTCCATGCGGCCCTTGCGGGCGGCGAGGAGTTGCGTGATCGCGCCGAGGTACTCCTCCGGAGCGTCGATCGTCAGGTGCTCGAAGGGCTCGTGCGTCTTGCCGTCGACCTGGCGGGTGACCACCTGGGGCTTGCCGACGGTCAGCTCGTAGCCCTCGCGGCGCATCTGCTCGACGAGGATGGCCAGCGCGAGCTCGCCGCGGCCCTGGACCTCCCACGAGTCGGGGCGTCCGATGTCGACGATCTTGAGCGACACGTTTCCGATGAGCTCGCGGTCGAGGCGGTCCTTGACCATGCGCGCCGTGAGCTTGTGGCCCTTGACCTTGCCGACGAGCGGCGAGGTGTTGGTGCCGATCGTCATCGAGATCGCCGGGTCGTCGACCGTGATGGCCGGCAGCGGGCGGATGTCCTCGGGGTCGGCGATGGTCTCGCCGATGGTGATCTCGGGGAAGCCCGCGATCGCGACGATGTCGCCGGGGCCCGCGGACTCGGCCGGGTAGCGGTCGAGCGCCCTGGTGATCAGCAGCTCGGTGATGCGCGCGTTGGTGTGGGTGCCGTCGTGGTGGACCCAGGCGACCGTCTGCCCCTTCTTGATCGTGCCGTTGAAGACGCGGAGGAGGGCGAGGCGGCCGAGGAACGGCGACGCGTCGAGGTTGGTGACGTGGGCCTGGAGGGGCGCGTCGTCGTCGTAGGTCGGCGCGGGGATGTGCTTGAGGATCGCCTCGAACAGCGGCTCCAGGTCCTCGGCGTCCGGCAGCGTGCCGTCCTCGGGCTTGTTCGCCGAGGCGCGACCGGCCTTGCCGGAGGCGTAGACCACGGGGACGTCGAGGATCGCGTCGAGGTCGAGGTCCGGCACGTCGTCGGCCATGTCCGAGGCGAGGCCGAGGAGCAGGTCCTGGCTCTCGGCGACGACCTCGTCGATGCGCGCGTCGGGGCGGTCGGTCTTGTTGACCAGGAGGATGACGGGGAGCTTCGCCTCGAGCGCCTTGCGCAGCACGAAGCGGGTCTGGGGCAGCGGGCCCTCGGACGCGTCGACGAGGAGGCAGACGCCGTCGACCATCGACAGGCCGCGCTCGACCTCGCCGCCGAAGTCGGCGTGGCCCGGGGTGTCGATGACGTTGATGGTGATGGGACCGTCGCTCGCGTGCTTGCCGCTGTACGAGACAGCGGTGTTCTTCGCGAGGATCGTGATGCCCTTCTCGCGCTCGAGCTCGTTGGAGTCCATCGCGCGCTCGTCCACGTGGGCGTGCGCGTCGAAGGAGTTCGTCTGCTTGAGCATGGCGTCGACCAGCGTGGTCTTGCCATGGTCGACGTGGGCGACGATCGCGACGTTGCGCAGGTCGGAGCGGGTGGCACTTGCCATGGATACGGACTCGTCTCGTGTTCTCGTGCAAAAGGGGGACCATCCATCGTACCGCAGCGAGGCGTCCGCACGGCGAAGGGCCCCGGATCCCCGCTCCGGAGGGCTCCGAGGAGCGCTCCAGGCGGGGCCGGGGCCCTGGTGACGGTCGGTCAGACCGCGAACTCGATGCCGGCGCCGGGGATGGCGTCGAGCAGCTCGCGGGTGTACTCCTGCTGCGGCGAGTCGAACACGGTGTCCGTCGGGGCGTGCTCGACGATCCTGCCCTTCTGCATCACGCAGACGTCGTCGGCGATCACGCGGACCACCGCCAGGTCGTGCGTGATGAACAGGTAGGTCAGCCCGAGCTCGGCCTGCAGGTCGGCGAGGAGGCGGAGGATCTGCGCCTGGACGAGGACGTCCAGAGCCGACACGGCCTCGTCGAGCACCACGATCTCCGGCTTCAGCGCGAGCGCGCGGGCGATCGCCACGCGCTGGCGCTGGCCGCCGGAGAGCTCGTTCGGGTACCGGCTCGCGATCACGCGCGGGAGGGACACCTGGTCGAGCAGCTCGAGGACGCGCTCGCGCTGCGACGTCCGGTCGCCGACCTTGTGCACCCGGAGCGGCTCCGAGATGGTGTTGCCGATGTTGTGCAGCGGGTCGAGCGAGCCGTACGGGTCCTGGAACACCGGCTGCATGGAGCGCCGGAGCGCCAGCATGTCGCGGCCCTTGAGCTTCTCGGTCCGTCGGCCGGCGATCGAGATCGCTCCGGACGTCGCCGTCTCGAGGCCCAGCACCAGGCGGGCGATCGTCGACTTGCCCGATCCGGACTCGCCCACGAGCGCCGTGGTGGTGCCCTTCGGGATCGAGAACGACACGTTGTCGACGGCGGTGAAGTCCTCGGCCTTCAGGCCGCCGCGGCGGATCTTGAAGACCTTGGTGAGGCCGTCGACCTCGATCATCGGGGCGCCCGAGGCGACCGCGCCGGCGTGGTGCGCGGCGCCCGCGCCGACCAGGTCGACCTCGCGGACGGCCTCCGACTCGCCGGGGACCGACTCCACGGCCCGGCCGGCCGTCGACTGGATGCGGCGCGACGCGAGGCTGGGCGCCGCCGCGATCAGGCGCTGCGTGTAGGGGTGCTGCGGGTTCTGCAGCACCTCCACCGAGGCGCCGGACTCGACGATGCGGCCCTTGTACATGACGATGAGCTTCTCGGCGCGCTCGGCGGCGAGGCCCAGGTCGTGCGTGATGAAGAGCAGCGCGGTGCCGTCGGTCTTCGTCAGCGTCTCGAGGTGGTCGAGGATCCGGCGCTGGACCGTGACATCGAGCGCCGAGGTGGGCTCGTCGGCGATCAGCAGCTGGGGAGCCGCGGCCAGGCCGATGCCGATCAGCACGCGCTGGCGCATGCCGCCCGAGAACTGGTGCGGGAACTGCTTGAGGCGCTTCTCCGCGTCGGCGAGGCCCGCGTTCTGCAGGACCTCGATCGCCTTGGCGCGCACCTCCTTGCGACCGGTCGCGAGGCCGTTGGCCTTGATGGTCTCCTCGACCTGGAAGCCGACCGACCACACGGGGTTCAGGTTCGACATCGGGTCCTGCGGGACGTAGCCGATCCGGCGGCCGCGGATGTCCTCGAGCTCGGTCCTCGTCGCCTTCGCGAGGTCCTTGCCGTCGAACAGCACGGAGCCGGCGGTGACCTGGCCGGTGCCGGGGAGCAGGCCGATGATCGCGGCGGCGGTCGTCGACTTGCCGGAGCCCGACTCCCCCACGATCGCGACGGTCTGGCCGTGCTCGATCGTGAGGCTCACGCCGCGGAGGGCGGGGACCAGTCCGCTGCCGGTCTGGAAGCCGACCTCGAGGTCGGTGACCTCGAGCAGCGGCCCGTGCGGTGCGTTCGGTGTCGTGGCGGTCATCGGAGGGCCCTCGCCTTCGGGTCGAGCGCGTCGCGGAGCGATTCGCCGAGGAGGATGAAGCTCAGCACCGTGACCGTCAGGGCGATCGACGGGTAGATCAGCGTCTGCGGGTTGGTGCGCAGATCGCGCTGGGCCTGGCTGATGTCGTTGCCCCACGACATGACCGAGCCGGGAAGGCCGACGCCGAGGAACGACAGCGTCGCCTCCGCGGTGATGGCCGCGCCGAGCGAGATCGTCGTGACGACGATGACGGGAGCGATCGAGTTCGGCAGCACGTGCCGGAACAGGATCGCCATGCGGGAGAGGCCGGTCGCGGTGGCGGCGCCGACGAAGTCGGCCTGCTTCACGCGGAGGACCTCGGAGCGCAGGACGCGCGCCGTCGTCGGCCAGGCGAACGCGCCGATCGCCAGGGCGATGACGAACACGTTCCGGTATGCCGAGAAGACGGACATGATGACGACCGCGGCGAGGATGTAGGGGATCGAGAAGAAGATGTCGCCGAGGCGCATGATCACGGTGTCGACCCAGCCGCCGAAGAAGCCGGCCAGAGCGCCGCCGATGACGCCGGAGACCGTCGTGATCACGATCACGATGAGGCCGACGGTCAGCGACGTGGACGTGCCGTGGATGATCCGCGAGAAGACGTCGCACCCCTGCTTGGTGTAGCCGAGCAGGCTGCCGTCGCCGGGGCCCTGGTTGCTGAACGAGAGCGCGCACTGGCGGGGGTCCACCGAGGTGAACAGGCCCGGGAACAGCGCGACGGCGATGATGACGAGGATCAGGACGCCCGAGATCCAGAACATGGGCCGCTTGCGCAGGTCGCGCCACGCGTCGGTCCAGAGGTTGCTGGGCTTCTCGTCGAGGCTGACGGCGTCGACCGACGCGATCGGCGTCTCCTCGAGCGGGGCCACGAAGTGGTCGATGCGGCGGGCCTTCTGCGCGCCGCCGGTGGACTCATTTGGCATAGCGGATCCTCGGGTCGAGTACGGCGTAGAGCAGGTCGACGAGGATGTTCACCACGAGGTAGAACAGCACCATGACCGTGACGAAGGAGACGACGGTCGGCCGCTCACCTCGGATGATCGCCTGATAGAGCGTGTTCCCGACTCCGGGAACGTTGAAGATGCCCTCGGTCACGGTCGCGCCGACGATCAGGAGGCCGAAGTCGGCTCCGAACTGCGTCGTGACCGGGATGAGCGAGTTGCGCAGGACGTGCACGGGGATGACGCGGCGTCGCGAGAGCCCCTTGCTGTACGCGGTGCGGACGAAGTCCGAGCCGGCCGTCTCGATGACCGAGCCGCGCGTGAGGCGGATGGCCGAGGCGACCACGAAGAGGGCGAGCACGATCGCGGGCAGCAGCAGCCTCTGGAACGACGCGTCGGCTCCGACGGTCGGAGGGAACCATCCCAGCTGGATCGCGAAGAAGGACTGCGCGATGAAGCAGAGCACGAAGATCGGCACCGACACGAGCAGGAGGCTGACGACCAGCGCGCTCGCGTCGAAGAAGCTGCCCTTGCGCAGACCGCTGATGAGACCGATGGTCAGCGCGACGACGATCTCGATGACGATCGCCATCATGGCGAGCGTCAGGGTGACCGGGAAGGTGCGGGCGAGGATCTCGTTGACGGACTGGCCGGAGAACGAGATGCCGAAGTCGCCGCGGACGACGCCTCCCAGGTAGTACAGGTACTGGACGAAGAAGGGCTCGTTCAGGTGGTACTGCTCCTCGAGGCGGGCGAGGAGTGCGGGGCTCGGCGTCTTGTCGCCGAAGAGCGACAGGAGCGGGTTCCCCGGCATGGAGAAGACCATGAAGTAGATGAGGAACGTGGTGCCGATGAGCACGGGGACGGCTTGCAGGATGCGTCGGACGATGTAGGCGAGCATGTCAGCCCAGCCGGTTCCGGAGTCGCATGGATGGGGACCTCATTCGATTGTGACCGAAACAGGGCGCTCCGCCCGTGCCGTGACCTGGTGGCCGACGGCACGGGCGAAGCGCCCCAGTGGTTCGAGCTTAGTTCTTGGTGATCTCGTAGTAGAGCGGCACCGAGTTCCAGCCGAACTCGACGTTCGCCACGCCCTCGCCGTAGCCGCCGGTCACGTTCGCGTACCACAGGGGCAGCGACGGGAGGTCCTTCAGGAGGATCTCCTGGGCCTGCTGGAACGTCTTGTTCGCAGCGTCGGCGTCGGCGTCCGACAGGCCCTGCTGGAGCAGGGTGTCGAACTCGGGGTTCGAGTAGTCGCCGTCGTTGGACGAGGCGCCGGTCACGTAGAGCGGTCCGAGGAAGTTGTAGAGGCTCGGGTAGTCGGCCTGCCATCCGGTCCGGAACGCGGTCTCGATCGAGCGGTCGACGATCTTGGTGCGCGCCTCGGCGAAGGTCGGGTACGCGTCGCCCTCGGCGTCGATGCCCAGCGTGTTCTTGATCGAGTTGGTCACCGCGTCGACCCAGCCCTGGTGGCCGCCGTCGGCGTTGTAGGCGATCTTGAAGGTGCCGTCCCAGGGGCTGATCGCGTCGGCCTGAGCCCACAGCGCCTTGGCCTCGTCGGGGTTGTACTCGAGCACGTCGGCGCCGGAGAGGGCGTCGCTGTAGCCGTCGATCACCGGGGAGGTGAAGTCGGAGGCCGGGGTGCGGGTGCCCTCGAAGATCACGTCGGTGATCTCCTTGCGGTCGAAGGACATCGAGATCGCCTGGCGGCGGAGCTGGCCCTCCTCGCCGTCGAAGTGCGGAAGACGGCCCGGGATGGTGAAGGACTGGAACACGGCCGAGGGCTGGTTCACGGCGCGGTCGCCGAGGTCGCTCTCGAAGGTGCCGAAGGCGGAGTCCGGGATCTGGTCGATCACGTCGACGTTGCCGCCGAGGAGGTCGGCGTAGGAGGCGTCCTGGGTGGCGTAGAAGACGATCTTCAGGCCGCCGTTCTGGGCCTCGCGGGGGCCGGTGTACTCGTCGTTCTTGACGAGCTCGATCTGGACGTCGTGCTGCCACGCGTCGTCGCCGTCGAGCTTGTACGGGCCGTTGCCGATCGGGTTCTCACCGAAGGCGGCCATGTCGTCGAACGCGGCGGCGGGCAGCGGGTAGTACGCCGAGTAGCCGAGGCTGATCGGGAAGTCCGACTGCGGGGACTTGAGCGCGACGGTGAAGGTGGTGTCGTCCACGGCCTTGAGGCCGGTGAGCTCGCTGTCCTCGGTGTCGCTGAAGCCCTCGAAGTTCGAGAAGAACGACGCGCTGAGCTGGTTGTTCGACAGCTTGGCGCCGTAGTTCCAGGCGTCGATGAACGAGCTGGAGGTGACCGGGTCGCCGTTCGTGAAGGTCAGGCCCGACTTGATCGTGATCGTGTAGTTCTGCGCGTCGTCCGACTCGATGGACTCGGCGACGTCGTTCTCGGGGGCGCCCTTGGCGTCGTAGTAGACCAGGCCCGCGAAGATCTCGTCGAGGATCTTGCCGCCGCCCACCTCGTTGGTGTTCGTCGGGATCAGCGGGTTCTGCGGCTCGGAGCCGTTCGTGGAGATGATCGCGGCGGCGTCGCCTCCCGATGCACCTCCGCCCGAGTCGTTCGAGCTGCTGCAGCCGGCCAGGACCAGCGTGCTCGCGGCGACGAGCGCCAGAGCCCCGAATCCGTAACGTCTGATGTTCACTATTCCTCCAGTGATGTGGGGGCGCGCGAGAAGTGGTTTCCCTGACGCGTGGAGTGCCGTGCGCGTGGCGACGGCGGCGGCGCACGAGACTGGTGGCCGTCGCGCGGATGCCTTCAACGAGACTATGTATTCGCCCGCTATCTGCACAAAAGCATGTGGCAACCGTTACACAGCGGTAACCGGGAGGTGGAATCCTTGCGCTGTTCTGCACGAAACGTGCGTACCGGGCGGCCGTCGCGCAACACATCGACTTCAGAGGAGACGCACGGAGTGTCCACCGACCTGTCAGGATCCGCGCCCGGACGGCGCCGGATCCGCATCGAGATCCTGCTGGTCCTCGGGCTCTCGCTGGGTGCCTCCGCGGTCTACTCGGTGGTCTCCATCGCCAACCGGCTCACCCGCTCGACCGCACTGGCCGACCAGACCGCGACGATCAACGGCGCCCTCAGCGACCGCCCGGGCTTCGACCTCGTCTACCAGCTGCTCGCGCTCTTCTTCGACCTGGTGCCGGTGGCCCTCTGCGCGTTCCTGCTCTGGCAGAGCTCGGGCCGTCCGCTCGGGCGCCTGGGGCTCGACCTGCGCCGGCCGTTCGCGGACCTGGGGACCGGGACCGTCCTCGCGGTGGCGATCGGCGCGCCGGGCATCGCGCTGTACGCCGTCGGACGCGCGCTGGGCATCACCGTGGCGGTGGTGGCCTCGCCGCTGGACGCGTACTGGTGGACGGTGCCGGTGCTCGTGCTCTCCGCGATCCGGGCGGGAGTGCAGGAGGAGGTCGTCGTGATCGGGTACCTCTTCGCCCGCCTGGGCGATCTGGGCTGGGGGCGGTGGCGGATCCTGGTGACCAGTGCGCTGCTCCGGGGCAGCTACCACCTGTACCAGGGCATCGGGCCCTTCATCGGGAACGTGGTCATGGGCCTGGTGTTCGGACTGTTCTACCAGCGCTTCGGCCGCACCCTGCCTCTGGTGATCGCCCACTCGATCATCGACATCGTCTCGTTCGTCGGGTACCCGCTGGCCGTCGCCCTCTGGCCCGAGCTGTTCGCGCCGCCGGCTCCGCGGACGTGACGTCGGACCGATCGCATCCGAGGAGCCGCAGGACCGCGCCGCGGCTCTCCACTGCCGGGGCGTGACACCCGCACGGTGGAGCTGCTCGCTCGTCGCGACTCCGTCGAGCCGTGCCGGCACCTCCACCACGCGTTCCCCACGGTCGGGCTCCCTCGTGCATCGGAGTCGCCGTGCGCCGTTCCCCCCGGATCGGGAGGACTGCGCCCCACTCCGCGCCTGTGCGGGACCACCGGTATCCGCAACCGAGGGTGGGAGATGACAGGACGGGCTCGGGGCTCCGTTCCTGCTCTCTCACCCTCGGTTGCGGACGAGCGCGTGCGGGCGGATCAGGCGAAGGCCTCGATGGGCGGGCAGGCGCAGACGAGGTTGCGGTCGCCGTAGGCCTGGTCGATCCGGCGGACCGGCGGCCAGTACTTGCCGCGCACCAGCGAGCGGACCGGGTAGACGGCCTGCTCGCGGCTGTAGGGGTGCGTCCACTCCTCGGCCGTCAGGCACTCCGCGGTGTGCGGGGCGCCGCGCAGCGGGTTGTCATCCACCGGCCACTCCCCCGCGCCGACGCGGTCGGCCTCGGCCCGGATCCCGATCATCGCGTCGATGAAGCGGTCGATCTCGGCGAGGTCCTCGCTCTCCGTCGGCTCGACCATCAGGGTCCCGGCGACGGGGAAGCTCATGGTCGGGGCGTGGAAGCCGTAGTCGACGAGGCGCTTGGCGACGTCGTCCACGGTCACTCCGGTCGCCGCCGTCAGCGGACGGATGTCGAGGATGCACTCGTGGGCGACGAGCCCGTTGTCCCCCGTGTAGAGCACCGGGTAGTGCTCGCGGAGGCGCGCGGCGACGTAGTTGGCCGAGAGGACGGCCGCCCCGGTCGCGGCCCGCAGGCCCTCCTCGCCCATCATCCGGGCGTACGCCCACGAGATCGGCAGGATGCCGGGGCTGCCGTAGGGCGCTGCCGACACCGGTGCGCCGCCGTGGACGATCCGCTCGCCCTGCGTGCCCACGCCGTGCTCGAGCCGCTGCGCGAGCGGGTGGCCGGGCAGGAACGGCGCGAGGTGCGCCTTCGCGGCGACGGGACCGACGCCGGGACCGCCTCCGCCGTGCGGGATGCAGAACGTCTTGTGCAGGTTGAGGTGCGAGACGTCGCCGCCGAAGTCTCCGAAGCGGGCGAAGCCCAGAAGCGCGTTGAGGTTCGCGCCGTCCACGTACACCTGTCCGCCGGCCTCGTGGACGAGGCGGCAGATCTCGGCGACCTCGTGCTCGTAGACGCCGTGGGTCGACGGGTAGGTGATCATCAGCGCGGCGAGGGAGCCCGCGTGCTCGGCGATCTTCGCCCGGAGGTCGTCCAGGTCGACGTTGCCGAGCTCGTCGCAGGCCACGACGACGACGCGCATGCCGGCGAGGACCGCGCTCGCGGCGTTGGTGCCGTGGGCGCTCGAGGGGATCAGGCAGACCGTGCGGTCCTCGTCGCCGTTCGACCGGTGCCAGCCGCGGATCGCCAGCAGGCCCGCGAGCTCGCCCTGCGAGCCGGCGTTGGGCTGGAGCGACACGGAGTCGTAGCCCGTGAGGTGGGCGAGCCACCCCTCCAGCTGGTCGATCAGCGCCAGCGAGCCCTGCACGTCCGCCTCGGGGGCGAACGGGTGCAGGTCCGCGAACTCGGGCCAGCTGACCGCCTCCATCTCGGTGGCGGCGTTGAGCTTCATGGTGCAGGAGCCGAGCGGGATCATGCCGCGGTCCAGCGCGTAGTCCGAGTCGGCGAGGCGCTTGAGGTAGCGCATCATCGAGGTCTCGCTGTGGTGGCTGCTGAAGACCGGGTGCACGAGGAACGGCGTGCGGCGGTCGAGCTCGGCGGGGATGCTCCGCGCGGAGCCGCCGAGGAAGCCGAACGACGAGTCCAGCTGCCCGACGGCGGTCGCGACGGCGATCACCTCGAGGTCGGTGACCGTCTCGTCGATCGACACCGAGACCGTGTCGGCGTCGACCAGGCGCACGTCGAAGCCGGCCTGGTGGGCGCGGGAGACCGCCGCCTCCGCGCCGCCGGGCACGACGACCGAGACGGTGTCGAAGAAGTCGGCGTGCCGGAGGGAGTGGCCCCGGTCGAGGAGAAGGCGCGCGAGGAGCGCGGCCCGGCCGTGCACGCGCTCGGCGATCGCGGCGAGCCCGTCCGGCCCGTGGTAGACCGCGTACATCGCCGCCATGACCGCCAGGAGGACCTGCGCGGTGCAGATGTTCGAGGTCGCCTTCTCGCGGCGGATGTGCTGCTCGCGGGCCTGGAGGGACAGGCGGTAGGCGGGGTGGCCGTCCGCGTCCTGGCTGACGCCGACGAGGCGGCCGGGCAGCTGGCGCTCGAGTCCCTTGCGGACGGCGAGGTAGCCGGCGTGCGGTCCTCCGAAGCCCAGCGGGACGCCGAAGCGCTGCGTGGTGCCGACCGCGACGTCCGCGCCGAGCTCGCCCGGCGAGCGCACCAGGGTCAGCGCGAGCAGGTCGGCGGCGACGACGGCCAGGCCGCCGTGGGCCTTCACCGCGGCGAGCACCGCCGACGGGTCCCAGAGGTGCCCGGACGCGCCGGGGTACTGCACGAGGGCGCCGAAGCACTCCGGCACCTCCTCCGCGGCGGTGCGCGAGAGCGGGAGCTCGACGATGCGGATGCCGACGGCCTCCGCCCGGCCGCGCAGCAGCGCGAGGGTCTGCGGGAGAGCGTCGGAGTCGACGACGAAGACGTCGGTGCGCGCCTTCGAGGCGCGGCGCGCGAGCAGCATCGCCTCGACGACGGCCGTGCCCTCGTCGAGCATCGACGCGCCGGCCGTGTCGAGGCCGGTGAGGTCGGAGACCATCGTCTGGAAGTTGATCAGCGCCTCCAGGCGCCCCTGCGAGATCTCGGGCTGGTACGGGGTGTAGGCCGTGTACCAGCTGGGGTTCTCGAGCACGTTGCGCTTGATCACGGCGGGGGTGTGCGTGCCGTAGTAGCCGAGGCCGATCATCGGCCGACGCACCGTGTTCTTCGCGGCGAGGGCGCGCAGCTCGGCGAGCGCCCCCGTCTCGGTGGCCGGAGCGGGCAGCACCTGCGGGAGGTCGCGGACGTGGATCGACTCGGGGACGGCGGCGGTGACGAGCTCCTCCACGGAGTCGTAGCCGAGAGCCGCGAGCATGGTGCGCTGCGCGTCGGCGTCGGTCCCGATGTGGCGGGACTCGAAGGCGCCGGGGGTCCTGGTGGCCGCCATCTACTCGCCGACCAGCTCGGTGTAGGCGGCGGAGTCGAGGAGGCCGTCGGGCAGGGCGTCGAAGCGGACCCGGATCAGCCACCCCTCGCCGAACGGGTCGGAGTTGACGAGCTCGGGGCTGTCGACGACGGCCGTGTTGGTCTCGAGGACCTCGCCGTCGACGGGGGCGAACAGCTCGCCCACCGACTTGGTCGACTCGATCTCGCCGACGACGCTGCCGCCCTCGACGCGGGCTCCCGCCTCGGGGAGCTCGACGAAGACGACGTCGCCCAGCTTGTCCGCGGCGTAGGCGGTGATGCCGACGGTCGCGACCTCTCCGTCGACCCGGATCCACTCGTGGTCGGAGGTGTACTGCAGCTCGGTGGGCACGGCCATGTCAGTTCTTCTTTCTCGAGTAGAAGGGGAGCTCGGTGACGGTCATCGGGAGGCGCGTGCCGCGGATGTCGACGGCGAGCGCCGTCCCGGGCTGCGCGGAGGCGGGGGCGACGTAGGCCATCGCGATCGGGACGCCCAGGGTCGGCGAGAGGACGCCGCTGGTGACCACTCCGACCTCGTCGTCGCCGGAGAGGACGGTGTAGTCGGCACGGGCGGCGCGGCGGCCCTCGCCGACGAGCCCGACGAGCACAGGAGCGTCTCCGGAGGGACCCTCCTCGCTGGCCGCGCGGCCGACGAAGTCGATCGGCTTCCCGAAGGCGACGACGCGGCCGAGGCCGGCCTGTGCGGGGAAGACGTCGCGGGAGAGTTCGTGGCCGTAGAGCGGCATGCCCGCCTCGAGGCGGAGGGTGTCGCGGGCGGCGAGGCCGGCGGGGACGAGGCCCGCTCCGGCGCCGGTCTCGGCGAGAGCCTGCCAGAGCGTGGGAGCGGAGTCGGGCGAGACGTAGATCTCGAAGCCGTCCTCGCCTGTGTACCCGGTGCGCGCGATCAGGATCGGGTGCGCCTCGAAGGTCGCGGGCACGGCGCGGTAGTAGCGCAGCTCCGCGAGCAGGCGGGCGGCGTCGTCCGTGTCGAGCACCGACTCCGCTCCCCGCTCGGTCTCGACGGCGAGGCCCTGGACGTTCTGCAGGATCTCGAGCGAGCGCGGGCCCTGCAGCGCGATGAGGGCGACGTCGTCGCTCTCGTCGAACAGCTCGCACTCGAACATCGCGGTGCGGTCGCGGAGCGTCTCGACGACGATGTGCCGGTTGGCCGCGTTCGCGACGACCATGAAGCGGTCCTCGCCCGTGCGGTAGACGACGAGGTCGTCGATCACGCCGCCCGTGCGCTCCAGGAGAAGGGTGTACTTCGCGCGGCCGGCGGCGACGGCCGAGATGTCGCTCGCCAGCGCGTAGTCGAGGGCGTCGACCGCCTCGGGGCCGACGACGAGGATCTCGGCCATGTGCGAGAGGTCGAAGAGGCCGGCGGCGGTGCGCACGGCGTGGTGCTCGGCGAGATCGCCGGAGTAGCGGACCGGCATCTGCCACCCGGCGAAGTCGGTGAAGGACGCGCCGGCGGCGACGTGCACCTCGTGCAGGGGCGAGTAGCGGGCTTCGGGGCTGGTCGTCGGGGTCTCGGACATGAGTTCTCCATTTCGTCGCAGTGCTGGACTCGCGCCGCGTTCGCGGCAGAGCACAGCAGTGCCGTGGGAACTCCCCCTCTGTCGTGGAGCCTGAGAGATTCGCGCCGCCCCGAGGGGTCGAGCGCTTTCACCATGGGCGGATCCGAGCGGATCGCTTTCCAGAGTGGCCAGTTCGACGCGGTACAAGACCTGAGAGATTGGCGGGGAGGCTTGCTCCTTCGGTGCCGACCGGAGTCGGCTCTCCCGCGTCGCGTATTGCGGCCCGGTATTCGGTTGTGCGGTCAGCCTAGCGGTGAGGGCGGACCCTGCGCGGCGTGTCGCCTCTTCCGCTAGGTGTTCAGGTGTTCGTGACACTAAGGTGATCCCAGCACTTACAGTCGGTGCGACTCTTAGTAGGGACATCGGATGCCGGACGTGCAGCTCGCCGTGTCGACGGTGATCTTCGCCCTGCGGCCGCACCCGGAGACCAGAGCGAGCACCGTCTGGATCCCCGTCGTCCGGCGCATCCGCGAGCCGTTCGAGGGACTCTGGGCACTGCCCGGCGGACCGCTGCACCCGGACGAGGACCTCGCCGAGTCGGCCCGCCGCACTCTCCGCGAGACCACGGGCCTGGCTCCGCGCTACCTCGAGCAGCTCTACGCCGTCGGCGGCACCGACCGCTCCCCCGGTGAGGACCGCGTCGTGTCGATCGTCTACTGGGCGCTCGTGCGCTCCGCCGAGGCCGACGAGGCCATCGTGGGAGAGAACGTCGCCTGGCTCTGCACCGATCTGCCGCTCGAGCTCGCCTTCGACCACGGACTGATCGTCGACTACGCCCTCTGGCGCCTGCGCAACAAGATGGAGCACTCCCGCATCGCGCAGGCCTTCCTCGGCGGCGCCTTCACCCTGTCCCAGCTGCGGGAGGTCCACGAGGCCGTCCTGCAGAAGCCCCTCGACCCGGCCAACTTCCGCCGGACGATCGAGAGCTCCGGCACCGTGGTGCCCACCGGGGAGCGCCTGACGGGCACCCGCCACCGTCCCCCGCGCCTCTACCGCTACGACGAGTCGGCGGCGCTCGTCGACAACGGCCCGCTGCCCGTCTGAGCGCGCCGCCCGACTCCCCCACCCGCCTCACGAGGAGAACACCGTGACATCCGTCGACAGCACCATCCGGCTCATCGAGGGCGGCTCCGCGCCCGGCGCCACCTGCGCGCCCGAGCTCGCGGAGGCCCCCTGGTCGTTCGACCTCGGCCTGCCCGCCTACGGGCCCGGCGCCTCCCAGGCCGACCCGATCCCGGCCGACGCCCCGGTCCAGGGACGTCTGCCGGAGGAGTACACGACGGCGAGCGCCGACGAGCTGCACCACCGCATCCTCGCGGCGAAGGAGACGCTCGGCGAGCGGGTCGTCGTGCTCGGTCACTTCTACCAGCGGGACGAGGTGGTGCAGTACGCCGACTACGTGGGCGACTCGTTCCAGCTGGCGAAGGCGGCGACGAGCCGGCCCGACGCCGAGGCGATCGTCTTCTGCGGCGTGCACTTCATGGCGGAGACGGCCGACATCCTCTCCGGTCCGGAGCAGGCCGTGATCCTCCCGAACCTGGCGGCCGGCTGCTCGATGGCGGACATGGCCGACATCGACTCCGTCGAGGACGCGTGGGCCGAGCTCACCGAGCTCTACGGCACCGAGCCGGACGCCGGCGGCCGCGTGCCGCTCGTCCCGGTCACGTACATGAACTCCTCCGCCGCGCTGAAGGCGTTCTGCGGCCGCAACGGAGGCGTGGTCTGCACCTCCTCGAACGCGGCGACCGTGCTCGAGGACGCGTTCGCGCGCGGGCAGCGGGTGCTGTTCTTCCCCGACCAGCACCTCGGCCGCAACACCGCCAAGGCGATGGGCGTGCCGCTGGAGCGGATGCCGATGTGGAACCCGCGGAAGCCGCAGGGCGGCTCCGACACCGCGACGCTCCTGGACGCGCAGGTGATCCTCTGGCACGGCTTCTGCTCGGTGCACAAGCGCTTCACGACGGCCCAGATCGCGAAGGCGCGCGCCGAGCACCCGGGCGTGCGCGTGATCGTGCACCCGGAGTGCCCGATGGCGGTCGTCGACGCGGCCGACGAGTACGGCTCGACCGACTACATCGTGAAGGCGATCCAGGCGGCACCCGCGGGATCGACCTTCGCGATCGGCACCGAGATCA
This sequence comes from Rathayibacter sp. AY1E6, assembly GCF_002931115.1. Taxonomy (NCBI): domain Bacteria; kingdom Bacillati; phylum Actinomycetota; class Actinomycetes; order Micrococcales; family Microbacteriaceae; genus Rathayibacter; species Rathayibacter sp. AY1E6. Next base: position 169,324 of record NZ_PSVK01000002.1, on the reverse strand, counting down.
ACCTGGTGCAGCGCCTCGCCGTCCAGTACCCGCAGCACACGATCTTCTGCCTCGACGACGTGGTCTGCCCCTGCTCGACCATGTACCGCATCCACCCCGGCTACCTCGCCTGGGTGCTCGAGGGACTGGTCGCGGGGACGGTGCTCAACCGGATCGAGGTCGCGGAGTCGGTGCAGGCCGAGGCGCGCATCGCCCTCGAGCGGATGCTCGCGGCCGTTCCGCCCGCCGGGCCGGCGGCGGTCTGACATGGCGCGGGTCGTCGTCGTCGGCAGCGGCATCGCCGGGCTGGTCGCCGCGCTGACGGCGCAGCACCGCCACGAGGTGCTGCTCGTCACTAAGGGCGCGCTGGCGGAGTCGTCGACGCGCGCCGCGCAGGGCGGGATCGCCGCGGTCACGGCGCCGGGCGACTCCGTGGCGCTGCACGTGGAGGACACGCTCACCGCCGGTGCGGGCCTCGCCGTGCGCTCGGCGGTCGAGGTGCTCTGCGCCGAGGGGCCGGAGGCGGTCGCGGTGCTGCAGGAGTGGGGCGTCGGCTTCGACCGCGAGGGCGGCGAGCTGGCGCGGGGACTCGAGGGCGCCCACTCGCGTCCGCGGATCCTGCACGCCGGCGGCGACGCGACGGGCGCCGCGATCGAGGCCGCTCTCGTGGCGGCGGTGCGGGCCTCGTCGGTCGAGGTGCGCGAGCACGCCGCCCTGGTCGACCTGGTGCGGGAGGGCGGCTCGGTCACGGGCGCCGACGTCCTGCACGACGGCGTGCTCGAGCGCCTGGCGGCCGACGCGGTCGTGCTGGCCACCGGAGGCGCCGGGCAGCTCTACCGGCACACCACCAATCCGTCCGTCGCGACCGGGGACGGGCTCGCCGCCGCCCTGCGGGCGGGAGCGGAGACGGCGGACCTGGAGTTCTACCAGTTCCACCCGACCACGCTCGCGCTGCCGGGCGGCTTCCTCGTCTCGGAGGCGGTGCGCGGCGAGGGCGCGGTGCTGCGCGACGCCGCGGGCGAGCGGTTCCTGGCCGGGGTGCACCCCGAGGCCGAGCTGGCGCCGCGCGACGTCGTGGCGCGCGCGATCGCGGAGCGGATGCGGCTGCAGGGCGGACTGCCCGTGCACCTGGACGCCCGGGCGATCGACTCCGAGGTGCTGGCGAAGAGGTTCCCGACGATCTCGGCGGCCTGCCGCGAGAACGGGCTCTCGCTCGCCGACGACCTGCTGCCCGTGACTCCGGCCGCGCACTACTGGATGGGCGGGATCGCGACCGACCTGGACGGGCGCACCAGCCTCCCCGGGCTGCTCGCGGTCGGCGAGGTCGCCCGCACCGGCGTCCACGGCGCGAACCGCCTCGCCTCCAACAGCCTGCTCGAGGGCGTCGTGTTCGCGCGCCGCGCGGCGCTCGCCCTCGACTCCCTCTCCTGGAGCGGCGGCCCGGTCGCCCCTCCCCGCGCCGTCGTCCCGATGACGCTCGACCGCACCGCTCTCCAGGACGCGATGTGGGCGGGAGCCGGCCTCTCCCGGGACGCGGCGGGGCTCACAGCGGCGCGCGACGCGCTCGTCGCCTCCGCCTCGCCCGCTCCGCTCGGACTGAGGACGCTCGAGGACGCGAACCTGCTGACCTGCGCCCTCGCTCTCATCGACGCCGCGCTCGCGCGCACGCACTCCGTCGGCGCCCACCACCGCACCGACTCCCCCGACCCCGCGACGGCGAGCGCCGCCGCCCCCACCAGAGAGGCGGCCCTTCCGTGCTGACCCGCCAGAGCATCGACCGCGTCGTCACCCTCGCCCTCGAGGAGGACGCGCCCTGGGGCGACCTGACCTCCGACACCCTCCTCCCCGCGGACGCCACCGCGAGCGCCGCCCTCGTGGCCCGCGAGCCCGGCGTCCTCAGCGGCGGCGCCGTCCTCGTCGGCACGATGCGGCAGGTCGACTCCCGGATCCGCTGCTCGGTGCTCGTGGAGGACGGCGCGGTCTTCGAGGCCGGGCAGACCCTCGCCCGGATCGAGGGCCCCGCGGGCGGCGTGCTCCGCGGCGAGCGGGTCGCGCTCAACCTCGTGCAGCGGATGAGCGGCATCGCCACCCTGACGGCGCAGTACGTCGCCGCGGTGGAGGGGACGCGCGCCCGCATCGTCGACACCCGCAAGACCACGCCGGGCCTGCGCGCGCTCGAGAGGCACGCCGTCCGCAGCGGCGGCGGCCGCAACCACCGCTTCTCGCTCTCGGACGCGGTGCTGGCGAAGGACAACCACCTCGCGGTGCTCGCCGCGCGCGGGATCGACCTGACCGCGGCCCTGCGGGCCGCGCGCGCCTCGATCCCGCACACGGCGCACCTCGAGGTCGAGGTCGACCGGCTCGACCAGATCGAGCCCGCGCTGGCGGGAGGCGCGGACACGATCATGCTCGACAACTTCACCCCCGAGCTGCTCCGCCAGGGCGTCGCCCTCATCGGCGGGCGGGCCGTGGTCGAGGCGAGCGGCGGCGTCGACCTCACGACCGTGCGCGCGATCGCGGAGGCGGGAGTCGACGTGATCTCCGTCGGCGCGCTCACCCACAGCGTCCGCTCGCTCGACCTCGGCCTGGACATCGCGGTCGAGTGATCTACCTCGACCACGCCGCGACCTCGCCCGTGCGCCGCGAGGTGCTGGAGGCCATGTGGCCGTTCCTCACCGCCGAGTACGGCAACCCGTCGAGCAGCCACTCGCTCGGCGACGCCGCGGCGCGCGCGCTGGAGACGGCGCGCGCTCACGTGGCCCGCTTCCTCGGCGGCCGCGCCTCCGAGACGCTCTTCACCTCCGGCGGCACGGAGTCGATCAACACGGCGGTCAAGGGCCTCGCGCTGGGGTCGCCGCGCGGACGGCACCTGGTGATCTCGGCGCTCGAGCACGAGGCGACCGTCGAGTCGGCCGACCACCTCCGGCGCCTGCACGGCTTCGAGGTGTCGACGGCCCCCGTCGACGCGACCGGCCTGCTCGACCTCGACGCGCTCGCCGCGCTGGTCCGGCCGGACACCGCGCTGGTCTCGGTGATCGCGGCGAGCAACGAGATCGGGACGGTGCAGGACGTTCCGGCGATCGCGGCGCTCTGCCGATCGCGGGGCGTGCCGCTGCACGTGGACGCCGTCCAGGCCGCCGGCTGGCTGGACGTCGCGGGCTGGGGCGCCGACGCGGTCTCGGTCTCCGGGCACAAGCTCGGGGCGCCGAAGGGCGTGGGGGCGCTGCTGCTGCGCAGCCGGCTCCCGTTCGAGCCCCTGCTGCACGGCGGCGGCCAGGAGCGGGAGCGGCGCTCGGGCACCGAGAACGTGGCCTTCGCGGTCGCGCTCGGCACCGCGGTGCGCCTGCTCGATCCGGACCGCGCGGCGCGGGTCGGAGCGGTCCGGGACGCGTTCGCCGAGCGGGTCGCGGCCCTGGCGCCCCGGGCCGTGCCGCTGGGCTCAGCGGCGCACCGGCTCCCCTCGATCGCCGCGTACGCCGTCCCCGGGCGCAGCGGCGAGTCGACGCTCCTCGAGCTGGAGGAGCGCGGCGTCGTCGTCTCGAGCGGCTCGGCGTGCGCCGCCGGGCGCGACGAGCCCTCGCCCGCGCTGCTGGCCCTCGGCCTCGACCCCGACGTCGCCCGGACCGCCGTGCGGTTCAGCTTCGGCGAGGGCGCCACGCTCGAGGAGGCCGAGGCCGCGTCCTCCGCGCTCTCCACGGCCCTCGCCTGAGACCTCTCGCAGCGGATCCCCGTCGATCGGGAATGTCCGGGGCGTCCGCCGCTGTTCTGCCTCCGTACCCCGCATCCGCGCCCGCGAGTCGAGCCGTCGATGCGCCCCTCACACCGATCCCCCTCACGACCGGAGAACACCTGTGACCGAGCGCAGCACCCTTCCCGCCGCGCGGCCCGCCGCACCCGCCGCCGCCACGACCCTCGAGCCGCGCAGCCGCCTGGTCATCAGCCTCCTGCTGGTGTCGGCGTTCGTCGTGATCCTCAACGAGACGATCATGAGCGTGGCGCTGCCCGACCTCATGCGCGACTTCGACGTCGAGGCGCACGTGGGCCAGTGGCTCTCGACCGCCTTCATGCTCACGATGGCCGTCGTCATCCCGATCACGGGCTACCTGATCCAGCGGCTGCACACCCGCACGCTCTTCGCCGCCGCGATGATCCTCTTCAGCCTCGGCACGCTCACCGCCGCGCTCGCCCCGACCTTCGCGGTCCTCCTGGCGGCCCGCGTGGTGCAGGCCGGCGGCACGGCCATCATGATGCCGCTGCTGATGACGACCGTGATGACGCTGGTGCCCCCGGCGATCCGCGGCCGGATGATGGGCAACATCTCGATCGTCATCTCGGTGGCTCCGGCCGTCGGACCGACGATCTCGGGCGTCATCCTCAACTTCCTCGGCTGGCGCTGGATGTTCTGGATCGTGCTGCCGATCGCGATCGGCGCGCTGCTCCTGGGCCTGCGCAAGGTCGAGAACGTCACCGAGCCCCGCTCCATCCCGATCGACTCGCTCTCGGTCGTCCTCTCGGTCTTCGGCTTCGGCGGCCTCGTCTACGGCCTGTCGAGCCTCGGCGAGGGCGGAGCCGCGGTCGTCGCGCCGTGGATCCCGTTCGTCGTCGCGGGCCTCGGCCTCGCGGGCTTCATCGCGCGCCAGCTGCTGCTGCAGCGCACCGACCGGGCCCTGCTGGACCTCCGGACCTTCTCCTCCGCGAACTTCACCATCGTCATCGCGATGATGGCGGTCAGCATGTCGGCGCTCTTCGGCACCCTGATCCTGCTGCCCCTCTACACGCAGAACGTGCTGGGCCTCACTCCGCTGGAGACCGGGCTGCTCCTGCTCCCCGGCGGCCTGCTGATGGGCCTGCTCGCGCCGTTCGTCGGCCGCGGCTACGACCGCTTCGGCCCGCGCGTGCTGCTCGTGCCCGGCTCGATCGTCGTCGCCGGCGCACTGTGGGGGTACACCCTGCTCGCGGCGGACTCGTCGCCCTGGTTCGTCCTCTCGCTGCACGTCACCCTCAGCCTGGGCCTCGCCTTCGTCTTCACGCCGCTGTTCACCGCCGGCCTCGGCTCGGTGCGCCCCTCGCTCTACTCGCACGGCAGCGCGATCATCGGCACCGTGCAGCAGCTGGGCGGCGCGGCGGGCACGGCGCTGTTCGTCACCGTCCTCTCGATCCGGTCGGCGGAGCTCGCGCAGGGCGGAGCCGACGAGGTCGCCTCCTACGCCGGCGGCATCCACTCCGCGTTCCTGTGGGGCGCGTCGATCGCGACGGTCGCGATCGTGGCCGCGTTCTTCGTCCGCCGCCCGGCGGAGTCGGACGCGCCGCTCCCGATGGCGCACTGAGCCGGGCGGGCCGACCCCGCCTGTTCACCTCCGCGTCACCCCGCCTCCCTACGGTGTCGCCCCGGCCGCCGCGCTCCCGATCGCGCGGCCGGGACGGAGACGAGACGTGACCGAGACGGCCGGCCCCCAGGACGTGCTCGACGCCGGAGCGGCCACCCCTCCTCCCCGCACGCTGGTCGATGTCCTCCGCGACACCGCGGAGCGCCACCCGGACGCCTCCGCGCTGGAGGACCCGGCCGGAGCGCTCAGCTACCGGGAGCTGTTGGCCCGCACGGTGCAGCTCGCGGGCGAGCTCACCACCGCAGGGGTCCGACGCGGCGACCGCGTCGGGATCCGCATGCCCAGCGGCTCCCGCGAGCTCTACCTCGCGATCCTGGCCGTCCTCGCCGCGGGAGCCGCGTACGTCCCGGTGGACGCGGACGACCCCGAGGAGCGGGCGCGCCTCGTCTTCGGCGAGGCCGCCGTCCGCGGCGTGATCACCGGCTCCGGCCGCTTCGAGCGCACCGGCGCCGACGAGCCGGCCGCGCGCCTGTTCACCGCGAGCGCGCCGCACCCGAGCACGGCGTCGATCCCTCTGCTGCAGCCGCCCTCGCTCGAGGACGACGCCTGGATCATCTTCACCTCCGGCTCCACCGGAACCCCCAAGGGAGTGGCGGTCAGCCACCGCTCCGCCGCCGCCTTCGTCGACGCCGAGGCGCGCCTGTTCCTCCAGGCGGAGCCGCTCGGCCCCGGGGACCGGGTGCTGGCCGGTCTCTCGGTCGCGTTCGACGCGTCCTGCGAGGAGATGTGGCTCGCCTGGCGGCACGGCGCCTGCCTCGTCCCCGCTCCCCGCTCGCTGGTCCGCAGCGGCATGGACCTCGGCCCCTGGCTGACCACGCACGGCATCACCGTGGTCTCGACCGTGCCGACCCTCGCGGCGCTCTGGCCCGCGGAGTCGCTCGAGAACGTCCGCCTGCTGATCTTCGGCGGCGAGGCGTGCCCGCCGGAGCTCGGCGAGCGCCTGGCCGTCGAGGGCCGCGAGGTCTGGAACACCTACGGGCCGACCGAGGCCACCGTCGTCGCCTGCGCCGCGCCCCTCGGCGGGCCTCCCCCGGTGCGCATCGGGCTGCCGCTGGACGGCTGGCGGCTCGCCGTCGTGGACGCGGACGGGCAGCGGGTCGGCGAGGGCGAGGTCGGCGAGCTGGTCATCGGCGGGGTCGGGCTCGCGCGCTACCTCGACCCGGTCAAGGACGCCGAGAAGTACGCGCCGGCACCGCTCCTGGGCTGGGAGCGGGCCTACCGCTCCGGCGACCTGGTGCGCTTCGAGAGCGCCGGCCTGATCTTCCAGGGGCGCGCGGACGACCAGGTGAAGCTCGGCGGTCGGCGGATCGAGCTCGGCGAGGTCGAGGCGGCGCTGCAGGCGCTCCCCGGAGTCTCGGGGGCGGCGGCCGCGGTCCGCACCACGGCGGCCGGCAACCAGGTCCTCGTCGGCTACCTGGCCCTCGCCGGCGGCCGGGAGCTCGACCGCGACGCGGCGCTCGCCCGCCTGCGTGAGGAGCTGCCCGCATCCCTCGTGCCGCTGCTGGCCGTGGTCGAGGAGCTGCCGACCCGCGTCTCCGGCAAGGTCGACCGCGCCGCACTCCCCTGGCCGCTCGCCGTGGGCACGACCGAGGACGCCTCCCTCGACCCCGAGGAGGCGTGGCTCGCCGCCCTCTGGCGCGACGTGCTCGGCGTGCCGGTCGACGAGCGGGCGAACTTCTTCGACCTCGGCGGCGGCTCCCTCGCCGCCGCCCAGCTGGTCGCGCGGATCCGCGAGCGCGACCCCGAGTTCACGGTCGCCGACGTCTACGCCCACCCGCGTCTCGCGGCGATGGCCGCCGAGATCCAGAGCCGCTCGACCGGCACTGCGGAGGTGTCCGCTCACCGCATCGCGCCGGTCCCCCTCAGGATGCGCGTGCTGCAGACCCTCCTCGGCGCACCGCTGCTCGTGGTCGGCAGCGCCCGCTGGGTCACTGCGATCCTCACCGTCACCGCGGTGCTCGACCTGGTGCCGGGGTTCGGCTGGCTGCCCACCGCTCCGCTCGCCGCGCTGATCCCCGCGTTCGCGCTCTTCCTCACGCCGTTCGGGCGGATGGGGCTCACCGTCCTCGCCGCGCGCACCCTGCTGCGCGGGATCCGAGCCGGAGACCACCCGCGCGGCGGGAGCGTGCACCTCCGGCTCTGGCTGGCCGAGCAGATCGCGTTCCAGCTCAAGGCCGTGAGCCTCGCGGGCGCGCCCTGGGTCGCCTACTACGCCCGCGCGCTCGGCGCCCGCATCGCCGACGACGTCGACCTGCACTCCCTCCCTCCGCTGACCGGGATGCTCACGCTCGGGCGCGGCGCCGCGATCGAGCCCGAGGTCGACCTCTCCGGCTACTGGATCGACGGCGACGTCCTGCGCGTCGGTGCCGTCCGGGTCGGCGCCGGCAGCACGGTGGGCGCGCGCAGCACGCTCCTCCCCGGCGCCCGGATCGGCAAGCACGCGCAGATCGAGCCGGGATCGGCCGTCTTCGGGCGGGTGCCGGCCGGGCAGCGCTGGGGAGGATCCCCCGCCCAGCGGCTCGGCAGGGCGAACGCCGGGTTCCCCTCGGAGCGCCCGGCGCGCCGCCCGGGCTGGGTCTGGGCGTACGGAGCGTCCGCGGTCGGCCTCGCGGCGGTCCCGGTCCTCGCCCTCGCGGCCGGGCTCGCCGTCGTGACCGCCGCCGTGCGCGGCTCGGCCGGCCTCGGCGCCGCGCTCGGGCCCGCTCTCGCCGCCCTCGTGCCCGCCGTCGCCGTCTCCGGAGTCGTCCTCGCCGCTCTCGTCGTCGTCCTGGTACGCCTGCTCGGCCGGGGCGTCGAGCCCGGCACCCACCCCGTGCGCGGTCGGATCGGCTGGCAGGTCTGGTCGACGGAGCGGCTGCTCGACTCCGCGCGGGTCCTGCTCTTCCCGCTCTACTCGGGCCTGTTCACCCCGGTCTGGCTGCGGCTCCTCGGCGCGAAGGTCGGACGCGACGTCGAGGCCTCGACGGTGCTGCTCCTGCCCGCGATGACGACCATCCGCGACGGCGCGTTCCTCGCCGACGACACGCTCGTCGCCTCCTACGCGCTCGGCGGCGGCTGGATGCGGCTCGCCCGCGCCGAGATCGGCGAGCGCGCGTTCCTCGGCAACTCCGGCATGGCCGCGCCCGGCCACACCGTGCCCGCCGGCGGACTCGTCGCCGTCCTCTCCTCCGCGCCCCGCAAGTCGAAGGCGGGCTCGTCGTGGCTGGGCTCACCGCCCGTGCGGCTGCGGCGCACCGTCGTCGAGGCGGAGTCGGCGCGCACCTTCCGCCCGGCCCGCCGACTCCGCGCGGCCCGCATCGCGTGGGAGCTCGGCCGCTTCGTCCCGGTGGTCGTCTCGGTCGCGATCGGCCTCGGCGTGGTAGCCGGACTGCTCGCGCTGATCCAGACGCTCGGGGCGGTGCTCGCCGCGCTCGTGGGAGGCGTCGTGCTGCTGGCCGCCGGGGCGGTCGCCGCGGCCGTCTCCACCGCCGCGAAGTGGATCCTGATCCAGCGGGTCGAGCCGAGCGAGCAGCCGCTGTGGTCCTCGTTCGTCTGGCGGAGCGAGCTGGCCGACGCCTTCACCGAGATGGTCGCCGCGCCCTGGTTCGCCCACGCCGCCGCGGGCACTCCCGCGCTGGTCTGGTGGCTGCGGAGCCTCGGCGCCCGGATCGGACGCGGCGTCTGGTGCGAGAGCTACTGGCTCCCCGAGGCCGATCTGATCTCGCTCGGCGACGGAGCGACCGTGAACCGGGGCTGCGTCGTGCAGACGCACCTGTTCCATGATCGAATCATGAGCATGGATCTCGTGAGCCTCGACGCCGGCGCCACCCTGGGCCCGCACAGCGTGATCCTCCCCGCCGCGCGGATCGCCGAGCACGGCACGGTCGGCCCGGCCTCGCTCGTCATGCGGGGGGAGCTCGTGCCCGCGGGCAGCCGCTGGAGCGGCAACCCGATCGGCCCGTGGCGCGAGGTGCGCGTCGCCGACTACCACGCGCCCGTCGCGTGAGCCCCGCGCTGACCGGGCTCGAGACCGCCGGCGACCCCTACGTCCCCGGTATCGGGAACACCGGCTACCGCGTCGAGGCCTACGACCTCGACCTCGACTACCGCGTCGCCTCCAACCGCCTGGCCGGCCGGGCCGTGCTGCGGATCGTCGCGCTGCAGCCGCTCCGGCGGTTCTCCCTCGACCTCTCCCGGCTCCGCGTGTCCCGCGTCCGGATCGACGGACGCCGCGCCCGCCACGAGCAGGCGCCGCACAAGCTGCGGGTGTCCCCCGCCGAGCCGCTGGCCGCCGGCGAGAGCGTCGACGTCGAGATCGAGTACAGCGGCCACCCCGCCCCCCGCGCCACCCACTGGGGCGAGCTCGGCTGGGAGGAGCTGGAGGACGGGGTGCTCGTCGCCTCGCAGCCCTCCGGCTCCTCCACCTGGTTCCCCTGCAACGACGACGTCGCCGAGAAGGCTCCCTACCGCCTGCGCGTCACCGCCGAGGAGGGCTACGCCGTGCTCGCGAACGGGGTGCTCATCGACTCGAGCGCCCGCTCCGGCCGCCGCACCTGGCTCTACGAGCAGCGCGAGCCCAGCGCCGCGTACCTCGCCTCGGTGCAGATCGGCCGCTACGCGATCGAGGAGCGCGTGCTCGCCGGCGTCGCGGTGACCCTCGCCCGCCCCGCCGCCCTGGCCGCTCGGGTCGCGCACGACTTCGCTCCGCTCGAGCGCATGCTCGCCCTGTTCACGCGGCTGTTCGGGCCCTACCCCTTCGCCCGCTACTGCGTCGTCGTCACGGCGGACGAGCTGGAGATCCCGCTCGAGGCGCAGGCGATGGCGGTGTTCGGCGCCAACCACGCCGACGGCCGCGGCGGCTCGGAGCGCCTCATCGCGCACGAGCTCGCGCACCAGTGGTTCGGCAACAGCGTGGGCATCGCCCGGTGGCGCCACATCTGGCTCAACGAGGGGTTCGCCTGCTACGCGGAGTGGCTGTGGTCGGAGGAGTCGGGCCGCGCCACCGCCGACGCCTGCGCCCGCCGCCACCACGCGGTGCTGCGGGCTGCGGCGCAGGATCTCGTGCTCGCCGATCCGGGGCCGGTCGCGCTCTTCGACGACCGCGTCTACAAGCGCGGCGCGCTCACCCTGCACGCGCTGCGGCTCACCGTCGGCGACGAGCCCTTCCTCCGGCTGCTGCGGGAGTGGACGTCCCGCTACGCCTCCGCCGCCGTCACCGACGAGGAGTTCCGCGAGCTCTGCACCGAGGTCCTCGGCGAGGGCGTGGACGACCTGCTCGACGCCTGGCTCCTCGACGAGGAGCTGCCGCCGCTACCGTCCCGGCGCTGACACCAGCGAGTCCGCGAGCGCGTCGCCGTGCTCGCGCCGCCAGCCGATGATGGGCCCGGCGCCCGCGTCCCCCATCGGCCCGAGGGCGACGCTGACCCGCAGCGCGGGGTCCAGCTGCGGCTCGGCCAGCCGGAAGCGGACGCCGTCGATCCGCGCCTCCGCCGCGTGGTGCGACTCGTGCACGTGCACCCGGCGCGGGTCGAGCTCGAGCCCGCGACCGTCCGCCTTCAGTGCGGCCTCGATCCGGGTCCAGTGCAGGACGGGGTCGGCGGGGCGCATCCCGCCCGTGGCGAAGGGCGCCCCGGCGATGCGCGTGATCCGCTCCCCGCGCTCGGGCGTGCCCAGCGTCGGCTCCACATCGACGCCGACCGCACCGGCGCTGCTCGCCGCGACCACGACGGCGCCCGCGCAGTGCGCGATGCTCACCGACAGCAGCTCGAGCGCGATCCCGCGTCCCTCCAGCCGCGGCCGGCCATGCGCGCCCCCGCAGCGCGGGCAGCACGCGACGACCCGGACCTCCGACGCGCGCGTCCCCGTGAGCTCGGCCGCGAGCATCCGCAGGAGCACCCGCCCGAAGACGAAGCGCTCGGCCGCCGACGCGGCGACCGTGCCGGCGTAGCGCTCGCGCTCCTCGTCGCTCAGCAGCGGCAGCAGCCGCTCGGCGTCCAGCGTCTGCTCGTCGAGCGCCAGCCAGCGCAGGTGCACCCCCGGCAGCTCCGCGCCGATCCCCGACTCCCCCATGTCCGTCCCCCCGGTCAGCTCGTCGCGGCGTGCTCGCCGCGCTCGTACACGTCCGCGGCCGATCCGACGATCAGCGGGTCCGGACCCAGCGGGCCCACGACCTCCTCGTCGCGTCCGTCGTAGTCGTAGAGGCTCAGGACGTAGCGCATGGCCTCGAGCCGGGCGCGCTTCTTGTCGTTGCTCTTCACGATGGTCCAGGGAGCGTCGGCGGTGTCGGTCGCCGCCATCATCGCCTCCTTGGCCGCGGTGTAGTCGCCCCACTTGTCGAGCGAGGCGAGGTCCATCGGCGAGAGCTTCCACTGGCGCACGGGGTCGATCATGCGGATCGTGAACCGGGTGCGCTGCTCCTCCGCCGAGACCGAGAACCACAGCTTCACCAGGTCGGTGCCGTCGCCGACGAGCATCCGCTCGAACAGCGGCGTCTGGCGGATGAACTCGTCGTACTGCGCCGGCGTGCAGAAGCCCATCACGCGCTCCACGCCGGCCCGGTTGTACCAGGAGCGGTCGAAGAGGACGATCTCGCCGGCGGCCGGCAGGTGCGAGACGTAGCGCTGGAAGTACCACTGACCGGCCTCGCGCTCGGTCGGCTTCTCGAGCGCGACCACGCGGGCTCCGCGCGGGTTGAGGTGCTCGGTGAAGCGCTTGATGGTGCCGCCCTTGCCCGCGGCGTCGCGCCCCTCGAACACGACCACGAGTCGGCGCCCGTGCTTCTTGATCCAGTTCTGCAGCTTCAGCAGCTCGATCTGGAGGAGGCGCTTGCCCGCCTCGTACTCCTCGCGCGACATCCGCTCGTCGTAGGGGTAGCCCTCGCGCCAGGTGTCGACCTGCGTGCCGTCGCGGCGCAGGAGCACCGGATCGTCGTCGTCCTCGTCCAGCACGACGAGGTCCCGCGCGTCGGCGGGCGTGAGCGTGCGGAGCAGCTCGGGAGTGGGACGGAGGGCGTCATCGGCGGTGTCGGGCACGGAGGGACGCTAGTGCGCCCGTGCGACGCTCCGGTGAACGGCGGGTATCCCCGCGTCTGCGGGGAGGACGGTCGGACAGGCTGCCGCGCCGATCGCGGACCCGGCCGCCGGACGCGCAGGCTGACCACGACGGCTGTACGCGACCGAGGCTGCAGTGCTCGATCCGGTGCGTTCCCGCGAGGATCGACCGGCTCCGCCTCGTCTCGGGACGGCGTCAGCCGGTGAACGCCGCAGGAGGCAGGTCGGTCTCGCCGCCCTCGACCGCGTCGAGCAGCCGGTCGACCACGTCCTGCGGCGCCAGACCCGCGCCGAAGCGGGGCGCGTCTCCCGCGAGAGGGTGCCGGGACAGCTCGGTCTCGGTGTGGCCGGGGCGCGCGTCGAGCAGGAGGACGCCCGCCCGCTTGTACTCGCGGGCCGAGGCCTTCACGAAGGAGTGCAGTGCCGCCTTCGAGGCGGAGTACGCGGCGAGGCCCGCGGTCGGAGCCTCCGCCACCACGCCGCTGATGGTCAGCGCGAACGGCTCGCGCCCCTCGCCCGCCGACGCGACGAGCGACGGCAGCGCGGCGGTCAGCACCCGGATCGGCGCCAGCGCGTTCACCTCGACGAGCTCCTCCAGAACGGCCGGATCGAGCTCGGCGGACGGCCCGAAGGCCACGACGCCCGCGGCCACGACGACGCCGTCGAGGCGCCCGTGCCGCTCGAGCACCTCGGCGACCACGCGCCGGGGCTCGTCCTCCCCGCGCAGGTCGGCGACCAGGGGTGCCTCGCCGAGCGCCGCGGAGTCGCGCCCCGAGCGCACCGCGACGGCACCGCGCGCCTCCAGCGAATCGGCCAGGAGGCGGCCGAGGCCGCCCGAGGCTCCGAGGACGAGGACGACGGCACCGTCGAGACGAATCATGTGGCGAGCCTAGACGGGTGCGCTGTCGCGGATCGGCACTACCGTCCGAGCGACCGGGCCCCTACCGTGAGGCCCATGACACGACTGCAGAGCCGTGCCGTGCTGCACCGCCTGCTCGAGGTTCTCGAGGATCCCGCCCCCGTCACCATCGGCCACGCGCGTCACGTCCGGATGCTCGTCCGCGAGGCTCTGGAGTGGATCGCCGGCCCTCGAGCGCACGAGTCCGGTGCGTGGAGCGGCCCCGCTTCGGGAGAGCCCGCGGCCGCGCTCGCCCCCGAGGATCCCGCCGCCACGGACCCGGGTCTCTGACGCTCCCGCCCTCCTCGTAGACTCGTTCGCCGGAGGAACGGGGGGGGTCGATGGACGAGGGTGCGCCGGCGGGCTGGTACCGCGACGAGGCCGGTGCGGCCGAGATGCGCTGGTGGGACGGCAGGCGGTTCACCGGGGCGCGCCGCTCCGCGCAGTACAGTGCCGCGATGGTGCGGGACGCACCCGTCACCCCCGTCACGGAGCGCGTCGTCTACCGCCTCCCGAACGCCGACGGCGCCCCGAGCGTCGACGCCCTCGCCGAGGCCGAGCGGATCGAGGAGATCGCCGATCTGATCGGCCGCACGCTCGAGCAGGGCGAGATCGACGAGCGGACCCTCGAGGTCGACCTGATCCCCGAGCCCGACCACCCCACCGGCCTCGACGCCGTCTCGGTCCGGGTCGGCGGCCGCGTCCTCGGCTACCTGCCGAACGCCTCCGCCCACCGGGCCGCTCTCGACCGGGTCGTGGCGAGCGGAGCTGTCCCGGTCACGACCGCGCGCCTCCGGGTCGAGCGCGGCGAGGAGGGCCTGCGGGCCGTCCTCCGCGTCGCCCTCGTCGCCCCCGAGCTGCTCGTGCCGCTCAACGAGCCGCCCGTCGAGCGCCACTCGATCCTCCCCTGGTCGCGGGGCCTGCCGGTCCTGCGCGAGGACGAGCACTTCGCCCGCCTCTCGTCGGTCGTTCCGGCGAGCGGCCGCGGCCTGCTGCTGGTGACCCTGCACCCGGCGGGCGACCTCGTCGAGCTCCGTCTCGACGGCGAGCGGGTGGGCGAGCTCTCCCCGACCCTCTCGGCGGATTTCACCCCGACCCTCCGCCACCTCGCGAGCCTCGGCCTCACCCCCGCCGCCTACGCCTCCCTCCGCGGATCCCCGCTGAAGGTCGAGCTCACGCTGCAGGCCGCGAAGGCCGCGGAGCTGCCCGCCGAGTGGGTCGACGGCCGTCCGGTCACCCTCCCCCGACTCCTCCCGCCGGCTCAGACCTACTCCGTACCGCCCGCGTACACGCCGCCGCTGCGTCCCACTCCCCGCAGCTCGGAGGCGGTCTCCCGCTCGGTCCGCCGGACCGTCGCCTGGGTGGTCGTCGGCGTCTGCACCCTCGTCGGGCTGTCGAGCTGGCTGATCGGCGACGTGCTGAACTGACGGGCGGAGCGGACGTCCGGGGACGTGACCGGCCTCGTGTCGGACCCCCGGGGTCGGCGATCCCGCACCTCCGTGCAGAAGCGCCCGGCTCGCGGATCCGGGGATCCGAGCGAACCGGGCGCCACGAGCCGAGCTCGGTCTTCCTACACGTTGAAGCGGAATTCCACGACGTCGCCGTCCTGCATGACGTAGTCCTTGCCCTCGATGCGGGCCTTGCCCTTCGCGCGGGCCTCGGCGATCGAGCCGGTCTCGACGAGGTCGTCGAACGAGATGATCTCGGCCTTGATGAAGCCCTTCTGGAAGTCGGTGTGGATGACACCGGCGGCCTGGGGCGCGGTCCAGCCCTTCCCGATGGTCCAGGCGCGCGTCTCCTTCGGGCCTGCCGTGAGGTACGTCTGCAGGCCCAGGGTGTCGAAGCCGATGGTCGCGAGCTGGTTGAGGCCCGACTCCGTCTGGCCGGTCGACTCGAGCATCTCGGCGGCGTCGGCCTCGTCGAGGTCGATCAGCTCGGACTCGATCTTCGCGTCGAGGAAGATCGCCTTCGCCGGCGCGACCAGGGCCGCGAGCTCGGCCTTCCGGGCGTCGTCGGTCAGTACGGCCTCGTCGACGTTGAAGACGTAGATGAAGGGCTTGGCGGTCAGCAGGCCCAGCTCGCGGATCGGCTCCAGATCGATCGAGGAGGCCGACAGCGGCTTGCCCTGGTCGAGGAACTCGCGCGCCTTCTTCGC
The DNA here is from genome assembly GCF_002931115.1 of Rathayibacter sp. AY1E6. Taxonomy (NCBI): domain Bacteria; kingdom Bacillati; phylum Actinomycetota; class Actinomycetes; order Micrococcales; family Microbacteriaceae; genus Rathayibacter; species Rathayibacter sp. AY1E6. Next base: position 153,877 of record NZ_PSVK01000002.1, on the reverse strand, counting down.
GGTCTCGACCACGATCGGCTCGATCTTCCTCCCCTTGAGCTCCTTCTCGTAGCGGGCCTCGGCCTTCTCGAGGGTCTGGAGATCGGCGAGGACCAGCTCGGTGTTGATCGTCTCCATGTCGCTGGCGGCGTCGACCTTGCCGTCGACGTGGACGACGTCGGAGTCCTCGAAGCCGCGGATGACCTGCGCGATCGCGTCGGCCTCGCGGATGTTCGCGAGGAACTTGTTGCCCAGGCCCTCGCCCTCGGACGCGCCGCGCACGATGCCGGCGATGTCGACGAAGGAGACGGGCGCCGGGAGGATGCGCTCGGAGCCGAAGATCCCGGCGAGCACCTCGAGGCGGGAGTCGGGCAGGTTCACCACACCCACGTTCGGCTCGATCGTCGCGAACGGGTAGTTCGCCGCGAGCACCGTGTTCTTGGTCAGTGCGTTGAAGAGCGTCGACTTGCCGACGTTGGGGAGACCGACGATTGCGATAGTGAGAGCCACGGGCATCCATCCTACGGCGTGGCGGCGGAAGGGCCGGGCGGGCGGGGCGCGGAGGAACGGGAGGCGCCCGCCCGCGGCCGGCGGGTGCTCCCGCCCGCTCGGGGCGACGCGCGCGCGACGCTCCCGGCGGCGTCGGAGGTGCGTGAGAGGCTGGAGCGTGCCCATCGACTTCACCGCCATCGACTTCGAGACCGCCAACTCGCACGGGGCCTCCGCCTGCTCCGTCGGGCTCGTCAAGGTCCGCGACGGCCGCGTCGTCGACCGCGCCGGCTGGCTCATCCGCCCGCCGTTGGGGTACGACGACTTCCTCGAGTGGAACACGCGGATCCACGGCATCCGCAAGCACGACGTGCACGCCGCCGCCTCCTGGGTCGACCAGTTCGCCGACCTGGCGGCCTTCGCCGGCGAGGACGTGTTCGTCGCGCACAACGCCGGCTTCGACATGGGCGTCATCCGCGCAGCCTGCGCGGCGACCTCCCTCGAGCACCCCGAGTACGACTACCTCTGCTCGCTGCAGCTCGCCCGCAAGACGTACGAGCTCGACTCCTACCGCCTCCCCGTCGTCGCCATGGCCGCGGGCTTCGAGGACTTCCGCCACCACGACGCGTCGGCCGACGCCGAGGCGTGCGCCGCGATCGTCGTGCACGCGGCCCGGCGGCACGGCGCCGCGAGCATGGCCGAGCTCGGCGAGCTGGCCGGCGTCTCCGTGAAGCGCCTGCGCCCGAAGGCCCCCGTCGCCGCCTGACGTCCGTCATGCCGAGCCGGCTCGAGACGATCGGCTCAGCCGCGGGGGTCGCCGAACCAGGTGCTGAAGATGCGCCAGAAGTTCCGGTTCCCGTAGGCCGAGCAGTCGTCGCCCTCGCCGTAGAGGTTCGCGAGCGCCGCCGCGTTCGGCTGGTACGGCGTGTAGTAGTAGAGACCCGCCGTGGCCGCGTTGGCGATCGTCACCGGGGCGGTACCGCAGGACTCGTCCGGGGAGTAGCGGACGTCGCCGGCCGCGCCGACCGGGTACCAGTCGAAGCTCGAGTCCGGATTCCGGTAGCGCTGGAACTGCCACGCCGCTCCGTACACCTGCGCGGCGAAGCCGTAGGAGTCCGTGTCGCAGTCCGCGGTGTCCGGGCAGCCGTAGCCCGTGGCGCTGCGGAACTGCCGCTCGCTCGGCTCCGGATCGGTCACGAGCGACTGCTCCTTCTGCAGCAGCACCAGGAGGACGGCCGGATTCACGCCGCACGCGCCGGCGACCGAGGTGATGATCTCCGCGGCCGGGACGTCGCGTCCGGCGGGCAGCGCATCGCACTGCTCGTCGGCCGTGATCGCCGCGGTGTCCTCGGCGTAGTCGCGCAGGCACGGCACCGGCCCGCCCGCGCAGTCGGGGACGCGGGCGTCGAGGAACGCCTGCACCGTGAGCGGTCCGAGCGCGTCGCCGGCGAAGAAGACCTCGTCGGAGATCAGGTCGCCCGGGTCGAAGTCGGCCGCGACGGGGCCCGGCTGGAGGAAGGTCCACAGCCGGACGATCTGCGGCTCGGACGGCACCGCGGCGAGGCGCGTGCCGTCGACGGACCCTCCCAGCAGGAGCGCCACCAGCGCCCCGACGACGACCGCACCGCCCCGCCGGCGTCGGACGCCGGTCGGGGACGGTGCGGTCGGGGTCATCCCTCCACGCTAGTGGCGGGGCCGCGGGCGATCAGCCGCAGGGGGTGAGGCGCGCGACGTCCTCCGAGAGGGTGGTGGGACCGCCGAGGAGGACGACCCGCTGAGCTCCCGACTTCGCGATGTCGGTCAGGACGGCGCGGGGCACGCAGTTCGTCGGCACGGCGAACAGCGGGCTGTTCGAGTAGCCCGCCGCCGTGGCTCCGGCGAGGGCGTCGGGGAAGTTCTCGCCCGTCGCCAGGAACACGGTCTCGGCCCTCGAGAAGGCTGCCCGGTTCAGCTGCTCCGAGGTGTCGTAGCGGTCGACTCCGCCGATGCGGGTGATCGTCGGCACCGGAAGCGAGTTCTTGATCCCCTCGCTCACCGACAGGGGGCTGCCCGCGATGGTGAGGTTCTGCACCTTGAGCTTCGAGAGGATGCCCTTCGTCACGGCGTCGGCCGTGCTGCCGGTGCCGTTCACGAGGACGACGGGCGCGTCGACGGAGCCGGCCGCGGCGCTCGCGCCGAGCGCGTCGGGGAACTTCTCGCCCGTGGCGAGCCAGGCCCGCGTCGAGCCGCCCGAGAACGCGCTCTGGATGATGAGCCTGGACGTGTCGTAGCGGTCCTTCCCTCCGATGCGGTCCACCGTCGGCGAGTAGGACCTCAGCTGGTTCAGCAGGCCGTCGCCGACGCTCAGTGCGGAGCCGACCACGACGATCCTCGCCGGCTTGAGCCGGCTGAGCTCGTCGCGAACGGGCTGCGACATCGAGTCCCGGTCGACCAGGAGCAGCGGACCGCCCTGCTTGGCCGCGGCAGGGGCGGCGCTCAGGGCGTCGGGGAAGTTGGCGCCGGTCGCGATGTAGACGACCGGGACGTTCGTGCGGAAGACGGCCTTCGAGATCGCGACGGCGGTGCCCTGGCGGTCCGTGCCGGCCAGGCGCGAGACGTCGATCCCGGCCGACGTGCTCACGGACGAGCAGCCGAGATCCTTCCGGCCGGGGCCCCGGGAGTCGCCCGTGCCGAGCCAGCGGTTCCAGTCGACGGAGTCGGCGGAGACGCAGACCTGGTAGGTGCCGGGTGCCGAGACGGGCGTGGTGGCGCCGAAGCCGTGGGCGCGGCCGGCGACGGAGTACTCGCCCGGGATGTCACCGCGGTCGCCGTTCGCGGTCTGCGTGCGGACCGTGCGGGTGCCGTCGGGGCCCGTCACCGTGACCGTCGTGGTCAGCGCGGCCTGCTGCGTCGTCGGATCGACGGCCCAGCCGGACACGCTCAGGGTGCTGCCCGAGATGCGCGGGGCGTCGACGCGTCCCGCGGGGGCGATCCCGGCGTTGGCCAGGGTGCCGTTCGGGTTCCAGTCGCTGAAGAGGTACCAGAAGTTGATGTTGCCGTAGGTCGCGCAGGCCGCGTTGCCGGAGCCGGTGAGCGCGTAGTCGTTGGGCTGGTACGGCGTGTAGTAGTAGAGGTCGGCCGTGGCCTGGTTGCGGATGGTGACCGGCGAGGAGCCGCACGCGGTGCTCGGGTAGTAGGCGACGTTCGGCGTCGTGCCCGGAGCGTAGGTGGTGAAGTTCGAGCCGGAGCCGGGCGGGTTGGCGTAGCGCTTGAACTGGCGGGCCGCGCTGTAGACCTGCGTGAAGAAGCCCGCCGAGCCGGGGTCGCACGCCGCGGTGTCCGGGCAGTTGTAGCCGGTCGCCTTGGCGTAGTCCTCGGGGCTCGGCGTCGTGTCGGTGACGAGGCTCCGCTCCTTCTGCACGAGCACGACCAGGGCGAGCGGGTTGATGCCGCAGGCCAGGCCGACGCGCGCGAAGATCGAGGCCGACGACTCGCTGCCGGAGCCCTGGTAGGCGCTGCACATCGCGTCCGCCGCCTTGGACGGCGTCGCCTGCGAGAAGTTCTTGAGGCAGGGGGCGGTGCCGGCGGTGGAGCACCGGCTGCCCTTCTCGTTCAGGAGCGACTGCACCTGACCGGTGCTCAGCGCGTCGCCGTCGAAGAACTGGGCGTCGCTGACGATGAAGCCGGCGCGGAAGCTCTTCGTCTCCTCGGCGCTGTACTGCGTCGACTGGTCCGGGACGCCGAGGTCGGCGCGGTCGAGGGACGCGTCGAGAGCGCCGGTCTCGACCGAGACGGTCGACGGCGCGTCCTCGGCGGCCGAGGCGGAGGTGATCGGGACGAGGGCGGTGCCGAGCCCGACGGCGAGAGCGAGCGCGACCGTGAGCAGGCGCGATGAGCGGTGGTGATTCCCCATGATCGCGAAGTCTACGAGGCGGTCGCAGGGCGTCCTGGCCCTCGTTCGGTGGTCGTGGCGCGTCGATCGCTCGATGTCGGAGGTGCGTGGTGTCATCGGCGGCATGGATCTCTCCTTCGTCCTCGGCCTGGTGGTCGGCGCGCTCCTCGCGGGAGTCGTGGCCGTCCTCCTCGCCCGCTCCCGCACGCCCGACGCCGCCCTCGCCCTCGACCTCGCGACGGCCCGCGCCCGCGCGGAGGGCCTGGAGGAGCGGCACGAGGCCGTCGTCGAGCAGCACCGCGAGCACCTCGGCTCCGCCCGCGACCAGATCCGCGAGCTCCAGGAGCAGCTGCGCGTCGTCGCCGAGCGCGAGCGGCACGACGCGCGCATCCTGCAGACCCTCTCCCCCGTCGCCGAGAGCCTGCGCGGCATGCAGGAGGCGGTCGGCCGGCTCGAGCGCGAGCGCGCCGCCCAGTTCGGGGCGATCACCGAGCAGCTCGAGGGACAGCGGGCGGCGGGCGAGCAGCTGCGCTCGACGACCGAGACCCTCGCCTCCGCGCTCCGCTCCACCACGAGCCGCGGCGCCTGGGGCGAGACGCAGCTGCGGAACGTCGTCGAGGCCGCCGGGCTCACCCAGCGGGTCGACTTCGACGTGCAGTTCGGCCTCGAGGGCGAGGCGGGCCGCGGCCGCGCCGACATGGTGGTCCGCCTGCCCGGCGGCAAGGCGATCGCGGTGGACGCCAAAGTGCCGTTCGACGCGTACCTGGAGGCGAGCGCGATCCCCGCGGGCGCCGGCGGAGAGGAGGAGGCGCGGCGCGCGGGGCTCCTGCGCGCGCACGTCCGCGCCCTCCGCGGCCACGTGGACGCGCTGGCCGCCCGCTCCTACTGGACCGGGCTCCCGGCGAGCCCCGAGTTCGTCATCGCGTTCGTGCCGAGCGAGCCGCTGCTCGCGAGCGCGCTCGACGCCGACCCGAGCCTGCTCGAGTACGCGTTCCGCAAACGCGTCGCCCTCGCCTCGCCCGTGACCCTGTGGTCGGTGCTGAAGACCGTCGCCTACACCTGGCAGCAGGACGTGCTCACCGACGACGCCAAGCGCCTGCTCGACCTCGGCAAGACGCTCTACGCCCGTCTCGGCACCCTCGCCGACCACGCCGAGGGCCTGCGCCGCTCGCTCGAGAAGACGGTCGACTCCTACAACGCCTTCGCCGGCTCGCTCGAGAGCCGCGTGCTGGTCACCGCGCGCCAGTTCGACTCCCTCGACGAGTCGCGCGTCATCACCCCGGTCGGAGGAGTCGCCTCCTCGCCGCGCCGCCTCACCGCCGTCGAGCTGCTCGCCGCGGAGGACGAGTCCGAGCGGAGCGCGTAGGGTCCCCGGTCCCACGCTGAGCGATCACCGGGGGCGCGCAGGCCGCGCGCGAGCGGCGCCGTCCATCCGGCTCGACACCCGGACGACCGCAGCTCGCGACGGCGCTCCGCCTCCGCGGCTCGGCGGAGGAGCGCCCGCGAGCCGTCTCGAGACCCGCCGCGGCCCCGCCCGCTCGCCTCGGTGACCGGGGCCGGTGTCCTTCCGCGTCCTGCACGCCGAGACGCCGCCGCACTCGGCGAGTGCGCCGTCAGCGGGGCGGCGCCTCGGCAGCAGTGCGGCGTCTCTGAGAGAGCGTGACGGCCTAGACCCACTTCTCCGCGAGGTGCTGGGCGGTCACGCGGCGGATGGTGCCCGAGCGGGAGCGCAGCACGATGGACTCCGTCGTGATGACGTGGCCCTCCTTGCGCACGCCCTTCACGAGCCCGCCGTTCGTCACTCCGGTCGCGACGAAGTAGGTGTTGTCGCTGCGGACGAGGTCGTTGGCGTGGAGGACGCGATCGACGTCGTGGCCGGCGTCGATGGCGCGCTGGCGCTCGTCGTCGTCCTTCGGGCGGAGGATGCCCTGGATCACTCCGCCGAGCGCGCGGATGGCGCAGGCCGTGATGATGCCCTCGGGCGTGCCTCCGGTGCCGACGCACATGTCGAGTCGGGAGTCGTGGCGAGCGGCGTTGATGCCGCCCGCGACGTCGCCGTCGAGCAGGAGGCGCGTGCCGGCTCCGGCCGCGCGGATGTCCTCGATCAGCTGAGCGTGGCGCGGGCGGTCCAGCACCGCGATGCGCATCTCCTCGACGGGCTTGCGCTTGGCGCGGGCCAGGGCGCGGATGTTCTCGCCGATCGGGCGCTGGATGTCGATGATCCCGACGCCCTCGGGCCCGGTGACGATCTTCTCCATGTAGAACACGGCGGAGGGGTCGAACATCGCGCCGCGGTCGGCGACGGCGATCATCGAGAGCGCGTTCTGGCGCCCGGCCGCGGTCAGCGAGGTGCCGTCGATCGGGTCGACGGCGATGTCGGCGGCGGGCCCCGAGCCGTTGCCGACGTGCTCGCCGTTGAAGAGCATGGGCGCGTTGTCCTTCTCGCCCTCGCCGATCACGACGACTCCGTCGAAGTTCACGGTCCCGAGGAAGGTGCGCATGGCGTCGACCGCTGCGCCGTCGGCGGCGTTCTTGTCGCCCTTGCCGATGAAGGGCACGGCGCGGATCGCGGCGGCCTCGGTGGCGCGGACGAGCTCCATGCCGAGGTTGCGGTCGGGGTGGAGGTAGAGCGAGTCGTTGTCGATCACAGAGCGGAGTCCTTCGTCGTCGAGTTCGTGCACGTCGTCGCAGGACCCGCGGAGCGGATCCCCATCCCTGCCCGAAGCCTAGTCCAGGGCCCTCCACGAGCGGAGGGACCGCGGAGGGGCGCCTCGCTAGACTCGTCCGCGACGCGGGCCTCGCCCGACCCCCCTTCGTTCATCCGTCAAAGGAGATGCCATGCCCGTCGCTACCCCGGACCAGTACGCAGAGATGCTCGACAAGGCGAAGGCGGGCGGCTTCGCCTACCCGGCGTTCAACGTCTCGTCGTCGCAGACGATCAACGCGGTCCTCCAGGGCCTCACCGAGGCGGGCTCGGACGGCATCATCCAGGTCACCACCGGAGGCGCGGACTACTTCGCCGGCCACACCGTGAAGAACCGCGCGGCAGGCGCGATCGCCTTCGCGAGGTTCGCGACCGAGGTCGCCAAGAACTACCCGGTCACGGTCGCGCTCCACACCGACCACTGCCCGCAGAACGCGCTCGAGGGCTTCGTCTACCCGCTGATCGCCGCCTCCGAGGAGGAGGTCAAGGCCGGTCGCGAGCCGCTGTTCCAGTCGCACATGTGGGACGGCTCCGCGATCCCGCTCGACGAGAACCTCGCCATCGCGAAGGAGATCCTCCCGCGCGTCAAGAACATCAACGCCATCCTCGAGGTCGAGATCGGCGTCGTCGGCGGCGAGGAGGACGGCGTCTCGCACGACATCAACGAGCACCTCTACACCACGCTCGACGACGCGATCGCGACCGTCGAGGCCCTCGGCTTCGGCGAGCAGGGCCGCTACATGGCCGCCCTGACCTTCGGCAACGTCCACGGCGTCTACAAGCCGGGCAACGTCCGCCTGCGCCCGGAGCTGCTCCGCGAGATCCAGGACGGCCTGCAGGCGAAGTACGGCACCGGCGCGCTCCCCCTCGACCTCGTCTTCCACGGCGGCTCGGGCTCGACCGACGAGGAGATCGCCGAGGCGGTCCGCAACGGCGTCGTCAAGATGAACATCGACACCGACACGCAGTACGCGTTCAGCCGCTCCGTCGCGGACACCGTGCTGAAGAACTACGACGGCTTCCTCAAGGTCGACGGCGAGGTCGGCAACAAGAAGGTCTACGACCCGCGCTCGTGGGGCAAGATCGCCGAGACCGCGATGGCCGCGCGCGTCGCCGAGGCGACCCGTCAGCTCGGCTCGGCCGGGAACTCCGGGAAGTAGGGCACCGCTCCGTGACGAACGCACACGATCAGCCGGGCGACAGGCGTCCGGAGCCGCAGTACGGCGAGTACGCGCCGCCCGGCTGGTCGTGGCAGCCGCCGGAGGACGCCGTGGTCGTCCCCGACCCGAGGGGGTCGGAGACCGATCCGAGGCCCGCGACCGCTCCGGCCGCGAAGCCCGTCGCGCATCCCGTCGACCGCCTGCTCACGATCGTGCTGCTCGCGCTCGGCGTGTTCTTCGCCGTGCCGACGCTGCTCGATCCCTCGAGCTTCGCGACGACCCTCCAGGAGCTCTACCGCTCCCAGGGCATCGGCACCTACGCGTCGCCGGAGCTCGCACGGATCCTCGGCGTCGTGGTGGCGCTCGCGCAGTCGCTGATCGTCGCCTTCGCGGTGTGGATCTCGATCCGGCGGCTCCGCGCCGGCAAGCGCGCCGTGCTCGTCCCGATCCTCGGGATCGCGGCGACCGTGCTGCTCTCCCTGATCGTCGCGGCGATCGCCATCCTGGGCGACCCGACGTTCGCGGAGTACGTCACGCGCATGTCGGGCTCGCAGGGCGGCGCCGGCACCGACGTCTAGCGTCGATCCCCGTTCCACCGCACACGGAAGAGGCCGCCGCTCCCGAGGGAGGGCGGCCTCTTCCGTGTCCGGGCCGGAACGCTCTAGGCGCCCGCTCCCGCGCTGATGCGTCCACCGACGCCGCGGGCGTCGCGCTTGCCGGCGACGTCCTTGCGCAGCTCCTTGGGGAGCGAGAACATCAGGTCCTCCTCCGCCGTCTTGACCTCCTCGACGTCGCCGTACCCGGCGGCGGCGAGGTCGTCGAGGACCTCCTGGACGAGCACCTCGGGCACCGAGGCGCCGCTGGTGACGCCGACGGTGCGGATGCCCTCGAGCCACTCCTGCTTGATCTCGCTGGCGTAGTCGACCCGGTAGGCGGCCTTCGCGCCGTACTCGAGGGCGACCTCGACGAGGCGCACGGAGTTGGAGGAGTTCGCGGAGCCGACGACGATGACCAGCTCGGCGCCCGCGGCGACCTTCTTGATCGCGACCTGGCGGTTCTGCGTGGCGTAGCAGATGTCGTCGCTCGGCGGGTCCTGCAGGTTGGGGAAGCGCTCGCGGAGGCGGCGCACCGTCTCCATCGTCTCGTCGACCGAGAGCGTCGTCTGCGAGAGCCAGACGACCTTGTCCGGGTCCTTCACGACGATGTTCGGCACGTCGTCGGGGCTGCCGACGAGGGTGACGTGATCGGGAGCCTCGCCCGCGGTGCCCTCGACCTCCTCGTGGCCCTCGTGGCCGATGAGGAGGATCTCGAAGTCGTCGCGCGCGAAGCGGACGGCCTCGCGGTGCACCTTCGTCACCAGGGGGCAGGTCGCGTCGATCGCCTGGAGACCGCGGTCGGCCGCGCCCTGGACGACGGCCGGTGAGACGCCGTGCGCGCTGAAGACGATGTGCGATCCCTCGGGCACCTCGTCGACCTCGTCGACGAAGATGGCGCCCTGGCTCTCGAGCGTGGAGACGACGTGCACGTTGTGCACGATCTGCTTGCGCACGTAGACCGGGGCACCGTAGTGCTCGATGGCCTTCTCGACGGCGACGACCGCGCGGTCGACTCCGGCGCAGTAGCCGCGGGGCGCGGCGAGGAGGACGCGCTTGCGGCCCTCGACGGGGACGTCGCGCAGACGCCCTGTGGCGCGGGGCATGCGCGGCATGGGCAGGCTGATCGGGACTTGGCTCACCCCCTGATTCTACGTGGTGCATCCTGTGCCCGGGCCGTCCCGGTGTCGGACCCGTCCCGTACCGTTGTCGTCGCGGGAGGGCACTCCCGCTCCCCCGTCCCTCCGAGCAGAGGCAGCGATGACCGACGCCCCACCCACCGCCGACGCACCCTGGCCGGTCGGCCTGCTCGCCAGCAAGATCAAGGGCTGGATCGAGCGCCTCGGCACCGCGTGGGTCGAGGGCGAGATCACCCAGTGGGGCGCGTCCGGCGGCAACGTCTACGGGAAGCTGAAGGACCTGTCCGGAGACGCGACGGTCGGCTTCACCGTCTGGTCGTCGGTGAGGAGCCGCCTCCCGGCCGACCTCAAGCAGGGCGATCGGGTCATCGCGCTGGTGAAGCCCAACTACTGGGTCAAGGGCGGCACGCTCTCGATGCAGGTCTTCGAGATGCGCCACGTCGGCCTGGGCGATCTGCTCGAGAAGCTCGAGCGGCTCCGCCGGCAGCTGGCGTCGGAGGGGCTGTTCGACGCCTCCCGCAAGAAGCCGCTGCCGTTCCTCCCGCACGGCGTGGGCCTCATCACCGGCAAGGACTCGGACGCCGAGAAGGACGTGCTGCGGAACGCGCAGCTGCGCTGGCCGGCGGTGCGCTTCCGGGTGGTCCACTCGGCCGTGCAGGGCGACCGGACGGTCCCGGAGGTGCTCTCGGCCCTGCGGACCCTCGAGGCCGACGACAGCATCGACGTGATCGTGATCGCCCGCGGAGGCGGCGACTTCCAGAACCTGCTCGGCTTCAGCGACGAGGCGCTCGTGCGCGCCGTCGCCGCCTGCTCCACTCCGGTCGTCAGCGCGATCGGCCACGAGGCCGACCGCCCGCTGCTCGACGACGTCGCCGACCTGCGCGCCTCCACTCCCACCGACGCCGCGAAGAGGGTCGTGCCCGACGTCTCCGACGAGCTGCTGCGCGTGCAGCAGGCCCGGCTGCGGATGACCGGCCGCGTGAGCGGGCTCGTCTCGCACGAGATCGACCGGCTCTCGCAGCTGCGCTCGCGGCCGGTGCTCGCCCAGCCGCACGTGCTGGTCGACCGGCACTCCGAGGAGCTGACCCGCTGGGTCGCGCGCGGCGCCGAGCTGGTGGACCGCCGCCTCGAGCGCGCGCACCTCGAGGTCGAGCGCCTGCGCGGCCACCTGCGCGCCCTCTCCCCCCAGCACACCCTCGACCGCGGCTACGCGATCGTCCAGAACGCGGCCGGGCACGTCGTCCGGGCACCCGGCGACGCGCCGGCCGGCGGCGCACTCGTCCTCACGCTCGCGGAGGGGGCCGTCGGCGCCCGCTCCGAGGGGCCCACCGGCGATCCCGCTGGCCGGTCCTGAGCCCGCCGCGCCACCCGTCCCCCCTCAGCCCCGATCGATAGGATCAGACCCATGCCCGACTCCCCCGACGCCCCGGCGACCGACTCCGACGTCTCGGGATTCTCCTACGAGCAGGCGCGCGACGAGCTCGTCCGCGTCGTGTCCGAGCTCGAGCAGGGCAGCTCCACCCTCGAGCGCTCGCTCGCCCTGTGGGAGCGCGGCGAGGCCCTCGCCGCCCGCTGCGAGGAGTGGCTGATCGGAGCACGCGCCCGACTGGACGCGGCCCGCTCCGGAGGGGCGGCCGCCGGATGAGCCGCGCGAAGCCTGCGCGGGTCGTCGCCGAGCTCGGGCGCCCGGAGACGGCCGCCGAGACGGCCGCCCGCAAGGCCGAGAACTCCCGGCTCTACCGTCAGCGCAAGACGGTCAACAACCTCGTCTTCTCACTGCTCGCGACCGTCGGCGCGGTAGCGCTCATCGTCCTGCTCGTCCCCCGCGGCGACACCGTGGAGCTCTCCTCGGTCGACGTCCCCCGCGTCGCCGCGCAGGTCCAGCTGGGCGAGGAGCAGACGCTCGCCGTGCCCTCCCTGCCCGAGGGCTGGAAGGCCAACGCGGCCGAGCTCCGCCGCGAGAACGGCACCGACTACTGGTACGTCGGCCTGATCACCCCGAAGGCGGGCTACATCGGCCTGAGCCAGGGGCTCGACGCGGACGCGGCCTGGGTCGCGACGCAGCTCGACCGCCGGGCGGCGACCGGCGTCGAGACGATCGACGGCCGCGACTGGACCGTCTACGACCACCGCGACTCCGGCGACGACACCGGCAACACGCCCTACGCACTCGAGACGACGGAGGGCTCCAGCACCTACCTCGTCTACGGCACGGCCCCGACGGACGAGATCCGCCTGGTCGTGGACGCCATCACCCCGCAGATCGGCCAGGAGGAGTCCCGATGAGCCTCGGAACCAGCAGCACCGTCCCCCGCGAGTCCCGCCCGCCGGCGTGGGTCTGGAAGGAGATGCTCCGCGGCAACCAGCGCTTCGTCGCCGGCGAGCCCCGCCACCCCCGCCAGGACGTCGAGCGCCGCGCCGAGCTCGCCGCCGCGCAGGCCCCGCTCGCTGCGCTCTTCGGCTGCAGCGACTCCCGCCTCGCGGCCGAGATCATCTTCGACCTGGGGCTCGGCGACCTCTTCGTCGTCCGCAACGCCGGCCAGGTGATCGCGGACTCCATCATCGGCTCGCTGGAGTACGGCGTCGCCGTCCTCGGCGTGAAGGTGCTGCTCGTGCTCGGCCACGACGAGTGCGGAGCGGTCCGGGCAGCGATCCAGTCGCAGGCGCCCGGCGCCGAGCGGCTCCCCCCGCACATCGAGCACCTGATCGAGCCGATCATCCCCGCGGTGCGCCGCCTCGTGGGTGCTCAGCCGGACGGCCGCGTGCTCGTCGACCCGTCGGCGACCGACGCGCTGGCCGTCGGCCGCGAGCACCTGCGCGACACGGTCGCCGAGCTGCTCCAGCGCTCCCCGCTGATCGCCGACGCTGTCGCGACCGGGCGGCTCGCTCTCGTCGGCGCCAACTACCGGCTCTCGGACGGCACCGTGATGTCCGATGTCGTGCTCGGCATCGATCCGCCCGAGCTCAGCCCCTACGTCTCCGAGCTGGAGCGCGACTCCGGCTCGGCCTCCTCCGCCGCCGCTCCGAGCGCGGTGGGATCGGATCCCGCGTGAGCGGCTCCGGACAGCACAGCACCAACCGATCAGACAAGGACGAACACAGCGTGGTGGATCACTCCCCGACCGACGACTCCGGCGACTTCCGCATCGAGCACGACACGATGGGCGAGGTGCGGGTCCCCCGCGACGCCCTCTACGCCGCGCAGACCCAGCGGGCGGTCGAGAACTTCCCGATCTCCGGTGCGGGCCTCGAGCCTGCCCAGATCGCGGCCCTCGCCCGCATCAAGAAGGCGGCGGCGCTGGCCAACGCCGAGCTGGGCGTGCTCGACGCCGACATCGCCACGGCGATCGCCGACGCGGCCGACCTCGTCGTCGGGGGCGGCTACGACGCACACTTCCCGATCGACGTCTACCAGACCGGCTCGGGCACGTCCTCCAACATGAACATGAACGAGGTGCTGGGCTCGCTGGCGACCACGGCCCTCGGACGCACCGTGCACCCGAACGACCACGTCAACGCCTCGCAGTCCTCCAACGACGTGTTCCCCACCTCGGTCCACGTCGCCGTCACCGGCGCGCTGATCGAGTCGCTGATCCCCTCGCTCGAGCAGCTCGCCGAGTCGCTCGAGGTCAAGGCGGAGCAGTGGGCCGAGGTCGTCAAGGCCGGCCGCACCCACCTGATGGACGCCACCCCGGTCACGCTCGGCCAGGAGTTCGGCGGCTACGCCGCGCAGATCCGCCTCGGCATCGAGCGCGTGCAGTCGGCGCTCCCCCGCGTCGCCGAGGTCCCGCTCGGCGGCACCGCGGTCGGCACCGGGATCAACACCCCCGCCGGCTTCCCGCAGAAGGTCATCGCGCGTCTCGCGGAGGAGACGGGCCTTCCCGTCACCGAGGCCCGCAACCACTTCGAGGCCCAGGGCGCGCGGGACTCGCTGGTCGAGGCCTCCGGAGCGCTGCGCGTGCTCGCGGTGAGCCTGACCAAGATCAACAACGACCTCCGCTGGATGGGCTCCGGCCCCAACACCGGCCTCGGAGAGCTGCGGATCCCCGACCTCCAGCCCGGATCCTCGATCATGCCCGGCAAGGTGAACCCGGTGATCCCGGAGGCCGTCCTCATGGTCTGCGCGCGCGTGATCGGCAACGACGCCACCATCGCCTGGGCCGGCGCCTCGGGTGCCTTCGAGCTCAACGTCGCGATCCCCGTCATGGGGACGGCGCTGCTGGAGTCGATCCGCCTGCTCGCGAACTCCGCCGTGCTGCTCGCCGACAAGACCGTCGACGGCCTCGAGGCCGACGTCGAGCACGCCCGCGCCCTCGCCGAGTCCTCCCCCTCGATCGTCACGCCGCTCAACAAGGTGATCGGCTACGAGGCCGCCGCCAAGGTCGCGAAGAACTCGGTCGCCAAGGGGATCACCGTCCGAGAGTCGGTCGTGGACCTCGGCTTCGTCGAGCGCGGCGAGGTGACGGAGGAGCAGCTCGACAGCGCCCTCGACGTCATGTCGATGACCCACCCCGGCTGAGCCCGGCCCTCCGACGGCCCGTCCCTGCGCTCGGCGCGGAGGCGGGCCGTCAGAGCACCAGCCAGAACCCCGTGAGCAGGAACGGTCCGAACGCGACCCGTCCGCGGACGCGCAGCACGAGCACCCACAGCCCCGCCACCGCGAAGCCGACAGTGGGCGCGGCGACGACCTGCTCGGGTCCGAGAGCCGCGAGCGGCGGTGCGAGGGCCGCCTGGAGCTTCACGTCGCCGAGGCCCAGCCCGCCCGCCGCATGCAGCACGCCCAGGCACAGCACCGTCGCGAGGACGGCGAGAAGCGTCCCCGCCGTGGGCGCGAGGACGGCTCCGACCACCAGCAGCGGGAGCGTGACCGCGTTCGGGAGCCGGCGCCCGCGCACGTCCGCCAGCACCAGCGGCACGCTCGCGAGCGCCACCGGGACGAGGCCGGGCGCCCGACCCAGGTGCGGGGCCCCGATCAGGAGGAGCACCAGGGTGCCGAGGAGCAGGGCGGCCCGGTCGAGCAGAGATCCGCGGAGCATCCGCCGAGACTAGGGGGCGACGCCCTCGGGGTGTCGGAGTTCTCCACAGGGCGGCCCGCCGGCGTGCTCGGGCGGCGGCGGGTCCCATCCCGGCCTCAGTCGTGCGGCGGCAGCGGTCCCAGCAGGAGCGACGCCCAGGCGCCGTGCGCCGACGCGTCGTCGGAGGGGTGGAACTGCCCGGCGAGCACGTCGCGGTAGAGGCGACCGAGCTCCGACCTGCGCTGGTACGCCGACCCGCCCGCGATCCGGACGGCGCTCTCGACCACGCGGAGCGCTCCCTCCGTGGTGCGGATCTTCACCCCGACCAGCGAGGGGAACCAGCGCGCACCGCGGTCGACGAGCGCGTCCACGTCGGCCGCCGCCGTGCGCAGGGGCGCCTCGAGCCCGTCGAGCAGCATCCCGGCCTCAGCCACCCGGTGCCGCACCTCGGGGTCCTCCGCCAGTGGCCGCCCTCCCGCCCGGAGGGAGGTCCGTCGGCGGACGGAGGCGACGGCGAGCTCGAGCGCGCGCTGCGCGACACCGAGGTAGACCGAGGAGATCAGCAGCTCGAAGGCCGCGAAGACGGCGAAGACGAAGGGGTCGGCGGTCGGTCCGACGGGCAGCGAGCGGATCATCCGCTCGGCCGGGACGACGACGCCGTCGAGCACCGTCGTGCGGCTCTGGGTCGCCCGCATGCCGAGCGTGTCCCAGTCGTCGCGGACCTCGAGCCCGGCGACCGGCGAGTCCGGGCGCTCACGGTGCACGAAGCCGTGCACGAGCCGCGGCTCCGACCCGCTGTCGTCGCGGCCGAACACGCCGAGCCGCGTCCAAGCGGGCGCGAGGGAGGTGAAGACCTTCGTGCCGGTGAAGCGGTAGCCGCCGTCCCCGAGCGGCTCCGCCCGCGTCAGCGAGTCCGAGAGCACCAGGTCGTTGCCCGCCTCGCTGTTGCCGAAGGCGAAGACGTGACCCGCCGCGGCGTCGACGAGGACCGAGCGGAGGGAGTCGTCGCCCCGCTCGAGCAGGAGTCGCGCGATCCCGGTCCAGACCAGGTGCATGTTGACGGCGAGCGCGGTCGCGGGCGCGGCGGTCGCGAGGCGCGTCTGCTCGGCGGCCGCCTGCTCCAGGCCGAGGCCGGCACCGCCGAGCTTCTCGGGGACGAGCAGCGCCAGGTACCCGATCGAGCGCAGCTCCTCCAGGTCGTCCGCGCAGAACGCGTTGCGCTCGTCGTAGTCGGCCGCGCGGGTGCGGAAGCGCTCGAGGAGCGCATCGTCGAGGATGCTCACCCGTCCACGCTACGCCCCGGTGCCCTGCAGGGACGCGCCCGGCCAGGGGATCCTCGGATCCCACGGGCCGGACGCACGGCGAGCCCGTCAGGCGAGCTCGTTCGACTCCAGCATCTCGGTGACCAGAGCGGCGATCGCCGAGCGCTCGGAGCGGGTCAGCGTGACGTGCGCGAACAGCGGGTGGCCTTTCAGCGTCTCGATCACGGAGGCGACCCCGTCGTGCCGGCCGACCCGGAGGTTGTCGCGCTGCGCCACGTCGTGGGTCAGCACCACCCGGGAGTTCTGCCCGACCCGCGAGAGCACCGTGAGCAGGACGTTCCGCTCCAGCGACTGCGCCTCGTCGACGATCACGAACGCGTCGTGCAGCGAGCGCCCGCGGATGTGCGTGAGCGGCAGCACCTCGAGCATCCCGCGCTCGATCACCTCGTCGAGCACGTTCTGCGACACCAGCGCCCCGAGCGTGTCGAAGACCGCCTGCGCCCAGGGGTTCATCTTCTCGGCCGCGTCGCCGGGCAGGAAGCCGAGGTCCTGGCCGCCCACCGCGTAGAGCGGCCGGAAGACCATGATCTTCTTGTGCTGGCGCTTCTCCAGCACCGCCTCCAGGCCCGCGCAGAGCGCCAGCGCCGACTTGCCGGTTCCGGCCCGGCCGCCGAGCGAGACGATGCCGACCTCCGGGTCGAGCAGCAGGTCGATCGCGAGCCGCTGCTCCGCCGACCGCCCGTGCAGGCCGAACACGTCCTTGTCGCCGCGGACCAGCGTGATCTGCCGCTTGCCGGTGACCCTCGCGAGAGCGGAGCCGCGGTCGGAGTGGACGACGAGCCCGGTGTTGACCGGGATGTCGGCCACGACGTCCGTGAAGAGCCGCTCGCGGTCGTAGAGCTCGCTCATCGCGTCGCCGCCGAGCGTCACGTCGTCCATGCCGGTCCAACCGGACTCGGGGGCCTGCTCGGCCAGGTACTCCTCCGCGGCGAGGCCGATGGAGGCGGCCTTCACGCGCATCGGCATGTCCTTGGACACGACGGTGACCACGGCGCCCTCGCTCTGCAGGTTGAGCGCGACGGCGAGGATTCTCGCGTCGTTGTCGCCCATCTGGAGCCCGCTCGGCAGCACCGACATGTTCGAGTGGTTGAGCTCGACGCGGAGCGTGCCGCCGCGGCCGACGGCGATGGGGAAGTCGAGGCGCTCGTGCTGCACGCGCAGCTCGTCGAGGCGGCGCAGGGCCTGCCGGGCGAAGTAGCCGATCTCGGGATCGTTGCGCTTGCCCTCGAGCTCGCTGACGACGACGATCGGCAGCACGACGGCGTGCTCCGCGAACCGGAACATCGAGGACGGATCCGACAGCAGCACCGAGGTGTCCAGGACGTAGGTGCGGAGGAGCTGATCGGCCGGATCCGAGGAGCCGTGCTGGACACGGCGGTGGACGCCGCCCTGCGTCCCGGTCTGCGGATCCATGCCCTGGGGAACTGTCACGACGACTCTCCACACTCCGGGGGCCGGAGCCCCCGGCTCATGTCCTCGAGCCGGCCTCATCGGTGCGTGTCGTGCACCGCGCAGTGTCCCTTCGGCGTCTGCGCGATGTCGAGCCGTACTTCTGTGGCCGTCTCGACCAGGCGCTGTACCTGATGACTCGAACCTAACCCGGCGAATGACATCCGTGTGCTTCTCACCGCTACGAATGTGTAACCAGTGTGTGAACGCGCGGAATCCGGCCTAGTAGTCGATGCTCGTGGCCGACGAGATCAGGGCGGCGCGGAGCAGCGCGAGGGTCGCGTCGGTGGTGCCGGCGTGCGCGCTGAAGCGGACGGTGCTCGGACGCAGGCGCGCGGTCACGCCGTGCGCGGCGAGGGAGGCTGCCAGCGGGGCCAGTTCCTCCGGCTCCGGCTCGACGACCACGATGCCTGCGCGCTCGTGCTCGCCGCGGGAGCCCGCGACCGCCAGTCCGAACTCGTCCGCGAGGTCGACGATCGCGCTGACCCGCTCCGCCACGAGCGCGGCGATCGTCGACTGCCCGACCGCGGCGACCTCCTCCAGCGCCGACGCGAGCCGGGCCTGGGCGATCGGGTCCGGGTTGCTGATGCTGAAGGCGCGGGCGTCGCCGCGCGGCGGAGCCACCTCGTCCCACGGCTCCGCCTGCTCCGATCCCGTCCAGCCGGAGAGCACCGGGGTCAGCCGCGACAGCGCCCGCTCGCTGAGCGCGAGGAAGCCCGTCCCCCAGCCGGCGCGGAGCCACTTCTGGCCGCCGGTGACGACCACGTCCGCCAGCTCGTAGGGCGCGTCGACGACGCCGAAGCCCTGGATCGCGTCGAGGACGAGCATCCGGTCGCCGATCACGTCGCGGATCGCCGCGACGTCCGCGAGGTAGCCGGTGCGGGAGTCGACCAGGCTCACCGCGACGGTCGTCACGTCGTCCGTGAGCTGCTCGCGGACGGCCTCCGGCGTCACCCGTCCCTGCTCGGTCCGCAGCCAGCGGGGCTCCACCGAGCCGAGAGCCTGCGCCGAGCGCACCGCCGCGAACGGCAGGCTCGGGAACTCCGCGGCCGACAGCAGCACCGCGCCCGAGGCGCCGAACAGCGCGTGCAGGAGGCCGGTCGAGGTGTTGGGCTGGAAGACGACGCGGTCGGCGGGGACGCGCACGAGCGCCGCCGCCGCCTCCCGGACGCGCTCGTCCTGCCGGAACAGCTCGTCGAGGGTGCCGCTGCGCGCGCGCACCAGCAGCTCGACGGCCGCCTCCTGCTCGGCGGCGACGGTCGCCGAGAGCGGGCCCACCCGGCCGAAGTCGAGGTACCCGGTCTCCTCGCCGAAGCCGGCGAGGTAGTCCGCGGTCGTGGTGGAGGTGGCCTCGTTCGAGCTCATGCCGGCCCTTCCGGTCGGTGGTGCGGCAGGAGCCGCGAGGTCAGCTGCCGAAGCGGCGGTGCCGTCCGGCGTAGTCGCGGAGCGCGCGGAGGAAGTCGACCTCGCGGATGTCGGGGCCGAGCGCCTCCATGAAGTAGAACTCGCTGTGCGCGCTCTGCCAGAGCATGAAGTCGGAGAGGCGCTGCTCCCCCGAGGTGCGGATGACCAGATCGGGGTCGGGCTGCCCGCTGGTGTACAGGTGCTCGCCGATGAGCTCCGGGGTCAGCAGGCCCGCGACGTCCTCGATGGAGGAGCCGCGCTTGCCGTGCTCCTCCAGGATGCTCCGCACGGCCTGGGCGATCTCGTGCCGCCCGCCGTAGCCGACCGCAAGATTGACGTGCAGGCCCGTGTGGGAGGCGGTGCGCGCCTCCGCCGTGTCGAGCGCGGCCACGAGCGAGGGCGGGAGGCCCTCGTCGGAGCCGACGTGCTGCACGCGCCAGTCGGGCTGCTGGGAGACCTCCTCGGCGAGGTCGGCGATGATCGCGATCAGCTCGGTCAGCTCGCTGCTGTCGCGGCCGACGAGGTTGTCCTGCGAGAGCAGGTAGAGGGTGACGTGGCGCACGCCGAGCTCGTCGCACCACTGCAGGAACTCGTGCACCTTGGCGGCGCCGGCCCGGTGGCCGTGCGCGGCGGTCTCGAGGGCCCGCTGCCGCGCCCAGCGCCGGTTGCCGTCGATGATCATCGCGACGTGGTTCGGCAGGGAGTCGGGGGGAAGGCTCGAGCGGAGGCGCTTCTTGTAGACGCCGTAGAGGAGGTCCCTTCCCACAGGCAGTCTCGGCTTCGGCACAGTGACACGGTAGTCGACCCGGGGCGCTCCTCGAAGCCCGGCGGCGCTCGGCGTCGGCCCGCGACGGCGTCGTAGTCTGTCCGGCATGAGCCAGCGGCCGACGCCTCCCCCGTCCGATCCCCGCGTCCGCACTGTCCGCGGCGGAGACGCCGTCGGAGCGGACGGCCCGGACCTGCCCGCCCTCCCCCTCGTCGAGGACGCGATCGAGCACGACTCCTCGGCGGAGGTCCGGCCCACCTGGCGCGGCTGGATCCACGCCGGCCTCTTCCCGCTCGCGATCGTCGCCGGAGTGGTGCTGATCGTGGTCGCGGAGGGGACCGCGGCGAAGTGGGCGGCCGCGGTGTTCGCGACCACGTCGCTCCTGCTCTTCGGCAACTCCGCTCTGTACCACCGCTTCGACTGGAAGCCGCGGACGAAGATGATCCTCAAGCGGATCGACCACGCCAACATCTTCCTGCTGATCGCCGGCACCTACACGCCGCTGGCGGTGCTCGCCCTGCCGCCCGCGCAGGGCACGCTCCTGCTGGTCCTGGTCTGGGCGGGGGCGCTGCTCGGGATCGGCTTCCGCGTCTTCTGGATCGGCGCACCGCGCTGGCTCTACGTGCCGCTCTACCTGCTGCTGGGCTGGGCGGCCGTGATGTACCTCGGACCGCTCTTCGAGGCCAGCGCGACGATGATGGTGCTCGTCCTCGTCGGCGGGCTCTGCTACTCCGCGGGCGCCGTGATCTACGGGATCAAGAAGCCCAACCCGGTCCCGGGCGTCTTCGGCTTCCACGAGATCTTCCACGCGCTCACGGCCGTGGCGTTCCTCTGCCACTGGACGGCGGCGCTGATCGTCTCGCTCCACCCCGCCTACAACGCCTAGCGGGACCCGGGCCCACCGGTGCGGGCCGGGCTCAGCCCTCGCTGCGCTCCGCCTCCTCGGCGTCGAGCCGCTCCTTCACCTGGGCGGTGTAGGTGGTGCGCCGCACGCGCCGGACCATGTCGAGCGCGAGGAGGACGGCGGCCAGAGCGATCACGAGCATCGTGATGAAGCCGAAGAGGCCCGGCGTGACCGTGTCCTCGTTGAACTCGGGACCCGGGGTCGGCACCGTCGTGGAGGCGAGGACGACGGCGCGCTGGGCGCCCTCGAGCAGCCCGGCGATCACGCGCGCACCTCGTCGGCGACGACGACGCCGGAGCCGTCGGGCTCCGGGGACACCGGGGCGTCCCCCGAGGGCTCGGGGTCGGGAGCGATCGGCGGGACGACCGCGGTCGGGCCCGGGGCGAGCTCGGCCAGGTCGAGACCGGCGAAGAGATCCGTCTCGGGCGTCGGCGCGTCGACCCGGCTCTCGACGAGCTGGAAGTCGTCGGTCGGCCAGGCGGCGTCGATCGCCTCGTGCGGGAGGAAGAAGAAGGCGTTGTCCGGAGCGACCTGGCTGGCGTGGGCCAGCAGGGCCGCATCGCGACGATCGTGGAAGCCGGAGATCACGACCCGCGTGGTCGCGAGGTACGGGGTGTCCTCGTTCCAGCGCTTCATCTCCTCGAAGACCGACAGGCGCGGGTCCTCCGGGTCGATCGAGCGCAGGTGCTCGGCGATCGCCCGCAGCTTCTGGCCGCTGAAGACGCGGTCGTAGTACAGCTTCGAGATCGACCACGGAGCGCCCGTGCCCCGGTACTCCTCGGCGAGGCCCGCCGCGCCGTACGCCTCGACGGCGACCTGGTGGGCGCGGATGTGGTCGGGGTGCGGGTAGCCGCCGTTCTCGTCGTAGCTGATGATCACGTGCGGCCGGAACCGGCGGACCAGGCGCACGAGCGGAGCGGCGGCCGTGGCGAGCGGCAGGCCCGCGAACGAGGCGGCGTCGACCTTCCCGTCCTCGGGCATGCCGGAGTCGACGAAGCCGAGCCAGGCGTGCTCGACGCCGAGCGCCTCGCGAGCGGCCGCCATCTCGTACCGGCGGAGGCCGCCGATGTCGCGCTCGGCGTGCGCGCGGGCCTCGAGGCCCTCGTTCAGCACGGAGCCGGCCTCGCCTCCGGTGCAGGAGACGACCATGACCTCGGCGCCCCGCGAGGCGTAGGCGGCCAGCGTCGCCGCGCCCTTGCTCGACTCGTCGTCAGGATGGGCGTGCACGGCGAGAAGGCGCGGAGTGTCCGGCACCTCCGAATCGACGGAGACCTCGACGGCCTGGGACACGATCGCTCGATTCCTCGGGGTTTAATGGGATCGGCGCTCCCGTCCGCGGAGGACGCGCGCCACCCGTCCAGAGTAGACGCATCACCCAGGGAGTTCCGTGGCCGCCCGCACGTCCGAGAGCGTCGAGGGAGCCGCCGCGCCCGCGCTCGATCCGGACGCCGTCCGCGCCGCCGGACCCCTCGCCACCCGCTACGGCCGCACGACGCGCACCCGCCGCGGGAACCGCTGGCTCTTCGGCGGTGTCGCGCTCGCCTTCGTCGCCGTCTTCGCCGCCTGGGTCGTCTGGGCCGGCCTCGACGGAGCACGCGGCGGAGTGGACGTCCAGGACACCGCGCACCAGGTCGTCGACGACCGCACCGTCACCGTCTCCTTCGACCTCACCGCGCCCGTCGGCCGCGAGGTCGCTTGCGCGGTCCAGGCCCTCAACGAGCAGTCCGCCGTGGTCGGCTGGCTGGTCGTGGAGTACCCCGCCTCGACGGAGCGCTTCCGCTCCTACACGGAGACCGTCCGCACCACCGAGCTCGCGAACACAGGTTTGATCTCCTCCTGCTGGCTCCCGTAGGCTTGCCCGAAGCCCTGACGGACTCGTCGGGGCCTCGCCATTCCCACCGCCGCCTGACGCCGGCCGTCCCCACCGCCGGACGCGGACACCTCCGCACGGTGCTGCCGGGCGCCGCGAGCGCGGCCCGCAGAGCAGGAGCCCACCATGGCCGACCAGTCACAGGTGACCTGGATGACCCAGGAGTCGTACGACCGCCTCGAGGCGGAGCTCACCGAGCTGTCCACCAACGGACGCGAGGAGATCGCCAAGCGCATCGAGGTCGCCCGCGAGGAGGGCGACCTGAAGGAGAACGGCGGCTACCACGCCGCGAAGGACGAGCAGGGCAAGATCGAGGCCCGCATCCGCCAGCTGACCTCGCTCCTCCGCGAAGCCGAGATCGGCACGCCCCCCGAGAGCCACGGAGTCGTCGAGGCCGGCACCATCATCACCGCCGAGATCGCCGGCGACGAGTCCCGCTTCCTCCTCGGCAACCGCGAGATGGCGGGCGAGAGCGACCTCGACGTCTACAGCCCCCAGAGCCCCCTCGGATCGGCGATCATGGGCCTGAACGTCGGCGACACCGCCCGCTTCACGGCACCCAACGGGCGGGAGATCGAGGTCCGCGTCGCCAACGTCGAGACCTGGTCCGGCCACTGATCGCACGTCGCGGCGCTCTCCGCGGCGTTGTCGTCGGGCGCGATACCGCCGGTATCGCTTCCTCCTCCGCCTTGCGGAGAACGCCGCGACGCACGATCAGCCCTCTCCAGACGGGGGGGCGCCGGCTTCGCGGCGACAGCGTCGGGCGCGACACCGCCGGTACCGCTTCCTCCTCCGCCTTGCGGAGAACGCCGCGACACACGATCAGCCCTCTCCAGACGGGGGCGCCGGCTTCGCGGCGACAGCGTCGGGCGCGACACCGCCGGTACCGCTTCCTCCTCCGCCTTGCGGAGAACGCCGCGACGCATGATCAGCCCTCTCCGAACGGGAGCGCCGCGCAGGCTTCGCGGCGACGGCGAGGGCGCGAGATCGCCGGTACCGGCTTTGTCCTCCGCTCTGCGGAGAAAACCGCGGCGCCCTCAGGCGGTCAGTTGCGGGAGATGCGGGGGGCGTAGCCGGCGTCGGTGAGGACCTGGATGACGCGGTCGGCGTGTTCGGGGCCGCGGGTCTCGACGCTGATCTCGATCTCGACCTCGCTGATCTGCAGGCCCCGGCCGTGCCGGGTGTGCAGAACCTCGACCACGTTCGCGTTCGCCTCCGAGATGAGCTCCGCGATGCGCGACAGCTGCCCCGGACGATCCGGCAGCCCGATGCTCATCTTGAGGTAGCGCTCCGACGCGGCCAGGCCCCGGCTGATCACCCGCTCCATCATCAGCGGATCGATGTTGCCGCCCGACAGGATGACCGCGGTCGCTCCGGCGTTGCGGATCTTCCCCGTCAGGATCGCCGCGATGCCCACCGCGCCCGCGGGCTCCACCACGAGCTTCGCCCGCTCCAGCAGCACCAGCAGAGCCCGGGCGATGTCGTCGTCCTCGACGGTGACGACCTCGTCCACCATCTCGCGGACGATCGCGAAGTTCAGCTGCCCCGGCTTCGCCACGGCGATGCCGTCGGCGATCGTCGGAGAGATCGTGATCGCGGTCGGCTCGCCGCTCGCGAGCGAGAGGGGGTACGGCGCCGCGTTGGCCGCCTGCACGCCGATGACGCGGAGCGTGCGCCCCTCCTCGGCCGCCTTCTGCTTGGCCGCCGATGCGACCCCGGCGATGAGGCCGCCGCCGCCGATGGGCACCACGATGGTCTCGACGGCGGGGGCCTGCTCGAGGATCTCGAGGCCGACCGTGCCCTGCCCGGTGATCACGTCGGGGTGGTCGTAGGGAGGAACGAAGACCGCGCCGGTGCGCTCGGCGAACTCCGCCGCCGCCGCGAGCGCCTCGTTGAAGATGTGCCCGCTCAGCACCACGTCAGCGCCGTAGTCACGGGTGGCCGCGAGCTTGGGCAGCGCGACGCCGATCGGCATGAAGATCGTGGCCTTGATCCCCAGCTCCCGTGCCGCGTAGGCGACGCCCTGCGCGTGGTTGCCGGCCGAGGCCGCCACGACTCCGCGGGCCCGCTCCTCCGGGGTGAGCCGCGACATCCGGAACACCGCTCCGCGGATCTTGTAGGAGCCGGTGCGCTGGAGGTTCTCGCACTTGAGGAACACGGGCGAGCCGAGGACCTGCGCGAGGAAGGTGCTCGTCTCCATGGGGGTGGCGGCGATGACGGGGGCGAGGACGGCGCGGGCCGCCTCGAACTCGTGGAGGGCGGGTCCGACGACGCGGCTAGTCTGCATGCTCTGCGGCAACTCTCTCGGGGGTTCGGGTCGGCGAGCGCCAGGCTCCGCTCGCGACGTACTTGACCATGACGTTGAGCGTGGCCACGACGGGCACCGCGAAGAAGGCGCCGGCGATGCCGCCGATGATCGAGCCTCCTGCCACCGCGAGCACGACGGCCAGCGGGTGGACCTTGACCGCCGACCCCATGATCAGCGGCTGGAGGATGTGGCCCTCGAGCTGCTGCACCGCGAGGACGACGATCAGCAGGAAGAGCGCGATCAGCGGTCCGTTGTAGACCAGCGCGATGAAGACGGCCAGCGCCCCGGTCACCACGGCGCCGATGACCGGCACGAAGGAGCCGAGGAAGACGAGCACGCCGATCGGGATGGCCAGCGGGACGCCGAGGAGGAAGGAGCCGAGGCCGATGCCGACCGCGTCGACGAAGGCGACCAGGATCTGCACCTTCACGAAGTTGGTCAGCGTCACCCACCCTGCGCGACCGGCGCCGTCGACGGCTCCGCGGGCGCGGCGCGGGAAGAGGCGGACGACCCAGCTCCAGATGTTCGGCCCGTCGATGAGGATGAACAGCGTCGAGAAGAGGGTGAGCAGCACGCCCGTCAGCAGGTGGCCGACGGTCGAGCCGACGCTGAGCGCGCCGCTGACCAGCATCCCCGAGTCCTGCTGCAGGGCCGTGAGCGCCTGCTGCGCGTACTGGTTGATGTCGGTCTCGGTGAGGTGGAGCGGCGACTCGAGGAGGAAGGCCTTGAAGTCGTCGTAGGACTGCACCGTCTGCCGGCTGAGATCGTCGAAGCCGGAGTAGACCTGGGTGACGACGAGGAAGAGGAGCCCGCCGATCACCACGACGATCCCCAGCTCCGCCAGGACGACGGCGGCCCACTTGGGCCAGCGGTGGCGCTGGAGGAAGCTCGAGAACGGCACGAGCAGGGCGGCGATCACGATCGCGAGCAGGAGCGGGATGACGATCAGCCGCAGCTCGATGACGAGCAGCACCAGCACCGCGAGCGCCGCGACCACGACGAGGACGCGCCAGGCCCAGGCGCCGGCGATGCGCATCCCGTCGCTCACGAAGGCCGAATCGGCGACGGGAGCGGGCCGGGAGGGGGCGGCCGGGGCGACGGGCGCGGCGGGCTGGACGGCGCGCGGGCCGGAGGTGCGGCGGGACCTGCCGAGTCTCATCTGCCCAGACTAGGCCCCGGCGCATACCCCGCGCGGTATCCCCGGGGAGTGCTCATGCGGCGGCGCCGACCGCCGCCTGCTCCGGTGCCGGACCGACCGCGACCGGGCGCCGCGCGGGCAGCACGCCGACCCGCTCCCCCGGCTCGAGGCGGTGCCCCGACGCGTGCTGGACGGTGACCTCCTCGCCCGTCGACAGCCGGACGGTCGAGCGCCGCACCGGCCCCAGGAAGCTCGAGGCGAGGACGACTCCGGGCAGGGAGTCGGGAGCGCCGTCGGCCACGACGGCGAGGTCCTCGGGGCGGAGGAACACCGACACGGGACCGTCGGCCGCCGCCGCGTCGACGAGCGGCAGGCGCACGCCGAGCGCGAGGACCGATCCCGACGAGACCGTCCCCGCGACCACCGTCGAGAGGCCGACGAAGCGGGCCGTGAAGGCGGTCGCCGGGCGCGCGTAGAGGTCCTCCGGTGCACCCAGCTGCTCGATCCGCCCGGCGTTCATCACCGCGACGCGGTCGGCGACGGCGAGCGCCTCCTCCTGATCGTGCGTGACGAAGAACGTGGTGATGCCGATCTCGGACTGCAGGCGCTTGATCTCGTCGCGCAGCTGGACGCGGACCTTCGCGTCCAGGGCCGACAGAGGCTCGTCCAGCAGCAGCACCCGCGGCCGCGTGACGAGGGCGCGCGCGAGCGCCACCCGCTGCTGCTGGCCGCCGGAGAGCTCGTGCGCGTAGCGGTCGCCGAGGGCGCCGAGGCCCACGACCTCCAGCGCCTCCCCCGCGGCCGCTCGGCGCTCGCGCGCCCCGACTCCCCGGGCGCGCAACCCGAACTCGACGTTCTCGCGCGCCCGCAGGTGCGGGAAGAGCGAGTACGACTGGAAGACCATGCCCATGTCGCGCTTCGCGACGGGGACGTGGGCGACGTCCTCCTCGTCGACGAGGATCCGCCCCGCGTCGATCCGCTCGAGACCGCTGAGGGCGCGCAGGGCTGTGGTCTTGCCGCAGCCGGAGGGGCCGAGCAGCGCGATGAACTCACCCGGGGCCACGTCGAACGAGACGCCGTCGAGCGCTCGCGCGGAGCCGTAGTGCCGCTCCACGTCGACGAAGCGCACGCGGGCGCCGGGAAGGGTGGGAGCGGTCACGAGGAGCCTTTCGAGGAGCGCGCCCGGCCCGTCGGCAGGCCGATCCGCGCGAGGCGGCCGATCCCGAGCAGGAGGGCGAAGGCGAAGAGGAGCGAGAGCAGCGAGAAGATCACGGCGACGTAGGCGTCGGACTTCGACACCTGCACCAGGCCGGTCTGGAGGGTGGTGCGGCTGAGGAGCGAGGCGATCGTGTACTCGCCGAGAACGACTGCGACGGTGATCAGCGCGGCCGCGACCAGGCCCCGGCGCAGGTTCGGCAGGAGGACCCTCCCGAGCACCGCGAGCGGGCCCGCGCCGAGCGAGCGGGCCGCCTCCGAGAGCGTCACGGCGTCGAGACCGGCGAGGTCCGCCGCCAAGGCGCGGTAGGCGTAGGGCAGGACCAGCACCCCGTAGGCGAGAGCGAGCGTCCACGGCGCGGAGCCGGCGAGCTCGGTGACCACGGAGTAGACCGGCGCGAGGCCGACGACGAGGACGATGGCGGGCACGGTCAGCGGGAGCAGGCAGACCAGCTCCAGAGCCCGGCGCAGGCGCGGGAGCCGGATCTCGACGAGCAGCATCGTCGGCACCAGCAGGACCAGGACGATGAGGGCGGTGACGACGGCGAGGACCAGTGAGTTTCCGATCCCCTGGAACAGCGAGCGGTAGGCGCGCTCGTTCTCCGGGTCGAGGATCGCCGTCCAGTGCGAGAGGTCGTGGCCGCCGGCGCCGCGGAGCGTGAACTCCGCCATCGCGACGATCGGAACGGCGAACACCAGCCCGGTGATCACGAGCACCGCCCCGGACAGGAGCCGCGCGGGCCTCATCGCTGCCACCGCCGGGCCCGGCGCTGCAGCAGCGCGTACCCGGACATCAGGACCACCATCACCGCGAGCATCCCGAGCGCGAGGGCGCCCGCGAGGTTCTCGCGGCCCAGCACCGTCTCGCTGACCAGCGCGGCGCGGATCTGCAGCGGGACGATCTGCGCGCCCTGGCTGATCAGCGCCGCCGCGGTGGCGAAGGAGGAGAACGCGTTCGCGAACAGCAGCAGCACGCAGCCGAAGAACGACGGCGCCAGCACCGGGAGGGCGACGTGCAGCCAGTAGCCGAGCCGGCCCCCGCCGAGCACGGCGTTCGCCTCGGCCCACTCCGGGCGCAGACCCTCGAGCGCGGGCAGGAACGTGAGCACCATCAGGGGCACCTGGAAGTAGAGGTAGGGGAGAACGAGCCCGGGAAGCTGGTAGAGCCACACGCCGTCGGCGTAGAGGTCGACGCCCGCTCCCGCGAGGAGGGTGGTCACCAGCCCCTGCACGCCGATCGTCGCGATGAAGGCGAACGCGAGCATCACACCGCCGAACTGCGCGAGGACGCTCGCCGCCGCATCGACGACGGTCCGGAGCGCCCCGCGCGGATCGGAGCCGAGCAGGGCCAGGCACACGACCGCGCCCAGCACCGCGCCGACGACGGCGGTCACGGCCGAGAGCCCGAGCGACGCGCCGAAGGCGGACAGCACGACGGGATCCCCGAGCGCGAGCACGTTAGCCGTGGTGAAGCGGCCGTCTCCGTCCGTGAATCCGGTCGCCACGGCGAGGACCGTGGGGACGGCCAGGAACAGCAGGACGTAGAGCGCGAAGGGGGCGACGCCCAGCACGGCCGGGGTGCCGCGCCGTCCCCGGGGCGCGGACGCCCCGGAGACGGCCTCGGCGGGAGCGGTGGTCACTGGATCGCCGCGGCCCACTTCTCGGCGAGGAGCGACGAGGCCGCCTCGGTCTGCTCCTCCGTGAACTGGACGAGGTCGGAGGGAGCGGCGCCGACGGCGTCGAGCGCGTCGTGGTCGACCGTGCCGGCCTCGGTCATCGCGGCCAGGCGCACCGGGTAGGCGCCGGCGGCGAGGTAGAGGTTCTGCGCGGCGTCGGAGTAGAGGTACTCCTGCCAGAGCCGCGCGGCCGCGGGGTGCGGAGCGTCGGCGTTGACCGCCTGGTTGTAGTAGCTGCCGACGGCGGAGCCCGGGAGGACGGTCGTCGTCCACTCGCGGGTGCCCTCGTTCGCCTTCCCGGCGGCGAGGTTGTTGTAGCTCCAGTCGAAGACGACCGGGGTCTCGCCCGAGGCGATGGTGGCGTCGGTCGGGTCCAGCGGCAGGAAGTTGGCGGCGTCGTTCAGCTTCTCGAAGAAGTCGATCCCCGCCTGGACGTCGTCGGCGGAGCCGCCGGACTGGAGAGCCGCGAGCTGCACTGCGGCCGCGGCGGCTCCCGCCTGGGTCGGGTCGCCGTTGATCGCAACCGAGCCGCGGTAGTCGGCGCCGAGGAGGTCCTCGAGCGACGTGGGCGCAGGCACCGCGGCCGCGTCGAACCCGATCGACATCAGGCCGGTGTAGTCGTTGACCCAGAGGCCCGACTCCTCCTTGTTCCCCTCGGGGATGTCGTCCCAGGACTCGACCTTGTACGGCGCGAACACGTCCGTGTTCGCCAGAGCGACGGCCGGCCCGAGGTCGAACACGTCGGGAGCGGTGTCCTGCCCGGCGAGGTTCTCCGCCGTGCTGATCTCCTCCGCGGAGGAGACGTCGGGGTCGGCGGAGTTCACGGTGATGCCGTACTCGTCCTCGAAGCCGCTGATCAGCTCGCCGTAGTTCGCCCAGGTGTCGGGCAGGGCGATGACGTTGAGCTCGCCCTCGGCCTTCGCGGCCTCGACCAGGGCGTCCAGCCCGCCGAGGTCCGCGGCGGACGTGGCGGACGCCGCGTCCGCGCCGCCGCCGTCGGACGAGGCGGTGGCGCCGCCGGAGCAGGCCGAGAGTGTGAAGACGAGGGCGGTGCCGGCGGCGGCGACCGCGGCGGTGCGCGACAGGCGCTGAATGGTCAAGGGTCCTCCAGGAGTCGGGTGGGCCGCCCCGGTGGGACGGCCTCGGGCACGGTAGGAGCGCCGCGAGTCGGCGAGGGAGCGCGGCGGTGAATGCCGGGCGAACGCCGGGGGCGAATCGGGGACGGCGATGTCGGGGGCGTTCGCTAGCGTGGGCGGACCATGACCGAGCAGCTCTCCCCCGCGCTGGCGCGCCGCATCGCCCTGGCGGCGCAGGGGTTCGGCCCCCGTCCGTCCCGGGTCGACGCGCGCCGGGTGCGCGCCGCCGTGGACCGGATCCGCCCGCTCCAGCTCGACTCGGTGAACGTCTTCGAGCGGAGCCACTACCTGCCGCTGCTCGCGCGGCTCGGCCCCTACGAGCGCTCCCTCCTCGACGCCGCGGCCTTCTCCCCCGACGGCCCCTACGTCGAGTACTGGGCACACGAGGCCGCCCTCGTCCGCCGCGAGGATCTCCCGCTCTACCGCTGGCGGATGGAGCACTACCGCCGGGTCCGCCTGCCCGAGCACGAGGGCTGGGCCCACGAGAACCGCGCCACCCTCGACTGGCTCCGCGCCGCGCTCGCCGACGGTCCCCTCCGCGCCTCCGAGATCGAGCACGAGGCCAACGTCCGCACGGGCCCCTGGTGGGGCTGGTCCGACATCAAGCGCGGCCTCGAGGTCCTGTTCCGCTGGGGCGAGGTGGTGACGGCGGGGCGCACGCGCTTCGAGCGCTCCTACGGTCTCGCCGAGCGGCTCCTCCCGAGCGCGGTGCTCGATGCCGACGTGCCCCTCCCCGACGCCGTCCGCGAGCTCGTGCGCCGGGCGGCCCGGGCCCACGGGATCGGCACCCTCGGCGACCTGGCCGACTACCACCGGCTGCTCCAGTCCCCCACGCGCGTCGCGATCGACGAGCTGGTCGAGGCGGGCGAGCTCGAGCGCGTCGAGGTGCGCGGCTGGGAGCGGGGCGGGCGATCCGTGCCGCTCTGGCGGCACGTCGACGCCCGACGCCCCCGCACGCTCCGGGCGGACGCGCTCCTCTCGCCGTTCGACCCCGTGGTCTGGCACCGGCCGAGGGCCGAGCTGTTCTTCGGCTTCCGCTACCGGATCGAGATCTACACCCCGGCCGAGCAGCGGGTCCACGGCTACTACGTCCTCCCCGTGCTCCTCGACGACGTGATCGCTGCCCGGGTCGACCTCAAGAGCGAGCGCAAGCGCCGGGTCCTCCTCGTGCAGGCCGCCTGGCTCGAGCCGGGGGCCCCGGCCGACACGCCGGAGCGGCTCGCCGCACTGCTGGTCGAGGCGGCGGCCTGGCAGGGCCTCGACGCCGTCGAGGTCGTCGGTCGCGGCGACCTCGCGGCCGCCCTCGCCGCAGCACTGAGGAGGATCGCGTGAGCGCGCCCGGCGGCGTCCTGGCGCTGGCGCTCTCGGAGCGCTGCGTCGCCCGTCTGCTCGAGCGCGGGAGCGTCGTCGGGGTCGGCACGGGCGAGCTCGCCCACGCGGCCGGCGTCTCCCTCCGGACCTTCCACCGGTACCTCGGCGGGAAGGAGGACTGCGTGCGCCCGGTGCTCGCCGCCGCGATCGCCGCGATGGGACGCGCCCTCCTCGAGCGCCCGGCCGCCGAGCCGCTGAACGCGGCGCTCGGACACGCCTTCGCCGCGGCGGCCTCCGGTCCCCAGCTCGACCGCACCCTCCGGCTGATCCCCCTGCTCACCGAGACCTCGGCGATGCGCGCCGTCTGGGCGCAGTCGCTGCACGACGGCGAGGAGGCGCTGACGCCGTTCCTCGCGGAGCGGATGGGGCTCGGCCGCACATCCCCGCACCGGGCGGCCGTCCTGGCCACCGTCGTCCTCGCCCTGGTCCGGCGGGCGCTGGTCGACGCGGCCGCGAGCGGCATCGACCCGGCGCCGGTCTTCGCCGAGTACCTGACGACCGTCGACGGCGGTCCGCTCGCGGCTCCGACCGGATGACGTCCCGTCAGGCGCGGTGGCGCGTGCCCCGCTGCCAGGGGCGGGATCCGGGCGGGCGGCGATCGTCGACGGGGCGTCGGCCGGATCGGCCTGCTAGAAGCGCGAGCCCATCTCGGAGAGGCGGGCGACGCGGTCCGCGATCGGCGGATGGGTCGCGAAGAGGCGCGCGACCACTCCCGGCTTCGACGGGTCGGCGATCCAGAGGTGCGCCATCGAGCTGTTCTGCCGCTGCATCGGCCGGCCCGCGGACTCGAGCTTCAGCAGGGCGCGGGCGAGGGCGTCGGGGTGGCGGGTCGTCAGCGCACCGGTGGCGTCGGCGAGGTACTCGCGCTGGCGGGAGATCGAGAGCTGCACGACCGAGGCGACGATCGGCGCGAGGACCATCGACACCAGCCCGACGATCAGGAGCGCCGGGTTGCCCCCGCCGTTGCCGTTGCCGCCCCGCCCGAAGAAGGCCAGGCGGAGGAAGGCGTCCGAGAGGAAGCCCACCGCGACGACGAGACCGAAGACGATCATCGAGACGCGGATGTCGTAGTTGCGGACGTGGCCCAGCTCGTGGGCCATCACGCCCTCCAGCTCGGCGTCGTCCATGATCGCGAGCAGGCCCGTCGTCGCAGCCACGACGGCGTGCTCGGGGTCACGGCCGGTCGCGAACGCGTTCGGCGCCGGGTCGTCGATCAGGTACACCTTCGGCATCGGCGTGCCCGTCGCGATCGAGAGGTTCTCGACGATGCGGAACAGCCTCGGCTCGTCCGCCTTCTCCACCGCCACGCCGCCGCTGAGCGCGACCGCCTGGCGAGCGGCGAAGAAGTACTGGAAGAACGCGTACCCGGCGGCGATCACGAGCACCACCACGACGATCGTCGTGCTGCGGTAGACCGCTGCAGCCAGGGCGCCCAGGCCGCCGATGATCGCCAGGAACAGGACGAGGATCAGGACCGTGTTGCGCTTGTTGCGGGCGATCGCGCTGTACACGGCGGCTGCCTAGAACTGGACGCGCGGGGGCTCCGAGATCGCGGCGAGATCGCCGACCTCGAAGAACTCGCGCTCCGAGAAGCCGAGCCGACGCGAGAAGAGCGTGTTCGGGAAGACCTTCACCTTGGTGTTCATCTCGCGCACGCCGCCGTTGTAGAAGCGCCGGGCCGACTGGATCTTGTCCTCGGTGTCGACCAGCTCGCCCTGCAGCTGGAGGAAGTTCTGGCTCGCCTGCAGCTGGGGGTACGCCTCCGCGACCGCGAAGATCGACTTCAGCGCGCTCTGCATGTGGTCCTCGGCGACCGACGCCTCCGCCGGGCCCTGGGCCTGCAGCGTCTCGGCGCGAGCCTGCGTCACCGACTCGAAGACCTGGCGCTCGTGCGAGGCGTAGCCCTTCACGGAGTCGATCACGTTGGGGATCAGATCCGCGCGGCGCTTCAGCTGGACGGTGATGTCGCTCCACGCCTCGTCCACGCGGACGTTGAGGGTGACCAGCGAGTTGTACGTCGCCCAGAGGTAGACCCCGAGGATGACGACGAGCGCGACGACGACGATGAGCGGGACGAGCCATTCCATGCCGTCCAGTGTAGGGACGGCGCGCTCCCCGGCACCTGTCGATGAGGCGCATTCGCAGGGGCGGGTCGGCCCTACTTGAGGGTCTTCTGCAGCAGGACGGTGCTGAGCCAGCGCTCGAACTTGAAGCCGACGCGGCCCATCCGGCCGACCTCGACGAATCCGAACTGCGCGTGCATCGCCAACGACGCCTCCGCGCCCTTGTCGGCGATGACGGCCATGATCTGACGGATCCCCACGGCCTTCGCGCGCTCGAGGAGCTCGGCCATCAGCGCCCGGCCGAGGCCCTTGCCGGTGGAGGCCGCCCGCAGGTAGATCGAGTTCTCCACGGTGAAGCGGTACGCCCGCTTGGAGGACCACGGCGACACCATCGCGTAGCCGAGGATCTGGCCCGACGGCGAGACGGCCACGATGAAGGGCAGCCCGAGCTTCTGGTTGCGGGAGAACTTCGTCCGCCACTCCTTCAGCGTCGAGTCGTCCTCGTCGAAGGTCACCACCGTGTTGCGCACGTAGTGGTTGTAGATCTCGCGGATGTCCGGGAGGTCGGCGTCGCGGGCGTCGCGGATCTCGAACGAGAAGCCGGGCTCGGGAGGCGGCGCCTTCCGCAGGTGCGGCGGCAGGACGCGCCGGCTCTCGTACTCTTCCTCAAGCATCCGGCTCCCCTTCGGCTCCGCCCATCGATCCGGGCCAGCGTAGCCGCCCCGCGGGCGAGCGCCCGGTCACGCGAGAGCGCTCCAGTCGACCGGCTCCGCGCCGCGCTCCTCCAGGAGGGCGTTGGCGCGGCTGAACGGCCGGGAGCCGAAGAAGCCGCGCGAGGCCGACAGCGGGCTGGGGTGCGCGCTCTCGATCACTCCGGCCTCCCCCAGCATCGGGCGGAGCGACGCGGCGTCGCGGCCCCAGAGGATCGCGACGAGAGGCGCGTCCCGGGCGGCCAGCGTGCGGATCGCGTGCTCGGTGACCGCCTCCCAGCCCTTCCCGCGGTGCGAGGCGGGAGAGCCGGGGGCGACGGTGAGGACCCGGTTGAGCAGCATCACGCCGCTCGAGGTCCAGCCGCTGAGGTCGCCGTGCTCGGGCGGCTCGACGCCGAGGTCGTCCCGGAGCTCGCGGTGGATGTTCTGCAGGCTCCTCGGCAGCGGGCGCACGTGGCGCTCGACCGCGAAGGACAGCCCGATCGGGTGCCCGGGCGTCGGGTACGGGTCCTGTCCGACGATGAGGACGCGCACGTCCGCGAGCGGTGCGGCGAAGGCGCGGAGCACGTCGCGGCCCGCGGGGAGGTAGGGCCGGCCGGCCGCGACCTCGCCGCGGAGGAAGTCGCCCATCGCGGCGATGTCCCCGGCGACGGGGGTGAGCGCCTCCGCCCAGCCCCTGTCGATCAGTCCCGAGGCCGCGAGCTCCGCGAGGTCCACCCGGTCAGCCCGCCGCGAGCGTCGCGACGACGACTCCGGCGTCGCTGCCGCTCACGCGCCACACCGAGCCGGCGCCGCCGACGCGGAGCGCGCCGGTCCCGACGATCAGCACGGTGGACTCGTCGAGCGCGACGCCGCCGTCGACCAGGCCCGCCTCGACGGCCGCGACCAGGCGGCCGAGGGTCCCCCACTGCGCCGCATGCACGTCGACCGTCACGTCGATGAGGCCGATGCCCTCGAGCACCGTGACCTCGTCGAGCTCCTCCGCCGCACCCTCAGGGACGACGGCGACGCCGCCGATCCGGTGGCCGCCGACGAGGGCGCGATCGGCCGCGACGGCGGCTCCCGCCGAGTAGCCGGCGTACGGCACCCCGGAGGAGACGAGATCGCGCAGCCGCGGGAAGCAGGCCTCGAGCGCGTCGCGGTAGGCCGGGGTCAGGCCTCCGCCGACGAAGATCCCGTCGACGTCGTCGAAGACCGCGGGATCGATCCGGCCGCCCTCCGGCTTCATCACGGCGAACGCGTCGAGTGGGCCGACCGTCGCGAGCAGTGCCGCGTAGCCGGCGTAGGCCTCGGGGCCCAGCCCGTCGTGGACGACGACGATCGCGATGCGCGGGCCCTCGATCCGGCCGGCGTCGACCGCGTGGGCGCGCGCCTCCGCGAGGAACGCCCCGTACAGCTGCTGGTCGTGCTCGACGCCGCCTCCGCCGCCGATGAGGTGGACGCTCACTCGTCGTCCTCGGCGAGGGCTCCGTCCACCGGGGGCAGAGCCGACCAGGGGAAGACGATCCAGCGCGGGGTGCGGCGCCAGAAGAAATCGGGCTCGAGCACCGTGCGCGGCTTCGTGTAGAGGGTCACGGTGCGCACCTCGGCACCCATCGCGCGGATGAGCTTCACCGAGAGGGCGAGGGTGTGGCCGGAGTCGGAGACGTCGTCGACCAGGAGGATGCGCTTGCCGCGCACGGACGCCTCGTCGAGCAGCGGCGGCAGCACCACGGGCTCCGCCAGGCGCGCCTCGACGCCGGTGTAGAACTCGACGTTCAGCGCGCCGCAGCTCTTGATGCCGAGCGCGTAGGCCACGGCGCCCGCGAGGAGCAGACCGCCGCGCGCGATGGCGACGACCAGCTCCGGCCGGTAGCCCGACGCGACCACGTCGTCGGCCAGGTGCCGAGCGGCGTCGCCGAACTCGAGCCAGCCGAGCACCTCCTTCTCCGTGGCGGCGAGGAGGGCGGCGGAGTCGTCGGCGTCGGAAACCATGAGGGACAGGCTAGGCCGTCGCGGGCCTCCGCGTCACATCGGTCAGGCGCGCGCGGCCAGGGGTCCCTTCGCGACCTTGTGCGGGGCCGCCTGCGCGACCGGCTTGATGGTCACCAGGTCGAGGTTGACGTGGGCGGGGAGCTCCACCGAGGAGACGATCGCAGCGGCGACGTCCTCCGCGACGAGCGGGTCGGGGACCTCGGCGTAGACCGCGTCGGCGCGCTCCCGGTCGCCGCCGAAGCGGACCAGCGAGAACTCGTCCGTGTGCACCATCCCCGGCGCGATCTCGATCACGCGGATCGGCTCGCCGGCCAGCTCGAGCCGCAGCACGGCGACCAGCGCGTGCGCGGCGTGCTTGGCGGCGTTGTACCCGCCTCCGCCCTCGTAGGCGACGTGGCCGGCGATCGAGGTGACCGTCACGATGTCCGCGGAGGTGCCGCTCCCCCGGATCCCGGCGCGCAGCAGCGGGAGCAGCGCGCTGGTCACGAGCTTCACCGAGAGCACGTTGATCTCGAACATGCGGCGCCAGTCCTCGGGGTCGGACCTCTCGACCGAGTCGAGTCCGAGCGCGCCGCCCGCGTTGTTCACGAGGGCGTGCACGGGCCCGGAGGAGGCGAGGTGGTCGCGCAGAGCGTCGACCTGGGCGGCGTCGGTGAGGTCGGCGGCGAAGTACCCGGCGCCGGTCTCGGCGGCGAGCGCCTCCAGCCGGTCGCGCCGGCGCGCGACGGCGACGACCTCCCAGCCGTGCTCGCGGAACAGGCGGACCGTGGCCGCCCCGATCCCTGAACTCGCTCCTGTCACGACAACGCGTCGATCCACGCCCGTCCCCTTCCGTCAAGCCTCGGACACCCTCGACTCCGTCGTCGCAGCCCAACGCTAGTCTGGCCGCGTGCCGCCCGCCGACCCGGTTCCCGCGACCGCCGGGACAGCCGTCACCCCGAAGCGCCGCGTTCCCCTCTGGGACAACGCGCGCTTCGTCTGCGTGACCCTCGTCGTGATCGGGCACGGCGTCCAGAGGCTGACGGCCAACTCCGACACCTCGCTCATCGTCTACCTGACGATCTACGCCTTCCACATGCCGGCGTTCGCGATCATCTCGGGCTACTTCTCCAAGAGCGGCGCCCCGAGCGGGCGCGCGATGCGGCGGGTGCTGACCGACATCCTCCTGCCCTACCTGATCATGGAGACGATCTGGACCCTGGTGCAGTTCCTGGTCGAGGGGAAGCAGGAGTTCAACCCGACGAAGCCGAGCTGGACGCTGTGGTTCCTGCTCGCGCTGGGCATCTTCCGCCTCGTCCTCCCCTACCTGGCGCTGCTGCGCTGGCCGCTGCTGATCAGCGTGGTGCTCGCGGTCGGGGTCAGCTACTACGACAACATCGACTCGACCTTCTCGCTCGCACGCGCGATCGGGATCCTGCCGTTCTTCGTGTTCGGCTGGCGCCTGCGCGGCTTCGCCCCCGGCGGCCGCTCCGCCGTCGACCGCTGGC
This sequence comes from Rathayibacter sp. AY1E6, assembly GCF_002931115.1. Classification (NCBI taxonomy): domain Bacteria; kingdom Bacillati; phylum Actinomycetota; class Actinomycetes; order Micrococcales; family Microbacteriaceae; genus Rathayibacter; species Rathayibacter sp. AY1E6. The sequence continues at coordinate 116,134 of NZ_PSVK01000002.1, read as the reverse complement.
TCGATCAGCCGCCGTCGCGGGTGCTCCTCGCCCGGATCCTCGCCGTCGTCCTCTTCGCGATCACGGCGGTCGTCATGACCGTCAACATCGAGGCGTTCCGAGCGGCGGACCTGCGCTACTGGTTCTTCTACGACCGCCCCTACGACGCCCTCGGCGAGACCCAGTGGTGGGCCGGGCTGGTGCGGCTGGCCCTGATGGCCGGAGCGGTCGTGCTCTCGCTCGCGCTCTTCGCGCTGGTGCCCCGCCGCCGCACCCCGCTCACCGCCTGGGGGCAGTCGACGATGTACGTCTACCTCCTCCACAGCTTCGTCCTCTATCCGCTGCGGGAGTCCGGGATCCTCTCGCAGACGGAGAGCACGCTCGCCCTCGCGCTGATGATCGTGTTCTGCATCGCGGTCTCGGTCGCGCTCTCACTGGGCTGGACCCGCACCGTCTTCCACCGGCTGGTCGAGCCCCGCGCGGTCTGGCTCTTCGCCCCGGCGGCCGACGAGAGGCCCCGGCGCCCGGACCGTGCCGACCCCACGGGCGCCAAGCGCGACCGGCAGCCCGAGCGGCGCTGACGGCCGTTACCCCGTGTGTCGGCGGTCCTGGCCGCCCGGCGGGCCCCCGCGTACGCTCGTCGCGACGGAGAACGGCCCCGTCCCCGACCCCGACGATCCGATGGGAAGCACCATGACCGACTCCGAGAAGTGGCAGTTCGAGACCAAGCAGATCCACTCGGGCGCCGCGCCGGACCCGGTGACCAAGGCCCGCGCGACGCCGATCTACCAGACCACCTCCTACGTCTTCGACAACGCGGAGCACGCCCAGAACCTGTTCGCGCTGGCCGAGTTCGGGAACATCTACACCCGCATCCAGAACCCGACGCAGGCGGTCGTGGAGGAGCGGCTCACCGCCCTCGAGGGCGGCTCCGGCGCCCTGCTGCTCGCCTCGGGCCAGGCCGCCGAGACCGCGGCAGTGCTGAACATCGCCCAGGCCGGCGACCACATCGTCTCGTCGTCCTCGATCTACGGCGGCACCTACAACCTCTTCAAGTACACCCTCGCCAAGCTCGGCATCGAGACGACCTTCGTCGAGAACCAGGACGACCGCGAGGAGTGGCGCCGCGCCGTCCGTCCGAACACGAAGCTGTTCTTCGCCGAGACCGTCGGCAACCCCAAGATCAACATCCTCGACATCCGCACCGTGGCCGATGTCGCGCACGACGCCGGCGTGCCCCTGATCGTCGACAACACCATCGCGACGCCCTACCTGATCCGCCCCTTCGAGCACGGCGCGGACATCATCGTGCACTCGGCGACGAAGTTCCTCGGCGGCCACGGCACGGTCATCGGCGGAGCGATCGTCGACGGCGGCCGCTTCTCGTGGACCGCGAACGCTGAGCGCTTCCCCGGCCTCACCACGCCGGACGAGTCGTACCACGGCGCCGTCTACACCGCCGCGGTCGGCGACTCCCTCGCCTACATCATCAAGGCCCGCGTGCAGCTGCTGCGCGACCTCGGCGCCTCGATCGCCCCGGCGAGCGCCTGGCAGCTCATCCAGGGCATCGAGACCCTCTCGCTCCGGATCGAGCGCCACGTGCAGAACGCGCAGGAGATCGCGGAGTACCTCGAGAACCACTCCGACATCGCCTCGGTGAACTACTCGGGCCTGCCCACCTCGCCCTGGTACGCCGCGGCCAACCGCTACGCGCCGAAGGGCGTGGGCGCGGTGCTCTCGTTCGAGCTCAAGGGCGGAGTGGACGCCGGCCGGGCCTTCGTCGACTCGCTGGAGCTGTTCTCGCACCTGGCCAACATCGGCGACGTCCGCTCGCTCGTCATCCACCCCGCGTCGACCACGCACTCGCAGCTCTCGCCCGAGCAGCAGCTGACCGCCGGCGTCACTCCGGGCCTGGTGCGCCTGTCGGTGGGACTCGAGAACGTCGACGACCTCCGCGCCGACCTCGACCAGGCCCTCCGCGCCGCGCGCGCCGTCGTCGAGGCCTCCCGCGCGAACGCCTGAGGCCCCTCGGCGCCCTGACGGGGTCCCCGTCCGCGGGGATCGCGTCGGGGCGCTCCGCGCGCGGGCGGAGGAGCGCGGGAGCAGGGCGTAACAAACGGCTCCGCCCCGCGGCGCTCTGACACGATGGACAGCGCTATGGACTGGCAGCAGACACTCGAGGACACGGTCCCGTCGGCGTTCGTCACCGAGCGCCAGCTCCTCTCGGTCATCGGCAAGCCGCCCGCCACCGGAGCCTGGCGCGACGGCGACCACCCGGGCGGACGCCGCTTCGTCGACCTCGGCCCGTTCGACTTCGAGGCGGGCGGCCGCCTCCCCCACGCCCGCATCGCCTACGAGAGCTGGGGCGCTCTGAACGAGCGCCGCGACAACGCCGTCCTCGTCCTGCACGCGCTGACCGGCGACTCCCACCTGCTCGGCCGCGGCGATCCCGGCCACGCGACGGACGGCTGGTGGTCGGGACTCGTCGGCCCCGGCCTCGTGATCGACACCGACCGCTTCTTCGTGGTCGCCCCGAACATGCTCGGCGGCTGCCAGGGCTCCACCGGGCCCGCGTCCCTCGCCCCCGACGGCCACGAGTGGGGCGCACGGTTCCCGTACACGAGCATCCGCGACCAGGTACGGGCGCAGGTGCAGTTCAGCGACCTGCTCGGCGTCGAGCGCTGGCACACCGTCATCGGCGGCTCGATGGGCGGGATGCAGGCGCTGGAGTGGGGGATCGACCACGCGGAGCGGGTCGCGCGCCTCGCGGTCCTGGCCGCTCCCCCGCGGGCCACGGCCGACCAGATCGCCCTCAACTTCGTGCAGCTCGAGGCGATCCGCAACGACGCGGCCTTCGCGGGCGGCTCCTACTACGACGCCGGCGACGGCCAGGGCCCGTACCACGGCCTCGCGCTCGCCCGCCGGATGGCACTGCTCAACTACCGCAGCCCCTCCGAGCTCAACGACCGCTTCGAGCGCAGCTGGCAGTCGGGGCTCAGCCCGCTCGGCGGCGGCGGCCGCTTCGCAGTGGAGTCGTACCTCGACTTCCACGGCAACAAGTTCACGCGCCGCTTCGACGCGAACAGCTACATCACGCTCGTCGAGGCGATGAACTCGCACGACGTCGGCCGCGGCCGGGGCGGCGAGGCGGCCGCCCTCTCCCGGATCACCAGCCCGACCCTCGTCCTCGGCATCGACAGCGACCGGCTCTTCCCGGTCGAGGGCCAGCGGATCATCGCGGCGCACGCTCCCGGCGCTCTCGACGGCGGAGAGGTCGCGGTGATCACCTCGACGTTCGGCCACGACGGGTTCCTCATCGAGGACGACGCGGTCGGCGCGCACCTCGCCCGGCTGCTGGCGCATCCCGCGACGGCCTGACCCGCCCGACCCCGGCGCGGTTCGACGCCCCGAACCGCTCCGACCGGCCCGGGCAGTGGCTATCGTGAGACGGGGGCCAGCCCCGCGCCACGACCGGAGGGGGCCAGAGCGTGCCGATGATCCGCAGCGCCCGCGAGCGCGACCGGCTGCTGCGCCACTCCGCCTGCGGGATCGGCCTGCTCACGGAAGCGGGGGCGCTCGGCATGGCCCTCATCCCCGGAACGCTCCAGCCCGCCGCCGTGCCGTTCGCCGTCGCGCTGCTCCTGGGCATGATGGCCGCCCACGTCGAGCTCGCCCGGACGGGGCGCCGCAGCCGCGTGATCGCGGTCGCCGTCGGCGGCCTGCTGCTGGGCTGGGGCCTCGCCCTGGGGCTCGCTCCGGGCGCCGACTTCGCCGGGTTCGTCCTGGTCAACACCGCGAACGCCGTGACCGCGAGCATCGCCGTGGTCGTGACGACGTCCGCGCGCCGCCTGCTCCTGCTGCTGCCGGTGCTCCTCCCGAGCCTGATCCCGTCGGTGCTCGTCTCGAGCGGCACCATGATCCCCACCGTGGTCGTCCAGAGCCTGCTGCCCTGGGGCACGCTCTGCGGCTTCGCCCTCTGGATCGGCACAGCGGTCCCGCGGGTGGTGCGGCGGATCGACAGCATCGGCAACGCCCACCGCGTGGAGCGCCTCGCCAGCGAGACGGAGGCGCAGCGCCGGCAGGGCGCGCGGCTCCTGCACGACACGGTGCTGGCCACCCTCACGCTCCTCGCGCACTCGGGCCGCGGAGTGTCGGTCGACGCGCTCCGGCAGCAGGCGGCGCAGGACGCGCAGCTCCTGCGCCAGCTCCGGCTCGGCGGGACCCCCACCCCGAGCGCGTCCGGCTCCTACCAGCTGACCAGCGTCACCTCCGCCCCCGCGGCCAACACCCTCGAGACCGTCCGCAACCGCTTCGGCCGGATGGGGCTCGACGTGATCTGGCACGGCTCCGGCCAGGTGGCGCTCACCGGCGCGGCCCTCGACTCCTTCGTGCTCGCCCTGGCGGAGTGCCTCGAGAACGTGCGCCGCCACTCCGGCGTCGCCTCGGCCGACGTGACGATCACCGAGGACGAGACGACCGTCCGCGCGATGGTCACGGACGCGGGCGCGGGCTTCGACATCGCGACCGTCCCCGACACGAAGCTCGGCTTCAAGGAGTCGGTGATCGCCCGGCTCGGCGACGTCGGCGGCCGCACCAGACTGTTCAGCGCCCCCGGATCGGGGACGACCGTGGTGCTGGAGGTCCCCAAGTGAGCCCCGCGCCGGAGTCGCGGGCCCCGCTGCTGGGACGCGTGCCCGCGACGCACGGCCGCTCCTCCCGGTCCGCCCGCTCGGTCCGCCGCCAGCAGGAGGGGCTCGGCACCAACTACCTCGGCAGCGGCCTCAACGGCATCGCCGCCGCGATCCTCGCCTACGAGCTGCTGATCTTCCTCTCGACCTCCGCCCGCTACAGCGACCTCGCACCCGCGGCGATCGCCTGGGTCCTCGTCGTCCTGGCCTTCGGGTCCACCGTCCTCGCGATCCACCTCGGCGGACGCCGCCTGCCGCTCCCGGTCTACCTCTGCTTCCTCGTCGCCCTCGGAGCCGCCGTCGTGCTCGACCTGGTGGCCGTGACCGACTCCGGCGCGGCCCGCACCGTCCCCACCGCCGCGGTCGCGGGCGCCGTCGCGCACGCCGCGCTGATCGTCCACCGGCGCGGGATCGAGATCCTCGCGGTGAGCGCCCTCGTCGCGATCGCCGAGGTGATCGCGTTCCTCTCGATGGAGTCGGGCGGCGCGGGCGCGCTCTCGGTGCGCATCAGCGCCCTCGTGGTGACGATCGCGCCGGCCGTCGTCGTGGTCGTGATGATGCGCGGATTCCGCCGGATGGTCCAGCTCGAGATCGACCGCGCCCTCGTGCAGAGCACCACGCTCGGCCCGCGCTACGCGGTCGGGATGCTCGCCTCGGAGGAGCTCGCACGGCTCGACCTCGCCGCCGAGCGCCTCCTCGCCGAGGTGGGCGACGGCTCGGTCCGCCTGCCCCTCGACGCCCAGCGCGCCGCGCACGCGACCTCGCTCGCCACCCAGCTCCGCCTCCACCTCATCGAGGGGCGGCGCGAGACCTGGCTGCACCACGCCGTGCTCGAGTCCGAGCTGCTCGCGCCGCTCGTCGAGCTCGACGACCCGGACGGCACCGCCGGACTCCTCGGGCACCAGCAGCGCGACGGGCTCCTCTCGGCGATCTGGCTGATGGCCGACAGCGCGACCGGGCTCGCCGTGGTCCTCCACGTCGAGTCGGGCAGCCCCCGCGATCCCGGAGCCGGGACGGCCGCCCGAGGACTGCTCGTGCCGATCACGCTCCGCTCCTCAGGCGCGCCCTTGCGCGGCGTCGATCCTGCGACGTGGGAGGCTATCGCTCAGGTCGGCGTCTTCCGCGACACCTCGCGCGACGGGGAGCTCCGCATCGAGATCGACTGCCTGGTCGAGAATCCCGCCGACCGGTGAGCAGCCGCCGAGAGACCGCCGACGACCGCCGACCGAAGGACACCGATGACACCCACCGCTGACGCGAAGATCACTCTCGCGGTCGTGGACGACCACAAGATGCTCCTCGGAGCGCTCACGGAGTGGATCCGCGGAGCCGCCTCCGACATCCAGCTGGTGGCCGCGGTCGCCTCCTGGCCCGAGCTGCTCACGCACCCCGAGTTCCCCGTCGACGTCGTGCTCCTCGACCTCGACCTCAAGGACAACATCCCGATCTCGGTGAAGCTCTCGACCCTCAAGACCACCGGGGTGAAGACCGTGCTGATGAGCACCTACTCCGAGCCCGCCGTGGTCCGCGAGGCGCTCGCCTCCGGAGCCCTCGGCTACCTGGTGAAGACCGAGGACGCGGACATGATCGTCGAGGCGATCCGCGCGGCCAAGGACGGCCACTCCTACATCTCGCACGAGCTCGACATGGCGCTCTCCACCGGCGACTCCGACGGAGCGCCGAAGCTCAGTGCGCAGGAGCGCCGAGTGATGGCCCTCTACGGCGGCGGCGAGCCGGTGAAGTCGGTCGCGTTCGAGCTGGGCATCTCGGAGGAGACGGCGAAGTCGTACCTCAAGCGGATCCGCGAGAAGTACCGCGTCGTCGGCATCGACGTCGGCACGAAGGTGGCGCTCCGCAAGCGCGCCATCCACGACGGGATCCTCATCGAGACGGACTGAGTCCTCTTCCGTGGCGGTCCCTGCCCGCCACGGCGCGGTCGGCTTCACGACGTGGTGCGTTCCGCGGAGCGGGGTGCGTCGCCCGGCATCGATCCGCTGGCACGCGGATCGCTGTCGGCGGGCTCCACGAGGGCGCGGCGGTCCCTGCCCGCCACGGCGCGGTCGGCTTCACGACGTGGTGCGCTCCGCAGAGCGAGGTGCGACGCCCGGCATCGATCCGCCGGCACGCGGATCACTGTCGGCGGGCTCCACGAAGGCGCGGCGGTCCCTGCCCGCCGCGGCGCGGTCGGCTTCACGACGTGGTGCGCTCCGCAGAGCGAGGTACGTCGCCCGGCATCGATCCGCCGGCACGCGGATCACTGTCGGCGGGCTCCACGAAGGCGTGGCGGTCCCTGCCCGCCACGGCGCGGTCGGCTTCACGACGTGGTGCGCTCCGCAGAGCGGGGTGCGACGCCCGGCATCGATCCGCCGGCACGCGGATCACTGTCGGCGGGCTCCACGAAGGCGTGGCGGTCCCCGCCCGCCACGGCGCGGTCGGCTTCACGACGTGGTGCGATCCGCAGAGCGGAGTGCGTCGCCAGGCATCGATCCGCCGGCACGCGGATCACTGTCGGCGGGCTCCACGAGGGCGCGGCGGTCCCCGCCCGCCGCGGCGCGGTCGGCTTCACGACGTGGTGCGATCCGCAGAGCGGGGTGCGTCGCCCGGCATCGATCCGCTGGCACGCGGATCGCTGTCGGCGGACTCCACCTCGTCGAGCGGCGGCCACCTGCTCCTGCAGTCGAGCCGGGCGGGCGTGCCCGAGTCGTGCCGGTCGAGTCGCCGGGGACGCGGCGTATCGAGACCCGCCAGGCACGGACAACGGGTCGATGCTGGTCGAGATGCCGCGGGACGCTGGGCATCGAGACCCACCGGACCGGGACTGCGAGTGCTCCTGCGGGCCCGCGTCAGGGGGCCAGGACGGCGACCGTCATGCCGGGCGTCGCGGCGGGGGCGTCCATCGCGGCGAGAGCGGCGGGCAGGTCCTCGAAGGCGATGGTGCGGCCGACGGATTCGGCGGGGCGCAGACGGCCGGCGACGATGTCGTCGAGGAGGGCCGTGTAGCCGCTCCGGGCGATGCCGTGGCTGCCCAGCAGCTCCAGCTCCTGGGCGATGACCCGGCCGAGCGGGATCGCCGGTGCGGCGTCGGGCCCGAGCAGCAGACCCACCTGCACGTGCCGGCCGCGCGGACGCAGGGCGGCGATCGACGCCTCCGCGGTGACCCTGCTGCCGACGGCGTCGACCGCCAGATGCGCCCCTCCTCCGGTCGCCGCCCGGATCGCCTCGGCGGCACCCTCGCCTGCGGGGACGGTCACCGCCCCGAGCGCGGCCGCGGCCTCCCGCGCCGGGGCGGAGACGTCCGACGCCACCACGCGGGCCCCGGCCGCGAGCGCGACGATCACCGCGGAGAGGCCGACTCCGCCGCAGCCCAGCACCGCGACCCACTCCCCCGGGGCGACCCGGCCGCGCTCGTGCAGGGCGTGGTACGCGGTCCCGAAGCGGCAGCCGAGACCGGCCGCCTCGACGAAGCCGACGGAGTCGGGCAGGCGCACCAGGTTCAGGTCCGCACCCGTCACGGCCACCGCCTCGGCGAACGACCCGTCGAGGGTGAATCCCGGCTGCTGCTGCCGGAGGCACACCTGCGTCGCCCCCTCCCGGCACTGCTCGCAGTCGCCGCAGGCGAACACGAACGGCGCCGTGACCCGGTCACCGACCGCGAAGAGCGACACCTGGGCTCCCGTCGCGATCACCGTCCCGGCGAACTCGTGCCCGGGGATCTGCGGCAGGACGACCGAGTCGTCGTGCCCCTTCCACGCGTGCCAGTCGCTCCGGCACACCCCGGTCGCCGCGACGCGGACGACGACGCCGTCGACGGGGCAGACGGGCTCCGGGACCTCGACGATCGCGGGGAGGGCGGAGAAGGACGAGTAGCTCACGGCGCGCATGCCGAGAGTCTTCCAGAGGCCCGGGCGGCGCTCTGCCTACAGTGCGTCGACCGGGATGCCGCCGGTGCCCGGCTGGGCGGGCTCGCGGTGGACCGGGTAGACCGTGCCTCGGGCGCGGTCGATCGCGATGCTGCCGAGAGCGAGCACGATTCCGGCCGCGGTCAGGCCCACGCCGACCCAGATGGGAGACAGGTAGCCCAGTCCGGCGGCGATCGTCAGGCCGCCGAGCGCGGCACCCACCGAGTTGCCGATGTTGAGCGCGGAGTGGTTGAGCGCTGCCGCGATCGTCTGGCTGTCGCGCGCCACGTCCATCAGCCGGGTCTGGATCGCGGGCGACGCGGCCGCCGAGAAGCCCGCCGAGAGGAACGCGAACACCACCAGGCCGACGACCGACGAGGCCGACAGCGCGAGTCCGATCAGCGAGACGCCGACGCCGGCGAAGAACACCACCAGCGCCCGCCGCACGTCGCGGTCGGCGGCCCAGCCGCCGACGAGGTTGCCGACGGTCATCCCGAGGCCGATGACGACCAGGATCCACGGGACCGCGCCGAGCGGCAGGCCCGTCACCTCGGTCGCGAGCGGCGAGATGTAGCTGTACATCGCGAAGAGTCCGCCGAAGCCGATGGCGCCGACGAGCAGGGTCATCCAGACCTGCAGGCGCCCGAACGCCCGCAGCTCGTTGCGGACGGTCGCCGCCGGATTCCCGGGTTGCGCGGGCACCAGAAGCTGGACGGCCACGACGGTCAGCGCGAAGAGCACCGCGACCACGAGGTAGGCGGTGCGCCAGCCGGCCACCTGCCCGACCCAGGTGATCGCGGGCACGCCGATGACGTTCGCGATCGTGAGCCCGGAGAGGACGAACGCGACTCCCTTGCCGCGCTTGCCGGGACCCATCAGGTCGGCGGCGACCAGGGAGGCGATGCCGAAGTAGGCGCCGTGCGGGAGCGCGGCGACGAAGCGCGCGGCGAGGACGAGCGGGAAGCTCGGGAGCAGCGCCGAGCCGATCGTCCCGACGGTGAAGGCGACGAGGAGGGTCAGGAGGAGCCTCTTGCGCGGCCAGCGCGCCGCTGCGGCGGCGATGGTGGGGGCGCCGACCACGACACCGAGCGCGTAGGCCGAGATCAGCATCCCCGCCTGCGAGACGGCCTGCTCCTGGCTCGCGGCCCAGACCCCGGGGAGGAGGTCGGCGGCGAGCTGCGGGAGGAGCCCCATCGCGACGAACTCGGTCGAGCCGATGCCGAAGCCCCCCATCGCGAGGGCGAGCAGGGCGAGGCGGGTCCGAGCGGGCGAGAGCGTCACCGGTCAAGGCTACTCAGGATCGGACGGATGTCGAATCGATTCGAGCACGCCCGGACACGAGAGGTCGCGGCGGGGACCCGCTACTCCCCCAGCGCGTCGTTCAGCCGGGCGATCTTGCCGTCGATCTCGCCCGAGTAGCCGGGGCGGATGTCCGCCTTCAGGACGAGCGACACGCGCGTCCCGAACGCTCCGACGGCCTCCGTCGCGCGCTTGACGACCTCGAAGACCTCGTCCCACTCCCCCTCGATCTCGGTGAACATCGAGGTTGTCCGCGACGGCAGGCCGCTCTCGCGGACGATGCGGACGGCGGCGGCGACGGCGTCATGGACGGACGCGTCGGGCGCCTCGCCCCCGGACGGTGCGACCGAGAATGCGACGAGCATGGGAGCCTCCTTCACTGCGCGCACCGCGTACCGGCCCCGCGCCCTCCGAGCCTACGAGCCCTGGGGCGCCAGGCGGGTCTCGCCGGTCAGCGACGACGCGGAAGTCGTGGCGCCGGGTGCGACGACCCGCGCCGTCCCCATCCTCCACAGCTCGCGCAGCAGCCAGCCGAGCAGCACCACGAGGAGGATGTTCCGCACGGTCAGCACGAGCACCATCCACCAGTGCGACCAGAGGAGGAAGAGGTAGAGGTACGGGTAGACCACCTGGGTCAGAGCCGCAGTGACGAGCGTCAGCTTCGCGGGCCGGTCGAACGCGCCGTCGCGGCACGCGATCAGCCCGGCGATCACCGGCGGCGCGAGCCAGACGATGTACTGCGGCGAGAGCACCTTGTTGGTGTCGATGAACACGACCACGAAGGTCAGCGCGAGCAGCGGGAACAACCTGGCGGGGTCGGCCCGGCGGGCGAGAGCACGGGCACCCAGCAGGGCCACGCCGAGCATGGCCAGAGCGAGCAGCGGGGTCATCAGGCTCGCCGCGAACTCGGTGCCGGGCCCGTGCATCTCGAAGGTGTTGATGTCGGCGGCGTAGTAGACGTAGCTCCCCGATCCCGGGAGAACCGACAGCCACATCCAGGGAGTGCTCACGACGGCCTCGATCTGGAGGCCCCGATCGGTCTGGTCGGTGACGAAGCTGAAGACCTGGTCCCCGCCGCCGACGAGGACGACCGCGAGCACGATGATCACGGAGGCGACCGCGGGGACGAGGATCATCCGCAGCCGTCCGCGCAGGACCAGCACGGCAGCGGCGAGGATCGCGGCCGGCCACACCTTGATCCAGGTGGCCACGGTCAGCAGCAGCGCCGCGACGCCCGGACGGGTCGCCGCCCAGAGCATCCCGGCGATGGCCGGCGGCGCGGTGAAGGCGTCGATGCGGCCGATGGCGATCGGCCCGAGGAGGACGAGGAACAGCAGCCACCAGCGCGCCGCCGCGAGGCGCGGTGCCGACCGGCCGCGCAGCAGCAGGGCGAAGGCGGCGGCGTCGGCGAGCGCGACGAGGACGAGCCACATCAGGTCGTAGCCCGCCGAGCCGAAGAGCCAGGAGGCGGCGATCGGGCCCCAGGCGAGGATCGGGTAGACCCAGCCCGTGTCGATCCCGGCGATGCCGCCGCCCTCGACGGCGGTCCTCATCCACTCCTTGTAGACGATGCTGACGTCGCCCATCGGCAGACCCGGAGCGAACAGCGCCAGGAGGGAGAGCACCACGTGCACCAGCGCGAAGGCGCCCCAGAGCACGGCGACGGAGTCGCGGTTCTCGCGCAGCCGGGCGAGGGGGCGGGAGGACGCTCGAGGAGGGGAGGACGGCACCGCGTCATTGTAGAGGGGCCGCTGAACGGGACCCTGGCAGCACCTGAGCCCGCCTGGGAGCGCCGCTCCCGCCGGGCATCGGTTGCCCGGCGGCGTCGGTCGCCGCCGGGCGTCAGCAGACGGCGTCGCGACCCGACGAACTCAGTAGCCGGCGAACGCGTCGGTGCGGATCCGCTTCGCCCCGGCACCGCGCAGGGCGCCGCGGACCGAGTCGACGAACGACGGCGACCCGGAGACGTAGCCCACGCGGCGGCCGGCGTCCGGCACCGCGTCCGCGAGCAGCTCGGCGGTCAGTCGGCCTGTGACGTGCGACCACCGTGCGGGCAGGTCGGTCGGCGTCTCCTTCGAGCAGAGCACGACCCGGGCCCCTGACTCCTGCAGCAGGTCGCGGTACGCGACCTCGGCGAGGCTCGGCGCGGCGACCACGACGACGACGTCCCGCCGCGGACCATCCGCGAGCGAGCGGAGCTGACTGGCGAACGGGGTGATCCCGATGCCGCCCGCCACAAGCAGCAGCGGCACGGTGGGATCGGCCGGCAGGACGAAGTCACCGCCGACGCTCGTCGCCCGGAGCGAGTCGCCGGGCTCCAGCGCGGCGAGGGCGCGCTTGAAGCTGCTCGCCTTCTCCGGCATCCGCAGGGCGATCGCGATCTCGCCGTCGGACGGAGCGGAGGAGACCGAGAAGGTGCGCCGGCTGCCCCGGCTGTCGGCGCGGTGCGGCAGGTCGAGCTCGAGCCACTGGCCCGGCTCGAAGGTCAGCGGCGAGCGGGAGCGGAAGCGGTACTCCGCGATGCCCGGCGCCAGCACGCGGGTAGAGGCGAGCTCGAGCGTGTGCCGCCGACGCTGGCGGAATGCGAAGGCGAACGCGAGGGCGTTGCCGACCACGAGGCCCAGCTCCGGAGTGGCGGAGACGACGCCGATGTGGAAGGGGACGCTCGCCACGAGCGCTGCGACGACCGCGATGATCAGCTGCTGCGAGCGGCGCGGCGCGAGCGTGAGCGGCTCCGTCAGCATGAAGGCGCCGGCGAAGACGAAGGGGTAGGCCGTGAGGACCAGAGCCGCCGCGGCGCCGAGGTCCTGGCCGTTCTGCACCGCCTGCTGCACGGAAACCCCGCCGGCGACGACGACGAAGACGGCGAAGACGGCCCAGCGGCGGACCCGCGCGACGATCAGGAGGGAACCCACGACGACGAACGGCCAGATCGCGCCACTGGCGATCCACCAGGCTCCGGCGTTGAGCCCGGTGAAGCCGATGATCAGCACGGCGACCGCGGCCGGATTGAAGAGGTGGCGGCCCCGCCAGGCCAGGACGTACTTGGACGCGGCGGCGATCGCGCCGACGAGCGCGATCACGGCGAGCCCGCGGGGATCGGCCGTCGGGAAGAGCAGGCAGGCGATCAGCAGACCGGTGACGAGCGAGGACTCCAGGTGCGCGCGGCTGCGGAACAGCCGCGCGAGGACCGCGCTGACCAGGGCCGTCGAGGCGACGGCGACGAGCGTCGTGCCGAGGATCTCGAGCGGCGTCGAGAAGATCAGGCCGGCTGCGGCGTAGCCGACGGCGACGAGCAGGAGCGCGGCGAGCGTCATCCAGACCAGCCGGTAGGTGGTGACGCGGCCGAGGGCGCGGTCGAAGGTGCCGATCATCGGAAGACCTCTCCGGGGAAGGAAGGCGAGTAGTGGAGGGTGCCGTTGCTGCGGACGCGGACGAATTCGAAGTCGAAGCGCTCGGCGAGGGCCTCGGGCGGACAGACGAACAGCGCGGTCGCGAGCCCGTCGGCGACGAGGGCCGTGTCGGCCACCGCCCAGGCGGCGACGATGCTCTCGACCGGAGCTCCGGTCCGCCCGTCGAGGACGTGGTGGAGGCCGCTGCCCCAGGCGCGGCGGTTGCTCGCCGAGCCGCAGAGCGCGCGGTCGCCGGGCACCGCCACTCCCAGTGCGCTGCTCGGGTCCCACGGGTGCTCGAGGCCGACCCGGACGGGTCCGGCTCCGATGCCCCGGAGGTCGCCGCTCGCGTCGACGACGGCGGGCCCGACTCCGTCGAGCTCCTCGAGGACGAGGTCGACGAGCTGGCCCTTGCCCGCGGCGCCGACGTCGACGACGGTCCCGGGCTCGACCCGCAGTCCCGCCGCCCCGCGTCGGGCGGCGGCCCAGGAGGGAGCGGGGACGGCGGGTCCGCGCGGGACGAGGGTGTACGCGGAGTCGTAGCCGAGCTGCTCGAGAGAGCCGCCGACGAAGGGGGTGACCGCCCCGCCGGTCAGCTCGTCGAGCACGTCGTACAGTGCGAAGAGGTCGGCCGCCTCGTCGGGGAAGACGTGCTCGCCTCCGACCCGCAGCTGCGAGACGGCGGAGTCGTCACGGAACCGCGACCAGGTGCGGTCGTACTCCGCGATGCGCGCCTCGACCCGCGAGCGGTGGGAGGGCTCGAGCGGCTCGGCGGTGTCGATCTGCCAGCCGGTGCCGATCGCGTCGAACCGCCACGCGTGGCCGAGGACCGTCGGGGCGTCAGGCCGTGGCATCGGCCTTGATGGTCTCGACGGCGTCGTTGAAGCCGCCGGAGGTGAGGGAGGACCCCGACACCTTGGAGACCTTCAGCTCGTCGAGCTGCTTGCCGACGACCTCGCCCGCGATGCCACCCGCGAAGCGCGACTGGTACTGCTGGCCGGTGGGGTTCTCCGACTCCGGGGTCACGGTCACGTCGGTGACGACGCCGTCGGCGAGGGTCAGCGAGACGCCCACCTTCTCGTTCCCTCCGGGCGAGGTGTAGGCGCCCTCGGCCTCGTAGGTGCCGTCGGCGTAGCTGCTGCCGCTCGCGGCGGAGGACGCGGCGCCGGTCGCCTCGGGGGCGGAGCTGGTGGCGGTGCTCGGAGCGGTGGTGGTCGCCGCGTCGGCGGCGTCGCTCCCGGTCGTGGTGGTGCTGGAGCAAGCGGCGAGCGCGGCGAGGGTGCCGGCGCCGGCGAGGAGGGTCAGGGCGTAGCGGGCGGGAGTCGTGGTCTTCGCGGTCATGTCTGTTCTCCTGGTCAAGGCGGACGCGGCGGATCCGACGGTAGAGGTGCTCGCTTCGAGCACCCGATGAGGCGGCGGTGCGGAGCCGGTGAGCCGGGCCGCGGGCGTCGCTTCCTCCAGGACAACGGCGGCGGTCCCGGTTCGGTTCAGCGCTCGTCCAACGGGCGTGTCAGCGCAGGAGTGCGGCGACCACTCCGGGCAGGTGCTCCGCGATGTCGAGCGCGGCGATCGGGCCGCCGGCGGAGGCGCTCCGTCCGGCCTCCGCGTGCAGGACGGCGGCCGCGGCGGCCACGGGGGCGAGGTCCTCCGCGGTCAGAGTCGCCCCGGCCGCCTCGGCGTCCGCGGCACGACCGGCGAGGAGTGCGCCGAGCACGCCGCCGAGGACGTCGCCGCTGCCCGCGGTCGCCAGCCAGGGCGTGGATCCGGAGACCTCGAGCTCGACGCCGCCCGCGACGACGTGGGTGGTGCCGCCCTTGAGGAGCACGCAGACTCCGAGGCCGTCCGCCGCCCGGCGCGCCCACTCCCTCGGGGCCTCGGCGATCGTCGCGGCGTCCGCGTCCAGACCCGCTCGGCCGAGCACTCCGGCGAGCTCGCGGTAGTGCGGCGTGATGACGACCGGGCCTGCGGCCTCGTCGATCAGGTCGAGCGCGCCCGCGTCGAGCACCACCGGGACTCCCGAGTGCAGCTGCTCGATCAGGGTGCGCCGCTCCTCGTCGCTGCGGTCCTCGGCGCTGGTGCCGGAGCCGACGAGCCAGGCCTGCACGCGCCCCACCGCGGTCACGACCTCCGGCCGCCGGGCGAGCACCAGTCCCGCGGGCCGCTCCGGTCCGAGGTACCGGACCATGCCGACTCCCGTCCGCACCGCCGCCTCGACGCCGAGCACCGCCGCTCCCGGGTACCGCTCCGACCCGGTCGCGATCCCCAGCACCCCGCGCGTGTACTTGTCGTCGTCCTCCCGCGGCACCCTGATGCTCCGCGCCGCCTCCGCCGTCCCGACCCGCTCACCCATCCCGCCACCCTACGTCGCCCTGCGGCGGATCCGCCCGGTGCCGGCGCAGCGCACTGGTGCCGGCGCAGCCGCACCCCTCTCCCCTTTCTCCAGGGGGGGCGCGGGTGCTGGAGGGGGCAGTCGCTGGGCGGAGGAGGAAGCGGTACCGGCGGTACCGCGCCCGACGACAACGCCGCGAACGCCCCCACCAGCACCCGCGGGCGCGGGCCGCGGAGGGGTCGGATGCAAGGCGGAGGAGGAAGCGATACCGGCGGTATCGCGCCCGACGACAACGCCGCAGACGGCCCCTCCGCGACCCGCGCCTAGCGGCGGGTGGCGTCGTCGACTTCGCCGACGAGCTCCTCGATGATGTCCTCGAGGAACAGCACTCCGGTGGCGCGGCCCTGCTCGTCGAACGCCCGGGCGAGGTGGGCGCCGGTGCGCCGCATGATCGCGAGGGCGTCCTCGAGGTCGGTGGCCTCGAAGATCGAGGCGAGCTGGCGGATGCGCTTGGCGGGGACGGGGAGGCGGAACTTGGCGCCCTCCGTGTCGCCGTCGAGGTCGAGGACGTCCTTGAGGTGGATGTACCCCTCGGGGGTGCCGTCCTCGCCGAGGATCACGTAGCGCGAGAAGCCGTGCTTGGCGACGGCGCGCTCGACGTCGGCGGGGGTCGCTCCGCTGGGGAGGCTGACGATCCCGTCGAGGGGCAGGGCGACGTCGTGGACCTTCTTCTCCGTGAACTCGAACGCGGCGAGGAGGGTCCCGGTCGAGTCGCGGAGCGTGCCCTCGCGGGTGGACTGGTCGACGATCGTCTGCACCTCCTCGAGCGTGAAGGTGCTGTTCGCCTCGTCCTTGGGCTCCACCTTGAAGAGGCGGAGCACTCCGTTCGAGACCGCGTTGAGGGCGACGATGATCGGGCGGAGGACCCGGGCGATGGCGACGAGCGGCGGCGCCAGGAGGAGCACGGCGCGGTCGGGCATGGAGAACGAGATGTTCTTGGGGACCATCTCGCCGAGCACCACGTGCAGGAACGACACGATCAGCAGCGTGATGACGAAGGCGACGGTGCCGGAGAGCTCGTCGGGGATGCCGACGGCGTGCAGCGGCACCTCGAGCAGGTGGTGGATCGCCGGCTCGCTCACGTTGAGGATCAGCAGCGAGCAGACGGTGATGCCCAGCTGCGTGGTCGCGAGCATGAGTGTGGCGTGCTCCATCGCGGCGAGCGCGGTGATCGCGCTGCGGCGTCCGCTCTCCGCGAGGGGCTCGATCTGGGAGCGGCGCGCGGAGATGACCGCGAACTCCGCTCCGACGAAGAAGGCGTTCGCGGCGAGGAGCACCACGAGCCAGGCGATTCCGGCCCAGTCACTCATCGTCGGACTCCTTCCGTCCGCGGTGTCCGCGGGCGACGTCGGCGAGCGGGTCGGGGATCCCGTCGGGATCCGCGTCGGGGTCGGGCGTGAAGCGGAGGCGGTCGATGCGGCGGCCGTCCAGGCGCTCGACGCGCAGCGAGCCGCCCTCGACGTCGACCCGGTCGCCGACGGCGGGGAGGCGGCCGAGCTCGCTCATCACGAATCCGGCGACCGTCTCGTAGGGCCCCTCCTCGGGGATGTGCACGCCGGCGCGGTCGAGGACCTCGTCGGGGCGGAGCATGCCGGGGAAGGTGGTGGAGCCGGGGAGCTTGACCACGTCGGCCCGGGAGCGGTCGTGCTCGTCGGCGACCTCGCCGACCAGCTCCTCGACCAGGTCCTCGAGCGTGGCGACGCCCGCCGTGCCGCCGTACTCGTCGACGACGACCGCGAGCTGGAAGCCGCGTCCGCGCAGCTCGGTGAGCAGCACGTCGAGCTTCATGGTCTCGGGGACGCGGAGCGGCTCGGAGCGCAGCGCCGTGACGGGCACGTCGGACCTCTTGCCGCGGGGCACGGCGACGGCCTGCTTGACGTGCACGACTCCGACGATGTCGTCGATGTCGTCGTCCGTGATCGGGAAGCGCGAGAACCCGGTGGTGCGGGCGAGGTCGAGCACGTCCTGCGCGGTGCTCGCGCGCTCGACCGTCGACAGGCGCAGGCGCGGCGTCATCACGTCGCCCGCGGTGAGGGCGGAGAAGCGGAGGGTGCGCCCGAGCAGGTCGGCCGTGTCCTCCTCGAGCAGTCCGGCGCTGGCGGAGTGGCGCACGAGGCTCGAGAGCTCCTCGGCGCTGCGGGCGCCCGAGAGCTCCTCCTTCGGCTCGATGCCGACCAGGCGCAGCAGGGCGTTCGCGCTGCCGTTCAGCAGGGCGACGGCCGGGCGGAACACCGTCGTGAACGCGGTCTGCAGCGGCACGACGAGCTTCGCGGTCGCCCGCGGCAGAGCGAGGGCGAAGTTCTTGGGGACCAGCTCGCCGAGGATCATCGACAGCAGGGTCGCGATGACGATGGCGACCACCGTCATGACCGGCGCGAGCGCCTCCTCCGGGATGCCGAGTCCGCTGAACGGCTCCTGGAGCAGCGTCGAGAGGGCGGGCTCCATCGTGTAGCCGGTGAGCAGCGTCGTGAGAGTGATGCCCAGCTGCGCGCTCGAGAGGTGCGTGGAGGTGACGCGCAGGGCCGCGATGGTCATGCCCAGGCGCGTCTCGCCGCGGTCGCGACGGGCTTCGAGATCGGCCCGGTCGAGGTTCACCAGCGCGAACTCGCTGGCGACGAAGACGCCGGTGCCCAGGGTCAGCAGCAGGCCGACGCCGAGGAGGAGCCACTCAGTTCCCACGGTGGTCGCCCCCGGTCACGAGAGGGAGGTGCGAGGAGGGCCGGACGGGGCGGGCCGGCGGAGCGGCGGACCGTGAGCGGCGAGCGGGAGTCCGAGGAGCACTGCAGTGAGCGGAACAGGCCGGATGCGCAGAGGGAGGGTCGTCCATTGTGGCGCCGAGTCTACCCGCCGCGGAGCGCCGCCGGGCGTGCTCCGATGCCGCGGCTCAGAGCCACTTCTTCCGCTTGAACACCGCGTAGAGCGCGAAGCCGAACAGCACCATCAGGCCCAGCGCCCAGGGGTAGCCGAGGCGCCAGTGCAGCTCCGGCATGTCGTCGAAGTTCATCCCGTAGATGCCGGCCACGAGCGTCGGGGCGAAGAGGATCGCCGCCCACGAGGAGATCTTGCGGACCACGTCGTTCTGGGCGAGCCCGGTCTCGGTCTGCCGGCGCGAGACGAGCGTCGAGTGCACCGTGAGCGCCTTGTCGAGGATCGCGCGCAGGGAGTCGACCGCCTCCGTCACGCGGATGGTGTGGTCGAGCACGTCGCGGAGGGACCGGCGCAGCTCGATCCGCTCCGGCGAGGGCGAGGGCTCCCCCTCCACGGGCGTCGACTCCTGCAGCAGCTCGTGCAGCAGGGCGGTCAGCGGCTGCACCGAGCGCTGGAAGTGGATGACCTCGCGCGAGAGCCGGTAGATGCGCTCCGAGAGCCCGTCGTCCGAGTCGTCGCCGAAGAGCTGGTCCTCGATCTCGTCCACGTCGCCCTGGACGCCGAACACCACCGGCGCGTACTCGTCGACGACCTGGTCGAGGATCGCGTAGAGCACCGCTTCGGGCCCGCGGGCGAGAAGGGCCGGATCCTCCTCCAGGCGGCGGCGCACGCGGGCGAGGTCCGGGGAATCGGCGTGCCGGATGGTGACCACGAAGTCGGGGCCGACGAAGACGTGCAGCTCGCCGAAGACGACCGTCTCGGCGGCGTCCGCGTAGCGCGCCGGCCGCAGCACGACGAAGAGCCCGTCGTCGTAGCGCTCGAGCTTGGCCCGCTGGTGCCCGCTCAGCGCGTCCTCGACGGCGAGCGGGTGCAGCCCGAACTCCTCGGCGACCGCCTCGACCTCCTCGCGCGTCGGGCGGTAGAGGCCGATCCAGGCCATGCCGTGCTCGTCGCGCATCAGCTCGAAGGTGTCCTCGAGCGAGTCGGGGTTCCGGATGCGGCGGCCGTCGACGTACACGGCGTTGTCGACGATGGTCATGGGCTCGGTTCTAGCACGCGGCGCCCGCTCACCAGCTGACCGGCAGCGCCTTGCCCTCCTCGTAGCCCGCGGCCGACTGCAGGCCCACGTGCGCCCGCTCGTGGAAGTCGGCCACGCTCCGGGCTCCGGCGTAGGTGAAGGACGAGCGGACCCCCGACGTGATCATGTCGAGCAGGTCCTCGACCGAGGGCCGCAGCGGATCGAGGTAGATGGTGGAGGAGGAGATGCCCTCGGCGAAGAGGCGCTTGCGGGCGAGCTCGTACGCGTCGAGGCGGTCGAAGCGCTCCTGCACCGCCTTGGCCGAGGCCATGCCCCAGCTCTCCTTGTAGACCCGGCCGGCCGCGTCGCTGTGCAGCTCCCCCGGAGCCTCGATCGTGCCGGCGAACCAGGAGCCGATCATCACGGAGGCGGCGCCCGCGGCCAGCGCGAGGGCGACGTCGCGCGGGTAGCGCACCCCGCCGTCCGCCCAGACGTGGGCGCCCAGCTCGTGCGCGCGCTCGGCCGTCTCGAGGACGGCCGAGAACTGCGGGCGGCCGACCGCGGTCATCATCCGGGTGGTGCACATCGCGCCGGGGCCGACGCCGACCTTGAGGATGTCCGCTCCCGCGTCGACGAGGTCGTGCACCGCGTCGGCCGTGACGACGTTGCCCGCCGCGATCGGCACTCCGAGATCGAGCGCGGAGACCGTCCGGAGCGCCCGGAGCATCCCCTCCTGGTGGCCGTGCGCGGTGTCGAGGACGAGGACGTCGACGCCCGCGGAGACGAGCGCGCGCGCCTTCGCCTCGACGTCGCCGTTGATGCCGATCGCCGCCGCGACGCGCAGACGCCCGTCCGCGTCGAGCGCCGGGTCGTAGACGGTGGAGCGGAGGGCGCCGGTGCGCGACAGCGTGCCGACCAGGGCGCCGTGGTGCAGCACCGGGGCGAAGTCGAGGTCGGCGGCCACCATGAGGTCGAAGGCGGCCCGCGCGGTGGGCACGTCGTCGGCGTCGATCGAGGGCGTGGCGGAGTGCACCAGGTCGCCCAGACGCGCGTCCGGCAGCGCGGTCGCCAGGCGCGCGGCCGGGACGCAGCCGAGGATCGCGCCGCCCTCCTCCTGCACCACGAAGCCGTGGCCGGCGACGGCCGGCAGGATGCGCAGCGCCTCCTCCACGGTCGTCGCCGGCGAGGCGGTGAGGGCGCCGGAGAAAGCGACCGGCTGGCGCTTCACCCAGCGGATCGCGGCGTCCAGCGCCTGCAGAGGCATGTCCTGCGGGAGGACGCCGAGCCCGCCCCGGCGCGCGAGCGTCGCTGCGAGGCGCTGACCGGTGACCGAGTTCATGTTGGAGGAGACGACGGGGATCGTCGCCCCGGTGCCGTCGCCCGGAGCGAGCGAGACGTCGAGGCGGCTCGTCACCGACGAGCGGCCGGGGACGAGGAAGACGTCCGAGTAGGTGAGGTCGCCTGAGGGTGTTCCGCCGGAGAAACGCATGGGGGAAACGCTACTCCGGCGCGGCCCCGGGTCGGCCGTGCAGGGAACGGGGCTAGGCTTGGCGACCGGGACGGGACCAGGCGACGGCACCGGTTCCCGCTGGTGCGAGGACGACCTCCTCCGCCGCGGTGGCAGGCGCCGAGGGATGCGACGGGCCCGTCCGGATGATCGAGGACGAATCAACGGAGAGAGTGGGCGATCGGCTGTGTCGAGCCAGTTGACCGGAGCAGGAACAGAGCAGGGCGCGGAGGACTTCGGAGCCAACGAGTGGCTCGTGGAGGAGCTGTACGAGCAGTACAGCGCCGACCGCGCCTCGGTGGACGAGTCCTGGTGGCCCATCCTGGAGCGCTACGGCGCCCAGCTCGCGAACTCCGGCAAGGACGCTCCGGCTCCGGCTCCTGCCGCGGCCCCCGCGCCCGCCGCCTCGAAGCCCGCCGCTGCCGCCGAGCGCGTCTCGTCGAGCGGCGGAGGCGCCGTGACCCATCCCGCCGCCGCCTCCTCCTCCGAGTCGACCCCCGCCTCCCGCACCACGTCGAAGCAGCCGAAGGCGCAGCCGATCCCGGCCGACGCTCCGGTGAGCAAGCCCTCCGCCGAGGACTCGACGCCGGACGAGGACGTCGTCACCCCGCTCCGCGGCATGGCGAAGAGCCTCGCGACCAACATGGACGCCAGCCTCAGCATCCCCACTGCGACGAGCGTCCGCACGATCCCGGCGAAGCTGATGATCGACAACCGCATCGTCATCAACAACCACCTGCGCCGCACCCGCGGCGGCAAGGTCTCGTTCACGCACCTGATCGGCTGGGCGCTCATCCGCGCGCTCAAGGACTTCCCGAGCCAGAACGTGTTCTACGACGAGGTCGACGGCAAGCCCGCGGTCGTCGCCCCGGCGCACGTCAACCTCGGCATCGCGATCGACATGCCGAAGCCCGACGGCACGCGCGCCCTGCTCGTGCCGAGCATCAAGCGCGCCGACACGCTCAGCTTCACGGCCTACCTCTCGGCCTACGAGGACCTGGTCAAGCGCGCGCGCGGCAACAAGCTCGTCGCCGGCGACTTCGCGGGCACCACGCTCTCGCTGACGAACCCCGGCGGCATCGGCACGGTCCACTCCGTCCCCCGCCTGATGAAGGGCCAGGGCTGCATCATCGGAGCCGGCGCCCTCGAGTACCCGGCGGAGTTCCAGGGCGCGTCCGAGAAGACGCTGGTCGAGCTGGGCATCGGCAAGACCATCACCCTGACCTCGACCTACGACCACCGCGTCATCCAGGGCGCCGGCTCGGGCGAGTTCCTCAAGATCGTGCACGAGCTCCTGCTCGGCGGCCGCGGCTTCTACGAGGACATCTTCGCCGCGCTGCGCATCCCCTACGACCCGATCCACTGGTCCACGGACATCGCCGTCGACCTCGCCGAGCGCGTCTCCAAGACCGCCCGCGTGCAGGAGCTCATCAACTCGTTCCGCGTCCGCGGGCATCTGATGGCCGACGTCGACCCGCTGGAGTACGTGCAGCGCTCGCACCCCGACCTCGCCATCGAGAGCCACGGCCTCACCTTCTGGGACCTCGATCGCGAGTTCGTCACGGACGGCTTCGGCGGCAAGCGCCAGCTCAAGCTGCGCGACATCCTCGGGATCCTCCGCGACTCGTACTGCCGCACCGTCGGCGTCGAGTACATGCACATCCAGGACCCGGAGCAGCGCGCCTGGATGCAGCAGAAGCTCGAGCGCGGCTACGAGAAGCCGGGCCACGACGAGCAGCTGCGCATCCTGGGCAAGCTCAACGAGGCCGAGGCCTTCGAGACCTTCCTGCAGACCAAGTACGTGGGCCAGAAGCGCTTCTCGCTCGAGGGCGGGGAGTCGCTCATCGCGCTGCTCGACGCCGTCCTGCAGGGCGCGGCCGACGAGCACCTCGACGAGGTCGCGATCGGCATGGCCCACCGCGGCCGCCTGAACGTGCTGACCAACATCGCCGGCAAGACCTACGGCCAGATCTTCCGCGAGTTCGAGGGCACCCAGGACCCGCGCACGGTCCAGGGCTCCGGAGACGTGAAGTACCACCTCGGCACCGAGGGCACCTTCCGCGGCGCGGCGGGCGAGGAGATCCCGGTCTACCTGGCGGCGAACCCCTCGCACCTCGAGGCCGTGAACGGCGTGCTCGAGGGCATCGTCCGCGCCAAGCAGGACCGCAAGCCCATCGGCAGCTTCACCACGCTGCCGATCCTCGTGCACGGCGACGCCGCGATGGCGGGCCAGGGCGTGGTGGTCGAGACCCTGCAGATGTCGCAGCTGCGCGCGTACCGCACCGGCGGCACGATCCACATCAACATCAACAACCAGGTCGGGTTCACGACTCCCCCTCACGAGGCCCGCACCTCGATCTACTCGACCGACGGCGCGAAGACGATCCAGGCGCCGATCTTCCACGTGAACGGCGACGACCCCGAGGCGGTCGTCCATGTCGGGCAGCTCGCGTTCGAGTACCGCCAGCGGTTCCACCGCGACGTGGTCATCGACCTGATCTGCTACCGCCGGCGCGGGCACAACGAGGGCGACGACCCCTCGATGACCCAGCCGCTGATGTACAGCCTGATCGAGGCCAAGCGCTCGGTCCGCAAGCTGTACACCGAGGCGCTCGTCGGCCGCGGCGACATCACCGAGGAGGAGTACGACCGCGCCCACCAGGACTTCCAGGACCGCCTGGAGCGCGCGTTCGCCGAGACCCACGCCGCGCAGACCGGCGCGATCCCCGTGATCACCGCCGACGGCGACTCCGTGGCCGACCTCGAGCTGCCCGACGCGCAGCAGGGCGAGGACTACCCGGGCGAGCCCGAGGTCACCGGCGTGAAGACCGAGGTCGTCACCCGCATCGGCGACGCGTTCACGACGCCCCCTGAGGGCTTCACCGTGCACCCCAAGCTCCAGCAGCTGCTGGCGAAGCGCCAGGAGATGAGCCGCTCCGGCTCCATCGACTGGGCCTTCGGCGAGCTGCTCGCGCTCGGCTCGCTGCTGCTCGAGGACACCCCGGTGCGCCTCGTCGGCCAGGACACGCGCCGCGGGACCTTCGTCCAGCGCCACGCTGTCCTCCACGACCGCGAGAACGGCCAGGAGTGGCTGCCGCTGATGAACCTGTCCGACCAGCAGGCCCGGCTCTGGATCTACGACTCGCTGCTCTCGGAGTACGCGGCGATGGCGTTCGAGTACGGCTACTCGGTGGAGCGGCCCGACTCGCTCGTGCTGTGGGAGGCGCAGTTCGGCGACTTCGCGAACGGCGCCCAGATCGTGATCGACGAGTTCATCTCCTCGGCCGAGCAGAAGTGGGGCCAGCGCTCGTCGCTCGTGCTCCTGCTTCCGCACGGCTACGAGGGCCAGGGCCCCGACCACTCGTCGGCCCGGATCGAGCGCTACCTGCAGATGTGCGCGGAGCGGAACATGACCGTCGCGCGCCCGTCGACGCCGGCGTCCTACTTCCACCTGCTGCGCCGCCAGGCCTACTCCCGGCCCCGCCGCCCGCTGATCGTCTTCACCCCGAAGGCGATGCTGCGCCTGCGCGGAGCCTCGAGCCCGGTCGAGGACTTCACCTCGGGCCGCTTCCAGCCGGTGATCGACGACGCGCGGATCCACGACGCCTCCGCCGTGAAGCGCGTCCTGCTCCACGCCGGCAAGGTCCACTACGACCTCAAGGCGGAGCTCGAGAAGAAGCCCGACGACGGCATCGCGCTGGTCCGGGTCGAGCAGTACTACCCGGCGCCGATCGAGGAGCTGCGCGGCATCGCCGAGCGCTACCCGGACGCGGAGCTCGTCTGGGTGCAGGACGAGCCCGAGAACCAGGGCGCCTGGCCGTTCATGGCCCTCGAGGTCGCTCCGAAGCTGGGCCGGTCCATGCGCGTGGTCTCGCGCCCGTCCGCGGCCTCCCCCGCGGCCGGCTCGGCCAAGCGGCACGCCTCCGAGCAGGCCGACCTGCTGTCACGGGCGCTCACCCGCTGACCCGCGGTCCGCACGACGCGGTCGGGCCCGTCGGAACCTCGTGTTCCGGCGGGCCCGTCGCGTTGCGGGCGGACCGTGCCTGACCGCAGGCCCGCAGAGACCGGCAGAAGCGCTCGCGACATGCGGGTGCCGCGGCGACCGGAGGCCGCCGGACACGACGGAGCCCCGGCCCCTCGAGGGCCCGCGGTGCGCGGGAGGTCTCGAACGGCCGGGGCTCCCCGGGTCGTGCTGCGCCTAGAGGCGGGCGGGCGCCTGGGAGTGCGCGGCGTGCTCGTCGCGGAGCATGCCGAGCACCTGGGCGCGGAGGTCCTCCGGCGCCGTCTCCTTGCACGCACGCTGCACGGCGACCGTCAGAACCACGCCGACCTTCGCCTCGTCGGCGCAGTCGACGCATCCCGCCATGTGCTCGCGGATGTCGGCGGCGTCCTCCTTGCACAGCTCGTTGTGGAGGTACTCCTCGAGCTCGGCCTTCGCCTTCGTGCAGCCGCTGTCGGTCATTTCGTGCTCCCGGAAGTGAATGCGGCGCGGAATCCGCGCTCGCGTGCGTAGTCGGTGAGTCGTTCGCGCAGCATGCGCCGGCCGCGGTGCAGCCGGCTCATGACGGTCCCGACGGGGGTCTTCATGATGTCCGCGATCTCCTGGTAGGAGAAGCCTTCGACATCGGCGAAGTAGACGGCGAGCCGGAAGTCCTCCGGGATCGCCTGGAGCGCCTCCTTCACCGCGGTGTCGGGGAGGTGGTCGATCGCCTCCGCCTCGGCCGAGCGGCTGGAGGTGGCCGTGGTCGACTCGGCGCCGCCCAGCTGCCAGTCCTCGAGCTCGTCGATCGCGCTCTGGTAGGGCTCGCGCTGCTTCTTGCGGTACGAGTTGATGAACGTGTTCGTGAGGATGCGGTAGAGCCAGGCCTTCAGGTTGGTGCCCTGCTCGAACTGGCGGAACGCGCCGAACGCCTTCGCGAACGTCTCCTGCACGAGGTCCTGCGCGTCGGAGGGGTTCTTCGTCATCCGCAGACCGGCCGCGTAGAGCTGGTCGATGAAGGGCAGCGCCTGCTGCTCGAAGAGGGAGCGGAGATCGACGGGAGCCTCGACCGGGGCGTCGTCCAGCGACTCCTCGACGGTCTCCACGATCGTCTGCTCCGCGTCGGCGGGCTCGGGAGCCTCGTCGGCGGGGGTGGTGCGGGGTTCGTCGTCGCGAGTCATCACGAGCGATTCTAGAGCGGCGGCGCGGCGGACGACCGGGGTTGCGGCACGAGGGCGCCTCCGGGCGACGGGCCTGCTGCTCCGGAGGACCGGGGGTGCTGCCGTCATGCTCCGCCTCCGTCACGCTCCTGACGACGCCCTGCGCGCCGACTATCCTGACAACCGATGGTCTTCTCGCGTTATTCCGCCCCCGAGTTCGATCCGTACGGCGACGCCCGTGCGCTCCCCGGCGACGACGCCTGGCCCGCACCCCTCGCGGCCGGCGCTCTCGACGCCGAGGTCGGCCTGCCCGGCTCCAAGTCGCTGACCAACCGGGAGCTGGTGCTCGCCGCTCTGGCGGACGGACCCTCCACGCTGCGGGCGCCGCTGCACTCCCGCGACAGCGCCCTGATGATCGAGGCGCTGCGCTCGCTCGGCACCACGATCCGGGAGTCCGGCTCGACCGGCGGCTTCGGCGCCGACCTGGTCGTGGAGCCCGCGGAGGAGCTGCTCGGCTCGACGACGATCGACTGCGGGCTCGCGGGCACCGTGATGCGCTTCGTCCCGCCGCTGGCCGGCCTCGCGCTCGGCCCCACCACCTTCGACGGCGACGCGTACGCGGCGAAGCGGCCGATGGGGGCGACGATCGCCTCCCTCCGCGCGCTCGGCGTCGACGTCGCCGACGACGGCCGCGGCGCGCTCCCCTTCACCGTCCACGGCTCCGGGGCCGTCCGGGGCGGCGACGTCGTCGTCGACGCCTCGCGGTCGAGCCAGTTCGTCTCGGCGCTCCTGCTGGCCGGCGCCCGCTTCGAGGAGGGACTGCACCTGCGCCATGAGGGCAGCGCCGTCCCCTCCCGGCCCCACATCGACATGACCGTCGCCGCACTGGCGGCACGGGGCGTCGAGGTCGGCACGCCCGCCGACGGCGAGTGGACCGTCGCGCCGCAGCCCATCGCCGGCGCCGACGTGCTGATCGAGCCCGACCTCTCGAACGCCGCGCCGTTCCTCGCTGCGGCCCTCGTCACGGGCGGCCGCGTCCGGCTTCGCCACTGGCCGGCCGTCACCACGCAGGTCGGGGCGCACCTCGAGCGGATCCTGCCGCTGTTCGGCGCCCGCGTCGAGCGCGACGGCGAGGACCTCGTGGTCACGGGCGGCGACGAGATCCTGGGCGTGGACCTCGACCTGTCGGAGGGAGGCGAGCTCGCCCCCGCCCTCGCCGCCCTCGCCGCGCTGGCCTCCACTCCCAGCACCCTGACCGGGATCGGCCACATCCGTCACCACGAGACGGACCGCCTCGCCGCCCTCGCCGCCGAGATCACCGGCCTCGGCGGCCGGGTCACGGAGCTCGAGGACGGTCTGCGCATCGAGCCCGCCGAGCTCCACGGCGGCCGCTGGCGCACCTACTCGGACCATCGCATGGCCCACGCCGGCGCCCTGATCGGCCTCGTGGTCCCCGGCGTGGTGATCGAGGACGTCGCGACGACAGCGAAGACCCTCCCCCAGTTCCCGGAACTGTGGACGACCCTCGCCGGATCGGTCTGACCCGTGTCGTGGTGGACGGACAGCGGCCTCGACGCCGACGGTGCTCTCGACGACTTCGACGGGTACGACGAGTCGGACGCGCGGGTGCGCCCGAACCCGAAGGGCACGAAGCCCCGGACCAAGAACCGACCCGCCTACGAGGACGCAGAGATCGCGATGGTGCTCGGCGTCGACCGGGGTCGCTACACGGTGATGATCGGCGACGGGACGCCCGAGGAGCACGAGTTCACGGCGGCCCGGGCCCGCGAGCTGCGGCGCCAGGCGATCGTGGCCGGCGACCGCGTCGACGTGGTCGGGGACTCCAGCGGCGACGAGGGGACGCTCGCCCGCATCGTCCGCATCCGCGAGCGGTCGACCCTCCTCCGCCGCAGCGCCGACGACACCGACGCGATCGAGCGCGTGATCGTCGCCAACGCCGACCAGATGCTCTGCGTGGTGGCCGCCGCCGACCCCGAGCCCCGGACCCGGCTGGTCGACCGCTACCTGGTCGCCGCCTTCGACGCCGGGATCACTCCGATGCTCTGCATCACCAAGACCGACCTCGCGGACCCGGCCCCGTTCCTCCGCAACTTCGAGGGGCTCGACCTCCGCGTGTTCCTCTCGAGCCAGGACGAGCCGCCGGTCGACGAGATCGCCGACGCCCTCCTCGGCCACGAGACCGTGGTCGTCGGGCACTCCGGAGTCGGCAAGTCCACCCTCGTGAACAAGCTCGTCCCGGACGCGCACCGGGCCATCGGGCGCGTGAACACCGTGACGGGCCGCGGTCGGCACACCTCGTCCTCCACCGTCTCGCTCCGCGTGGAGCGCGGCGACCGGCACGGCTGGGTCATCGACACCCCCGGCGTCCGCTCGTTCGGACTCGGCCACGTGAACACCGACAACATCCTCGGCGCGTTCACGACCCTCGCCGTGATCGCCCGGGACTGCCCGCGCGGCTGCACGCACCTGCCCGACTCCCCCGACTGCGCCATCATCGAGGCTGTCGAGGGCGGACTGCTGGGCGCCAGCGGACCGGAGCGCCTCGACTCGCTCCAGCGCCTCCTGACCACCTTCGCCACGACCGACGGAAGCAGACGATGACCGACCTCTCCCCCCTCCCCGCCGAGGCGCGCCTCGCCGTCGGCGACTCCGCTCCGGAGTTCACGCTGCCGAACCAGGACGGCGAGCCCGTCTCGCTCACGGAATACCGCGGACGGCGCGTCATCCTGTTCTTCTACCCTGAGGCCGACACCCCCGGCTGCACCACGGAGGCCTGCGACTTCCGCGACAACGCGGCGTCCCTCCGCGACTCCGGCTACGAGGTCCTCGGGATCTCGCGGGACGCCCCGGAGGCGCTGCGCCGCTGGGCCGACGCCCAGGGCATCGCGTACCCGCTGCTGAGCGACCCCGACATGACCGTGCACCGCGCGTACGCGGTGTGGGGCGAGAAGAGCCTCTACGGCAAGACCGTCGTCGGCGTGCTGCGCTCGACGTTCGTCGTCGGAGCCGAGGGAGCGCTCGAGTTCGCGCAGTACGGCGTCCGGGCGACCGGGCACGTGCAGGCGCTCCGCAAGAAGCTGAAGCTCGTCTGACCCCGGGGCGCGCGGTGCAGGTCATCGCGCGCCACCGGCTCTCGGGGTTCCGCTCATCTGCGAGCATCTCTCATGTCGACGTGAGCGGCACCGCCCGGTGCCCCGTCGGGACGAGGGGTGGTCAGGGTGCGCTCGAATGCTCGCAGGACGACGGCCGGAGCGGCGATCGCGGTCGTGGCCGCTGTTCTGGCGGGCTGCACGCCACCGGAGCCGGCGCTCACCACCGCCAGGGTGCTGCAGGCGGTGTCCGTCGCCGTCTCGTCCGACGGGGGTGTCCGTGCGATCGAGGGGACGGCCCTCGGCATCGGCGACGACCCGTCCGACACCTCGGCGACCACCACCGTCTACGATCCCGCCGAGGTCTCCGCGGACCTGCCGGTCCGTGTCCGGCCCTCGTGGCGCACCGCCGACGCCTCGGGCACCGATCCGGCCGAGCTCGCCGGGCGCTCGGGTCGGATCGAGATCTCGCTCGCGGTGGAGAACCTGACGGTCCGGCCCGAGGAGGTCGCGTTCGACGCGGCCGGTCGTGCAGCCCGCCGCAGTGCACTCGTCGGCGCTCCGCTGACGATCGCAGCCTCCGCGGTCCTGCCGGGCGTCTCGCCGAGTCGCGTCGTCACCGAGAGCGAGTCGGGTGCCGTCACCAACGGCGTGCTCAGCCGTGACGAGCACGGAGACGCCGTCGTGCAGTGGGCCGCTCTCCTCGCTCCCCCGGGCGGTGGCGCGACGGCGACGCTGACCCTCGTCGCCGACGTCGCCGACTTCGCCGTCCCCGCCTTCGACCTGGCGGTCCAGCCCGGCCTGAGCACCGACCCGACCACCGAGGGGGCGCTGGGCGCCGCGTTCGACTCCTCCGACGCCTCGCCGCTCGCCCTCGAGCGCCGCACGATCGAGGTCGTCACCGCGGTGGACGACCTGCTGACGCAGGCCGGCACCACCGTCGCCGAGGTGCGGGCCTCGCTCGACGCGACCTCCGAGACTCTCGGTGTCCGCACGGCCGAGGAGCTGCGGGCCGGCGCCGCCTCGACGGCGGCCTCGATGCAGAGCCTCTCCGGGCAGCTCGGCGCGCTCCGGGCGCAGCTGTCGTCGACGGTCTCGGGCACCGAGTCCGGCCTGCTGGCGCAGCTGTCCGAGGCGATCGACGCGGTGGACGCCCTGCTGGGCGATACATCGGCCGCGGTGCCGCCGCCGACGGTCTCGGGCAGCGGATGCGGAGTCGCCGTCGACGGCGGCCGCTCCGGCTCGATCCACTCCGAGCTGCTGCGGCTCACGGCCGAGCTCGACGCGTACGGAGCGGCGGCCGAGTCCTGCCGCGACGAGGTCGTCGCGGCTGTCCGTGCTGCCGCGGGGCCGGCACATCCCTCCGCCGAGACCTGCACGGCACCCTCGACCACCTGCTCCCTCGCCGCCTCCGGAGCCGCCGTCGACACCGTGCTGCTCGGGATGCTCGATCGCGGGCAGGACCTCGTCGACTCCCTGCAGCCGGAGCTGATGGACGGCGTGCAGGCCGGGTTCGCCGCCCTCGCGAGCAGGGTGGACGCCGCGTCGGCCTCGGTGGACACCCTGGCCGACCCGGAGGGATCCGTCACCCGGGCACTCGCCGCCCTGTCGGCGACGCTGGACGAGCTCGACGCGGACACCGCGGGCCTGGAGACGACGGTCGCCTCGGTCGGCACCGCCGCCACGACCGCCCTGGACGAGCTCGGCACGCCGACCAGCACGGGGTCGCTGTCGGCGCAGAACCAGGAGCTGGCCGATCGGCTCTGCGAGCTGTCGCCGGCGACACAGTCCCCTGCTGCCGCACCCACGCCGACCAGGCGCCCGACGCGCGCACCCGTGGAGGTGACCCGGGGCTCCGTCGAGGAGCTCCGCGCCTACCTGACCGCGACGCCCTGCTCCGGCACGGGCCGCCTCGACGCTCCCGACGGCTATCCGGCCCCCCTGGCCGACCGGCTGAGCGACCAGGTCCACGCGTGGACCGCCGTCGCCTCCACCGTCGGCAGCACCGGCGCTAGCGCCGACCTCGCCGCCCTGCGCGCCGCGCTCGCCACGGTCCGCGGAGGCGTGGCCGAGGCCGGCGCGACGGCCGGCTCGGACGACACGCGCCTCACCGGCCTGCTCGCCTCCCTCCGCACCGGCGTCGACGCGCTGACCGCTCAGCGCGACGCACTCGGCACCCGCATCGACGCTCTCGGTGCCCAGCAGGACGCTC
The DNA here is from genome assembly GCF_002931115.1 of Rathayibacter sp. AY1E6. Classification (NCBI taxonomy): domain Bacteria; kingdom Bacillati; phylum Actinomycetota; class Actinomycetes; order Micrococcales; family Microbacteriaceae; genus Rathayibacter; species Rathayibacter sp. AY1E6. The sequence continues at coordinate 84,634 of NZ_PSVK01000002.1, read as the reverse complement.
TCGCACCGGCGATCCAGAATGCGTTCGCCGAGGCGGACACGGCAGCCGCATCCGCGGTCACCGCACTCCTCGACGAGCAGGTGCGGCGGATCTCGACGCGCTCCGGCGCCGACGCCGACGCGGTCGTCGCGATGTTCGACCGGTCGGTCTCGAGCCTGCGCACGGCCTCCTCCGGCATCCACTCCGACGGTGCAGCGACGGTGGACGCCGGGCACCGGGCTCTCCGCACCGCGGAGGCCCGGATCGGCGGGGCCGTCTCTGAGCGGACGCGCGCCTCCCTGGCCGGCATCGCGACGACGATCGACGCCTCGACCCGCGACACCGACGCGGTCGCCGCGCTCCTCGCAGCCGATCTGCGCAAGGTGCTCCTGGACCTCGGCGACCGGACGGTCGGCGGCTCCGGCCTGCTCGGATCGATGACCACGAGTGCCGCGAAGGTCGGCACCGCCGACGTGCAGCTCGCCCTCGCCTCGCAGAGCGCACGGAGCTACGCCGCGGTGCGGTCCGAGGACGTCTCGGGCATCCTGCTGGTGCAGGCCCAGGAGCGGGCCTCCCTCCGGGCCGGGGATGCGCTTCCCGCGTTCCACCTCGACCTGCCCGAGGGCGCGCGGACCCGAACGGTCTACTCCTTCCGGATCGGGGACGAGCGATGACCCGCCTGGGCAGGCGCGCGGCGCAGCACCCCCGCACCGCTCGACGGACCACGATGCTGGTCGGCGGCGCGGTCGCCCTCCTCGGCGTCAGCGGTGCCCTCGTCTCCCTCCTGCCGCCGCAGTCGGCTCCGATGACGGAGGTCGCCGCTCTGCCTGTCGGCTTCTCGTGCGCCCGGGTGCCCGAGCGGATGACGCTCGGGGTGGTGGTCTCGCTCAGCTCGGCTCCGGGCGAGGGCGCGGAATGGAAGGACGCGGCGAACGGCGCCGTCGTCGCCGCGCACCGGTCAGCGATGGGCGGCTGCGAGATCGGTCTCGTCGCCGTCGACGACCACGGGACGCCCGAGGGTGCCCGCGCCGCCGTCGAGGAGCTGACGGGGCAGGGCGTGTCCGGCCTCGTCCTCGCGGCCCACGGCACCCACACCGCTGCAGCCGTGGACGCCGCTCGGGCCGCGGGGACAGCGGCCGTCCTCCCCTACGGAGGCGGCCCCGACCTGCCCGGCGACGGCGTCTGGTCCCTCGGACCCGACACCGCCTCGGCCGACGCGGCACTCGTGGAGGAGGCCGGCGGAGGCGCCCGGGTACTCCTCGTCGACACCGGTGGAGGCACCCCGACCGGTCTCTCGCCCGCCGCGACGGTGACCGCCGATCCCGGCGCCACCGCGGACGTGATCGTCAGCGCCGCCCGCCCGCACCTCGAGGGCGAGCTGGCGGTCGAGCGCGTCGTCGTGTCCGGCTCCGCCGCTGCGCAGGCGACGGCGGTCGCCGCTCTGCAGGCGGCGGGGGCGTCCGTCCCGATCCTGCTCACGCCCGACGCGCTGAGCCCCGCCTTCGCTCCCGCCCTGGCCGCGGCCGGAGGCACCCTCTCGGGAGATCTGACGACGATCGGCACGGATTCCGGCGACGCGGTCGCTCTCCGCGGCGACGAGCGCGGGCGCGCGGCCTCCGCGTTCCTGGGGGCTGTGCGGATGACCGCCGACGATGCCGCGCGGACGACCCTCCTCGGCGACCGCGCGTTCCGCGATCTCGCCGCGGTCGCGGACGCCCCCAGCCACGACGCCGTCGTGGCGCTGGTGCGAGCCGCGGCCGTCGCAGGCAGCAGGGAACCCGCGGCGGTCGCCGCCGCACTCCGGGGATCCACGATCGGACCGGCGGACGGGCTCGCCGGTCCGCCGCTCGACTTCGGCGCCGCGCACGCTCTGGACGCCCCGGCACTCCCCCTCCACTCCTCGCCGCAGCGCCTCGGCCTGCGGCCCGCCGACCCGCCGCTGCTCTGGTTCGCCGGACAGCCCCGACCGTGAGCCCCCGGTGCGACTCCTCCTCGACCTCGACGGCACCCGCTCCGACATCGACCTCGGCCGCCACCGCGACTCCGCGACACTCGGCGAGCTGATCGCCACCGCAACCGGGCACCGCCTCCCGCCCGGGACGGCCCTCGCCGTCGACACCGTCCTGCACCCTGTGGAGACCCGGCTGGCCGATCTGCTGCTGCTCGAGGGAACGCGGATCGCCCGCTCCCCCCTGCCCCGACCTGCCGCGGCCCGCGGGTGGACGGCCGTGCTGTCGGGCGGTCTCGGCGCGGGAGCCGTGGTCGAGATCCCGCGGGCCCGCGCGCTGATCGTGGGCCGCTCCCCGCACGCCGACGTCGTCCTCGACACGGCGAGCGCCTCCTGGGAGCACTTCTCGGTGACCCGCGAGGGCGACGGCCTGCGGGTGCACGACGCCGACAGCACCAACGGCACCCTGGTCGACGGCGTCTCCGCGACCGGGGACGGGGTCCTCGTCTCCGACGCCGTGGTCGTGATCGCCGGTGGGGCGGCTCTCCGACTGCGCCCCGCGCCTCCCGAGCTCCTCGCGCCCGAGCCGGGGAGCACGGACAACGTCACCGCGACGGCGACCGTTCCCTTCAACCGGCCGCCGCGACCGGGACGTCCGGCGGCCGGCGAGGCGGTCGTCCCGCCGGCCCGCCTCGAGATCGCCTCCGCCACGACCTTCAGCGTGATCACCGTCGCCGCGCCGCTCGTCCTCGCCTTCGCGATGGTCCTCATCATGGGCGATGCGCGCTACGCCCTCTTCGCCGCGCTCAGCCCCGTGGCCGGGGTGGGCATGTGGTTCGAGCAGCGGCACCGGCACGCCCGAGCGACCCGGTCCGAGGAGCAGCGCTACGGCGAGGCGCTGCAGACGCTCCGCGACGACATCGGCCGTTCCGCGCGTGTCGAACGGGCCCGCCTCGAGGAGGACGCGCCCGACCCGGCGACGACGATCCGCCGGGCGGCGCTGCCCGCCACGTCGCTGTGGCAGCGGCGCGCGACCTCCGCCGATGTGCTCCGCCTGCACATCGGCGTCGGCGACGTCCCGTGGTCTCCCCCGCTCGATCAGCGCGGAGTGCCGCGGCTCGAGGAGGAGGTGCGCGCGATCCTCGCGGTGAGCGTCGTCCCGAGCGCGCCGGTGTCCATCGATCTCGCGGACTCGGGCGTCGTCGGGATCGTCGGCGACCGCGAGGGCGGCCTCGCTCTGGCGAGGAGCCTGCTCTGCCAGGCGGCGGTCCACTGCGGTCCGGCCGACCTGGCGATAGGGGTGTTCTGCGACCGGCGACGCGACTCCGACTGGAGCTGGGCCTCCTGGCTCCCCCACACGCGTCTGGCCGGGGGCGGACGCCGCCTCTCCGACCGGCGCGACCGCAGCTCCGAGCTCCTCCGCGCCCTCCGCGACGAGGACTCGCCGCGCGTGCTCCTGGTGCTCGACTCCGACGTGCTGACCGAGGGACGCGCCGCTCCGGCGCGCGAACTCCTCGGACTCGGCCGCGGCGAGCGCGAGGCGGCGACCCGGATCTCCGGCCTCGTCCTCGCGGCGTCGGAGGAGCAGCTCCCCGCCTCCTGCACGGTCGTCGTCCGGGTCGGAGCGGACGCCTCGGCGCTCCTCTCCCGGCCCGACGAGCGGATCACCGTCGAGGACGTGGTGCTCGCCGGTCTCGCCTCCTCCACGGCCGAGCGCTGTGCGCGCGACCTGGCGCGCTTCGAGGACCCGGAGCTCGTCACCGCGGGGGCGGCCCTCTCCGCGCTCGTGCGGCTGCCGCCGCTCCTGGGCGCCGATCGTCCGACCGCCGCGGACGTCCGGGGGTGGTGGTCGAGCGCCCGGGGCGTGCGCGCGCCCGTCGGCTCGTCCGAGCACGGTCCGCTCGTGCTCGATCTCGTCGCCGACGGCCCGCACGGCCTGGTCGGCGGCACCACGGGCTCGGGCAAGAGCGAGTTCCTGCGCTCCTTCGTGGCCGGCCTCGCGGCCTGGAACGATCCGACGCGCCTCACCTTCGTGCTCATCGACTTCAAGGGGGGTGCAGCGTTCGCGTCCTGCGAGCGGCTCCCGCACACGATCGGCACCATCAGCAACCTCGACGCCCAGCTCGCCGACCGCGCGCTGCGCTCGCTCCAGGCCGAGATGCGGCGTCGTCAGCGGCTCTTCGCCGCCGCCGGCGAGGGTGTCGACGACCTCGACGCGTACTGGGCCACCTCGCCGCCGGAGCCGATGCCGCGGCTCCTGCTCGTCGTCGACGAGTTCGCCGTTCTCGCGAAGGAGCATCCCGACGTCCTGACGTCCCTCGTGAGCGTCGCCGCGGTCGGCAGGACGCTCGGCGTGCACATGATCCTCGCCACCCAGCGTCCGGCCGGAGTGGTGAACGACGACATCCTCGCCAACACCAACCTCCGCGTCGCCCTCCGGGTGCAGAGCCGGGACGACTCCGCCGACGTGATCGGAGTCGCGAGCGCGGCCGGGATCTCCCGCTCCCAGACCGGCCGGGCGTACGTGAAGCGGGGCCAGAACGACATCTCGCCCGTCCAGACGGCGCTGGTCACCGGTCGCGCGGAGGCGGCGGCCGTCGAGGCGATCGAGGTCCGCCCGGTCGGACCCACGGGCGTCCCCGTCGAGGGCCCCTCCCCGGTCGCCGCCGACGAGACGGCCCCGACCGATCTCGACCTCCTGATCGACGCGGTGGTCGAGGCGGACGTCGCTTCGGGCTTCGGCCCTCCCCGCCCGATCTGGCCGGAGCCGCTCGAGGACACCGTGGCCCTCAGCGGGTTCGGTGCGGAGGAGTCCGACCTCGGTCGCGTCGTCGGCGACGTCCTGCACGTCGCACTCTCGGACGACCCCGACCGGCAGCGCCGGACGCCGACCGGCTGGGATCTGGGCGAGGGGAACCTGCTCCTCATCGGCATCCCCGGCAGCGGCACCAGCACGGCGCTCGCGTCGATCGCGCTGACGGCCGCCCGCCACTTCCCCCCGGACGAGCTCGACCTCTACGTCCTCGCTGCCGGTTCCCGCGACTCCGCCCCGCTTGCGCGACTCCCGCACACCGTCTCCTACGTCGGCGCAGGTGGCGGATCCCACGAGAAGCAGACCCGGTTCCTCCGTCACCTGCGCGACGAGGTGCGCCGGCGCCGAGCATCGCCCGGGGGCCACCGTCGTGCGCTGGTGCTCGTCGACGGTCTCGCCACTCTGAAGGACGAGTTCCAGGACTGGGAGGGCCTGGCTCTGATGGAGGCGTTCACCCGCGCCTACGCCGACGGACCGGAGCTCGGCCTGCACTTCGCGGTGACGAGCACCCGGGCGAGGGCGATCCCCTCGGTGATGGAGGAGGTCACGACGCAGAAGTGGCTGTTCCGCCTCGCCGACCCGCAGGACTACGCCGCCGCCGGGGTGAAGCCGGTGCAGGCGCCGGCAGCGGTGCCGGGGCGCTGCGTCATCACCTCGTCGCTCCTGCAGACGCAGGTCGCGACTCCGAGGGCCGGTCTCGACGACGCGATCGCCGAGCTCGCGGCCGCCTGGCCGGACGCGCGCGGCAGGACGAGCACGGTCGGCACGCTTCCCGACAGGGTCGCCGTGAGCGCACTCGGGATCGAGGCCTGCTTCGATCGCGAGCCGTGGCTGCTCCCGATCGGCCTCGGCGAGTCGGACCTCGCCCCGCTGGCGTTCCAGGTCTTCGAGGGCGAGCACGTCGTCATCGCCGGACCCGCCCGATCGGGCAAGTCGACCGTGCTGCTCGCCCTGGCCGAGGCGGCGCGGGCCGCCGGCTCGGTCGCCGTCTGGGGAGTGTGCGATCGACGCTCCCCGCTGAGGGGCGCCGACCTCGACCGACTCGCCGTGGGCGCGGAGGAGCTCCGCACCCTCCTCGCGTCGCTGTCGACGGAGGAGGGCCCCGTGCTGCTCCTCCTCGACGACGCCGAGCGCTGGGACGACACCGACCAGGCGCTGATGAGGCTGGTCTCGTCGGGTCGCCCGGGACTCTGCGTCGTGCTGGCCGGCCGGTCGAGCGAGCTCCGCAGCCATTTCGGGAACTGGACGAAGAAGGCGGCGGCCTCCCGCTCCGTGCTGCTGCTCCAGCCCGACGTCGACAACGACGGCACTCTCCTCGGCGCGCAGATCCCGCGGCGCTTCCCCGTCCCGCCCACGGTGGGCCGGGGCTTCGTCAGCCTCGACGGCGAGATCCACTTCGTGCAGTCGGTCTCGCCGACGCCGGCGGACGGCGGCTGATCAGCGCCCTCGGGCGGGTGATCGCGCCTCCGCCACCGAGTCGATCGGCGCGTCCTCCTCGAGAGCGCTCCGATCACTCCGAGACGCACCGATGGAGGTGCGCGGAGGAAGGAGCGCGGAGACGACGAGCACGTCCCGCCCCCGCTCGCCGGAGCACGCAGGGGCGAGACGGCCGGTCAGCTCCCTCCGCCGGCGGCGAAGATGTTCTGCGAGATCGTCGCCAGCTGGCTGCGCAGCTCCTCGAGCTCCTGCTTGGCCTTCTCGAGGGCCGACTTCGTCTCCGGCCAGGTCGACGAGCGGAACTGCGAGGCCAGCGGACCGTCCCAGACGTTCGGATCGGACAGTGTCCGCCCCTGTGCGTCGAGCCGGCTGATCTGATCGGCGAGGCCGCCGTTGACGATCGACTGGATCTGCTGGATCGCGGACTTCGCCTCATCGGTCGAGAGAACACGTGACATGGATCACACCTTTCTACCCCTGCGGACGGGACCGTCCCGCCCGCTCCCCACTCCACCGTCGTTTCATGAGGATGTCTCGTCATGGTAGGAGGCGAGACCGCGCAGACGGCGCGCATGGCGTCGACGGCGCGACACTGGCGCGAGAGGTCGACTCACTCGCGAGTGGTGATCGCGAAGGGACTGCTCGAGAGGTCCGAGAACGCGCCCACTCGGGCGCGCAGCTCGCAGGACGGAGTCACCGTGAGGGCGGTCACCGTCAGCCCGTCGGACGACACGGCGACCGCGCCGCCGCAGCCGTCGCTGAACCGCACGCCCTCCACTCCGCCCGCGATCGCGTCGAGCATGCTGCTCGCCGGCGCAGACGACGGCGTCACCAGCAGGGGATTCACGGGGTCCGCCCCGCTCGGCCAGACCGGCACCAGCGTCACCGGCAGCGGGGTCCGGCCGACCGTCCGCGCGGGAGTCTCGATCCGCACATCCCGCAGCCGCTGCACGGGATACGCCGTCCCGGTGACCGCAGGGTCGGCCACCGCCTGTGCCGTCGCTGATGCGGCCGCCGCGAGCCACCCGTGCAGGGCGCTCTGCTCGGCCACCGCGATCGGCACGGTCGCCGTGACGTCGACGATCCCCTGCGCCGGGACGTGCAGGTCCGTCAGGCTCCAACCGCAGCCGACCCCGACTCCGGTGACGCTCGGCCGGTTGCGCACCGCCGTCACTCCGGACCAGCTGGCCGCGGGGCACGCCGCCGCCGCGTCCGGGCCCGGCAGCACCTCGAGGAAGGACCCCGAGAGGGGCGCGCTCTGGGCGGAGTAGGAGATCTCGACGACCACGGCCCGCCGCTCCGCGTCCCAGGTGGCCAATCGCGTCACTCCGAGACCCGTCGGCAGCGGCCGGTCCTGCTGCCGGGCCGACAGCTCGGCATCCGGTGCCGAGGCCGGTGCTCCGCCGCCGCGCGGCTGGACGGCGAGGAGCACCGCCCCGATGAGCAGGACGCCGGCGCCGACGGCGGCGAGGATCATTCGCAGACGTCCGCCGCGCCCCCGCCGAGCAGGAGCCTCGAACGGCCGTTCCGCCAGGCGCAACTCGCGGCGCGGCACCGGGCGGAGCACGGTCGCCTGCGACGACGGGCCGAGCTCGGGAGCGGGCCCCTCCTCCACCGGCTCCGACGACATCTCCACCGCCATCCCGCGGAGGACCGTGCCCGGGCGCTCGGCCTCCTCGAACTCCGCCGCGCCCGCCGCGAGCGGCAGCGCCGGCAGCCCGGCCAGCGCCGGGGAGAGGCGTCGCAGGATCCCCGCCGCCTCCGCAGCCGTCGGCCGCGACGCCGGATCCTTCGCGAGCATCCGGTCCAGGAGCGACGCGAGCCGCGGCGGCAGATCCAGCGGCGGCGGGAGCATCGCGACGTGCCGGTAGGCGACCGCGACGTCGGCGCCGGGGCCGGCGAACGGGGTCCGGCCGCACAGCAGCTCGTAGAGCAGGATCCCCGTCGAGTAGACGTCGCTCGGCGGGCCGGCTGCTCCGGTGGCGAGCATCTCGGGCGAGAGGTACTCCGGCGTCCCGATGACACCCGTCGTCGCGCGCGGCCCCTCGGCGACCACGTGAGCGATGCCGAAGTCGGAGACGCGGACGGCGGAGCCCGCATCGTCCGCACCCTCCGCGAGCAGGACGTTGTCGGGCTTCACGTCCCGGTGGACCGTGCCGATCGCATGCGCGGCGGCGAGAGCGTCGAGGATCGAGGCCGCCACGGGCAGCGCATCGACCGCCGGGAGGGTGCCCTCGTCCCGCAGCAGCTCCCGCAGCGATCCGCCGCCGACGAGCTCCATCACGATCCCGAGCGTCTCCCCCTCCACGACGAGGTCGAGCACCTCCACGACGTGCGGGTGCCGCAGACGGGTGAGCACCGACCTCTCACGGACGAACCGCTCGACCAGGCCCGCGTCGTGCACGTGCTCACCGCGGAGGAGCTTCGCCGCGCGGTCCGGCCCCTGCGCGTCGGCGACGCGCCACACCTCGCCCGCGGCACCCGAGCCGATCCGCTCGAGCAGGCGGTAGCGCGCCCCCAACGGATCCCCGGCACTCCTCGCCATGCCGCCTCCCGATTCGAGCTTCCGTCATCTTCGAGAGGAAGCGTAGCGGAGACCGCTCGGGCGGATCAGCGGTGGCGCATCGGCCGGATCAGAACCCCTCGTTGGCGCGCGGTGCGTAGTCGGCGCCCAGCGCCTCCAGCTCGTCGGCGGTCAGCTCCACGTCCAGCGACGCGACCGCGTCGTCGAGGTGGTGGAGCTTCGTGGCTCCGACGATCGGAGCGGTGACCGCCTCCTGCTGCCGGACCCAGGCGAGCGCCACCTGCGCACGGGGCACGCCGCGCTGCTCGGCGATGCGTGCGACGGTCGCGACGGTCCGCCGGTCGGCCTCCTCCTGCTGGCGGTAGAGGGTGCCGCCGAAGACGTCGGTCTCGGTGCGCGCCGTGGTCTCGTCCCAGTCGCGGGTGAGCCGGCCCCGGGCGAGCGGCGACCACGGGATCACGCCGACTCCCTGGTCGACGCAGAAGGGGTGCAGCTCGCGCTCGTCCTCGCGCTGGATCAGGTTGTACTGGTCCTGCATCGAGACGAACCGCGTCCAGCCGCCCAGATCCGCGGTGTACTGCGCCTTCGCGAACTGCCACGCCCACATGCTCGAGGCGCCGATGTAGCGCGCCCTGCCCGAGCGGACGACGTCGTGGAGCGTCTCCATCGTCTCCTCGATCGGCGTCTCGGGGTCCCAGCGGTGGATCTGGTAGAGGTCGACGTAGTCCGTGCCGAGACGCCGGAGGCTGTCGTCGATCGCGCTGAGGATGTGCCGCCGCGAGAGGCCGCCGCCGTTGGGGCCGGGGCGCATCCGCCCGTGGACCTTCGTGGCGATCACGACCTCCTCGCGGACCGCGAAGTCCGCGAGCGCCCGGCCGACGAACTCCTCGCTCGTGCCGTCGGAGTAGACGTCCGCCGTGTCGAACGTGGTGATCCCCAGGTCCAGCGCCCGCCGGAGGAAGGTCCGCGACTCCTCCTCACCCATGCTCCAGCCGTGGGCCCCGCGGTCGGGAGCGCCGAAGCTCATGCAGCCGAGGACGGTCGAGGAGATCTGCAGGCCGCTGGAGCCGAGTCGGGTGGAGTCCATGCGCGTCGCTTCCGTGTCGAGGAGGGGGTCCCTCCAGCGTCGCACCCGCGAGCGGCGGCGCGCCAGCCGTCCGACTACACGGTCGGATCGCGACGAGTGGCGGCGACCACGCTCGGGAGGAACAGCGCGACGACGGCCACCACGGCCGGCGCCAGCAGCGCCCAGCCGATGTCGGGCACGGCGTACTGGCCCTGGAAGGCGCCGAGCGCCACGGCCATCATCACCAGCTGGATCGTCAGCGCCGACGCGCGCATCCAGCCACGCCGTCGCACGGCGCCGAGCGTCGTCGCGGCGGCCCAGCACACGGCGATCAGCGCGAGGACGACGATGGCGATCCCTCCGCCGACCGTGTCGGCCCGGGTCGTCAGCAGCTCGAGCACGAGCCACGCCGCGACCCCGGCGACGGCGAGCGTCTCGAGGGCCAGGACCGCGATCAGCGCCACCAGACCGAGCGGCCGGGAGGCGATCGGGCGGGGTCCGCGGGACCCGTTCGCGTCAGCGGTCACAGGCACATCCCATCCAGGACTCTTGATTCGGGCTCATCCCCGTGACAGGCTAGTCCAGTTCGTTTCACCGCTCACAGGGTCGTGGGTTTCCGCCGATGTGAACATCCGATCCCGCCGCGCCGTCAGGCACGGGGGCGAGCCGGATGACCAGCACTGGAGCCGGGTGGCCGACGCAGTGCTCGCGCATCGCGTCGAGTGCACCGGCAAGAACCGAGCGTTCTCCCGTCCACCACCCCGATCCACCCCGCGCTCCAGCACGGGGCCTCGTGGCGTGCGCCGGTGAGGGCGCGGAGGTCGAGTACTGGTCGGGATCGTCGGCGTGGATCGATCATCCCACCCGAACACTGCGTGGTTCCTCCACGCACGCCTTCACACAAGGAGCACCCGCATGGACTGGCGCGACAAGGCCGCTTGCCTCACCGCAGACCCCGAGCTTTTCTTCCCGGTCGGCAACACCGGCCCGGCCGTGGACCAGATCGAGAAGGCGAAGTCGGTGTGCGCACGCTGCACCGTCACCGAGGTCTGCCTCCAGTACGCCCTCGAGACCGGCCAGGACTCGGGCGTGTGGGGCGGCCTCAGCGAGGACGAGCGCCGAGCCCTGAAGCGCCGCGCCGCCCGCGCACGCCGCGCCTCCTAGGCGCACGAGCCGCTCGGCGGCACGAACGACCCCGACCCCCGTCGCCTCTCGGCAGCGGGGGTCGCGTCGTCTCCGGGCTCAGGAGCGGGCGCGCTCCAGCCACCGCAGCGGCACCTCGATGGTGACCTCGGTGCCGCGCCCGACCAGCGTGTGCCAGTCGATGGTGCCGCCGAGCTCGCCCTGGATGAGCGTGCGCACGATCTGCGTGCCCAGGCCCGATCCGACCTTGCCCTCCGGCAGCCCGACGCCCGTGTCGCGCACCTTCACCGTGAGCTCGTCGTCGCTGCGCGAGGCGACGATCTCCACGTCGCCCTCCCGTCCGGCCAGGCCGTGCTCGACGGCGTTGGTGACCAGCTCGGTCAGGGCGAGCGCGAGCGGAGTCGCGTACTCGCTGGGCAGGTTGCCGAAGCTCCCCGTCAGCTTCGGGTGCACCGTGGTGTTGTGGGTCGAGGCGACCTCGGCGATCAGCAGCAGCACCCGGTCGAAGACCGCGTCGAAGTCGACGTTCTGGTTCAGCCCCTCCGAGAGCGTGTCGTGCACGACCGCGATGGCGGCGACGCGGCGCATCGCCTGCGTGAGCGCCTCCCGGGCGAGGTCGGAGTGGGTGCGCCTGGCCTGGATCCGCAGCAGCGAGGCCACGGTCTGCAGGTTGTTCTTCACGCGGTGGTGGATCTCGCGGATCGTCGCGTCCTTGGTGATGAGCTCCCGCTCCTGGTGGCGCAGCTCCGTCACGTCGCGGCACAGGACGACGGCGCCGACCCGCTCGCCGCGGTCGCGGATCGGGATCGCGCGCAGCGACACCGTCACTCCGCGGGCCTCGATGTCGGTGCGCCACGGCGCCCGGCCGGTCACGACCAGCGGGAGCGACTCGTCGATGACGACCTTCCCCGCGATCAGCTTCGTGGTGACCTCGGCGAGCGACTCCCCCTCGAGCTCGTCGGCGAAGCCGATGCGGTTGAACGCCGAGAGGGCGTTGGGGCTCGCGAACGTGGTGACGCCGTCGACGTCCAGGCGGATCAGTCCGTCGGACGCGCGCGGCGCCCCGCGACGAGGACCGGTCGGCGCGCCCAGGTCCGGGAAGTCGCCCGAGGCGATCATCGAGAAGAGGTCGTTCGCGCAGTCGTTGAACGTCAGCTCCTGCCGGCTCGGCGTGCGCGTCTCGCTGAGGTTGGTGTGGCGCGTGACGACCGCGATGGGGCGGTCCGTCGTCCCGCCGTCGGAGGCCCCCAGGCGGCGCAGGACGGGCACCGCGCGCACGCGGGTGGGCGTCTCCTCGAACCAGTCCGGGGCGGAGGTGTCGACGATCCGCGCGGTCTCGAACGCCTCGACGACCTGGGCGCGCCACTCCGACTTGATCCTCTGCCCGACGAAGTCGCGGTAGAAGAGCGTCGCCGCGCTGCTGGGGCGCGCGTGGGCGACGGCGACGAAGCTGTCGTCGGCCGTGGGCACCCAGAGCACGATGTCGGCGAAGGCCAGGTCGGCGAGCAGCTGCAGGTCGCCGACGAGCAGGTGCAGCCATTCGACGTCCGCTTCGTCGGATCGGCCGTGGGAGAGGACGAGGTCACTGAGGGTCGACACCCGACAAGCCTAGGGCGCGGCCGGGCGGCGCACGCCGGGCTCGCTGTCCACAGCTCGGGACGGCCGACGATTATCCACAGTCTGCGCCTCTGCCTTCCATGAGCATCCCTCGACTGCTTCGATGAGGTCGTCCTCGCGTGCCGACCCAGCGCGCCCCGCCCGTCGAGCAGAGAGGTGACCCGGACCCGTGAACAGCTCGTCCTGCCCCAGGAGATCGCCGCATGAGCCTTCCCCTCCACGCCTTCGACTACCGCACCCTCCCCCTCGACCCCGAGGCGGCCGTGGAGCGGCTCACCCTCGCGGAGTTCTTCGCCCCGCAGCCTGCGACCCGCGCGGAGCTGCCCGAACCGGAGCCCCTGCTCGCCCGGCTCACGCACCTCGTGATCGAGATCCTCGAGGGCTCGCGCGAGATCGACCAGATCGCGCGGTGGCTGAGCGACGAGGTCTACCACCACCTGCAGAAGCGGGTCGTGCTCGCGGCCCGCGCCCGCAGCCTGCGGAAGCGGACGGCGCAGCGCGTCCCGTTCACGGTCGGACGGGTGATCGTCACGGAGCCGCGGGACGGTGTCGTCGAGGGAGTCGTGCTGGTGCATCACCGCGCACGGAGCCGGGCCGTCGCGATCCGGCTCGAAGGCACGGACGCGCGCTGGCGTGCCACCGCGATCAACGTGCTGTGAGGAGCGGGTCAGCGCTCCCGGGCGGCCGCACCGGCCGGGAGCACGATCTCCACTCCCCTGTCGCGCAGGGCCTCCTCGAGCTCCGGGGGCGGCGGTGACGAGATGATCCGCGCGACCGAGCTCCGCGACCTCCTCGGGGACGGCTTCACCGCCGCCGACTACGACCACATCGGCGGACTCCCTCCCCAGCCCGGCTCGCAAGCGGTGTGCGCAGCGGTGGAGTCGACGCTCGAGGCCTGCTGCGTCCCCGGGCTCGTCCTCGAGACGGACCGGCCGACGACGATCGGCCTCGGCGACACCTTCGCCGGCGGCTTCGTCTCGGCCCTCGCGCGCGGCGAGTCCTGACGGCGGGCGAGGCGGGGTCCGAGCCTCCGCAGGAACGCCGACGGCCCCGGACACCCGCTGCTGCGGGACCGGGGCCGTCGGCGTCGTCCGGGGAGGACTCAGCGGCGCTTGGACTGCGCGCGTCGCTCCTCGCGGTTGGCGGGGGCGTCCGAGCCGCCCGGCTTCTGGCCGAAGGCGCCGGTCGTCGGAGTCTCCTCCGCCTCGCCCTCGGGGAGCGCCTTGCGGGCCTCCTCGGCGCGGGCCTTCGCGGTGGCCGCCTGCTGCACCTGTCCGCGCTGGTCGCGGACCTCGACGCCGCCGGTGTCGCTCGGAGCCGAGTAGCTGAGCTTCTCGGCCGGAGCGACCGGCTGAGCGAGGCCCTTGGCCGCGACTCCGGCGACCTCGCCCTGCTTCTGGGTCACCTCGACCTCGAGGTTGAAGAGGAAGCCGACGGTCTCCTCGCGGATCTGCCCCATCATCTGCTGGAACAGGGCGAAGCCCTCGCGCTGGTACTCGACCAGCGGGTCGCGCTGGGCCATCGCGCGCAGGCCGATGCCGTCCTTGAGGTAGTCCATCTCGTAGAGGTGGTCGCGCCAGCGGCGGTCGATCACCGAGAGCACGACACGGCGCTCGAGCTCGCGCATGGCGGGAGAGCCCAGCTGCTCCTCGCGGCGCTGGTAGGCGAGCTGCGCGTCCGAGAGGATCTCGCGGCGCATGAACTCCTTGTTGATGCGGCCGCGGCTGCCCGCCTCCTGCACCACCTCGTCGATCGTGAGGCTGATCGGGTACAGCGTCTTCAGCTCGGTCCAGAGGGCGTCGAAGTCCCAGTCGTCGCCGTTGCCGTCGCCGGTGTGCACCTCGAGGATCTCGTCGATCACGTCGACGAGGAACTTCTGGGTGCGCTCGTGCAGGTCGTCGCCCTCGAGGATGTGGCGGCGGTCCGAGTAGATCGCCTCGCGCTGGCGGTTGAGGACGTCGTCGTACTTGAGGACGTTCTTGCGGATCTCGGCGTTGCGGGCCTCGACCTGCGACTGGGCGCTGCGGATGGCGCGCGAGACGACCTTCGACTCGATGGCGATGTCGTCCGGGACGTTGCCCCGGCCCATGAGCGCCTCGGCGGCGCCGGAGTTGAACAGGCGCATGAGGTCGTCGGTGAGCGAGAGGTAGAAGCGGCTCTCCCCCGGGTCGCCCTGGCGGCCCGAGCGTCCGCGGAGCTGGTTGTCGATGCGGCGCGACTCGTGGCGCTCGGTGCCGAGCACGTAGAGGCCGCCGGCGGCCTGGACCTTCTCGGCCTCCTCGCCCACCTTCTCCTTGACGGCGGCGAAGACCTCGTCCCATGCGGCCTCGTACTCCTCCGGGGTCTCGGAGGGGTTCAGGCCCTTGGCCGTCATCTCGGAGACCGCGAGGAACTCGGCGTTGCCGCCGAGCATGATGTCGGTGCCTCGACCGGCCATGTTGGTCGCGACGGTGACGGCGCCGAGGCGGCCGGCCTGGGCGACGATGGCCGCCTCCCGCGCGTGGTTCTTGGCGTTCAGGACCTCGTGGCGCACGCCCTTCTTGGCGAGCAGGCGCGAGAGGTACTCGCTCTTCTCGACGCTGGTCGTGCCGACGAGGACCGGCTGCCCGGCCGCGTGGCGCTCCGCGATGTCCTCGACGACCTGGGCGAACTTGACCTGCTCGTTCTTGTAGACGAGGTCGGCGTTGTCGATCCGCTGCATCTTGCGGTTCGTCGGGATCGGGACGACGCCGAGCTTGTAGGTCGACATGAACTCGGCGGCCTCGGTCTCGGCCGTTCCGGTCATGCCGGAGAGCTTCGCGTAGAGGCGGAAGTAGTTCTGGAGCGTGACGGTGGCCAGGGTCTGGTTCTCGGCCTTGACCTGCACGCCCTCCTTCGCCTCGATGGCCTGGTGGATGCCCTCGTTGTAGCGGCGTCCGGCCAGGATGCGGCCGGTGTGCTCGTCGACGATCAGGACCTCGCCGTTCAGCACGACGTAGTCCTTGTCCTTCTTGAACAGCGCGCGCGCCTTGATGGCGTTGTTGAGGAACGAGATCAGCGGGGTGTTCGCCGACTCGTAGAGGTTGTCGATGCCGAGGTAGTCCTCGACCTTCTCGATGCCGGGCTCGAGGACGCCGACGGTGCGCTTCTTCTCGTCGACCTCGAAGTCCTCGCCCTCGTCGAGGCGCTTGGCGAGGTTGGCGAACTCCGCGAACCAGCGGTTCGCCTCGCCCGAGGCCGGTCCGGAGATGATCAGCGGGGTGCGGGCCTCGTCGATGAGGATCGAGTCGACCTCGTCGACGATGGCGTAGAAGTGGCCGCGCTGGACCATGTCCTGCGCCTGCCACGCCATGTTGTCGCGGAGGTAGTCGAAGCCGAACTCGTTGTTCGTGCCGTAGGTGATGTCGGCCGAGTACTGCTCGCGGCGCTGCTCCGGGGTCTGGCCCGAGAGGATCACTCCGGTCGTCATGCCGAGGGCGCGGAACACTCGCCCCATCAGCTCGGACTGGTACGACGCGAGGAAGTCGTTGACCGTGACGATGTGCACGCCGCGGCTGGCGATCGCGTTGAGGTAGGCCGGAAGGGTCGCGACGAGCGTCTTGCCCTCTCCGGTCTTCATCTCGGCGATGTTGCCCAGGTGCAGGGCGGCGCCGCCCATGAGCTGCACGTCGAAGTGGCGGAGGCCGAGCGTCCGGCGCGAGGCCTCGCGGACGGCGGCGAACGCCTCCGGCAGCAGGTCGTCGAGGGACTCGCCGTTCGAGTAGCGCTCGCGTAGCTCGACGGTCTCGTTCTTCAGCTCCTCGTCGCTGAGGTGCGTGAAGTCCTCTTCGAGGGCGTTGACGGCCTTCGCGTAGTTCTCGAGGCGGCGGATGACCCGCCCCTCCCCGACGCGAAGGACCTTTTCGAGGACAGAGGCCACGGGGTACTCCAAAAAAGTAGAAGACAGGAGTCGCGCGCCGGAGCGCGGACCGCGACCAGCCTAGCCGGGGCGGGCGGCGAGCGGTCGGGGCGACGCGTCCGCCCTGGGCGGACTCCCTGCCTGGGCACGGGGAGGGCCCCGGAGCGGATGCTCCGGGGCCCGGGGTCGGATCTCAGCCGGCGGCCTGCTCGGCGAGCTCGTCGGCCTCGTCGCCGAGGCCGATGACGCCGTAGTCCCAGCCCTTGCGGCGGTAGACCACGCTCGGGCGGTTCGTGTCGGAGTCGATGAAGAGGTAGAAGTCGTGTCCGACCAGCTCCATGTAGTCGACGGCGTCGTCGACGGTCATCGAGACGGAGGCGAAGACCTTCTTGCGGATGACGACGGGGCAGTACGGCTCCTCGACCTCGTCCTCGACCGGCTCCGGCGCCTCCTGCACGGGGATGACGCCTGTGCTCAGCTGCTCCAGCACCGCCGCGTCGGCCGGCTGGATGGCGACGACGCTGAAGTCGTCGGCGGCCGCGTCGCGGAGCGAGGTCGGCCGATGCTGGCCCCGATGGACCTTCTTCCGGTCCTTGGCGCGTCTCACCCGTTCGAGCAGCCGGCCGATGGCGACGTCGAACGCCGCGTACTTGTCGGCTCCGCTCGCCTCGGCCCGGACCACGGGCCCCTTGCCGATCAGCGTCAGCTCCACGCGGTCGCCGCCGGCCGAGCCCTTGCCCTCGGCGTGCCTGCTCGCCTTGATCTCGAGTGCGAGAGCACGATCGGCGAGGTGCGCCACCTTGTCCGACTTCTCCGTCGCGTACGCGCGGAAGCGATCGGTGATGTCGATGTTGCGTCCTGTGATGTCGATGTCCATGACAACCTCCCAGTCGAGTACGGCGTGCCGCCTTTCTCCGGGGCGGACCGTTCACGCCGTGCCCCCACCGTAGACCCCGGCCACCGGATCGTCACCGGGAGTTCGTCCGGATTCTGCTGCTACGTTCCCTCCTCGTTGCGCGGTGCCGGCCAGGGCCGCCGCGGCCCGGACCGTCCCGCCGGCCGCACGCACGGCGCGCCGGAGCTCGAGCAGGGTCGCGCCGGAGGTGACCACGTCGTCGACGAGGACCACCGGCGGCCACGACGAGAGCGGACGGCAGGCGCGGAACGCCCCGTCGAGGTTGCCGCGCCGCTCGATGCGGCCGAGCCCGACCTGGTCGCGGACCATCCGCGACCGCCGGAGAGGACGCGCCGCCCGCCCTCCCGCCGCGGCGACCAGCTGCGCGACGGGATCGGCGCCCCGCCGCACGCGGCCGAGCCAGGAGCCGGGCGGGACGACCAGGATCGCGGGGCTGCCGGCGAGCGCCGCACCCAGGGCGGGACGCAGCAGCGCGCCGAGCGGGGCGAGGCAGGCCGTGCGGCCCTCCTCCTTCAGCGCGACGACGAGGCGGCGCACCGTGCCCTCGTAGGGGGCACCGGTGACGACGAGGAGCGGATCGTCCGGCGGCCCGACGACGCGGGTCAGCAGGCAGGCCGAGGCGGCCGCGTCGGCCGAGCAGTCCGGACAGGGCGCCCGGCTCGTCGGCTCTCCGCAGGCGGGGCACTCCAGCGGGAGGAGGACGGCGAGGGCGTCGAGCAGGTGATCGGAGAGCATGCCTCCACGTTCGCCGTCCGGGCCGCGGCGCGGGGGGTGGATCCGTCGGATCGGGACGATCCGCCCGCCCGACGCGCCTGGGGAGGAGCATCCGGGGAGCGCCGTCGTCGACAGGGCTCGTCGTCGCCGACAGGACCCGTCAGGACCCCATGCCGGTCTGCGTCGCGAGCAGCCGGATGTCCGTCGCGGTCGTCTGCCAGGCCGAGCCCCGCTGCTGCCGGAGCTCCCCGCCCTCGGCGAGGATGCGGACCTGGGTCGAGGTGTTGCCCGCGGCGATCTGGACCGTGCCCGTCGTCGTGCCGAGCGCCGTGGCGCCTCCGCCGAGCAGGTTCATCGTGACGGCGTCCTCCCCCGTCGAGCCGCGCACGACCGACACCACGTCGAGCTCGTCCGTCCAGGCCGCGGCGACCGCGGTCCCCAGGGTCGAGCGGAGGACGACCGGCTCGCCGACCGCCACCGGGTCGCCGTCCCGTGAGCGGGTGAGGCCGGCCACCAGCACCGTGGCCTGCTGCCCGTCCTGGGCGAGCGCCAGCATCCGGGTGCCGTCGCGCGACACGGCGATCGAGGCGAGCGACTCGACCTCGCTCCAGGCCGTCGCGACCTGCATCGAGCGCGAGCCGTCCGCGGAGTACGCCACCAGCTGCCCGGGCGAGGCCGACGGCACCGACCAGACGTACCCGAGCGGATCGATGGACGGCGCGACGAGGCCCGACCGCGCGTCGAGGAGGACGTCGGCACCGTCGGGCTCCACGAGGCTCACGCCCGCGGCGGTGAGCACGGCGGCCGATGCGTCCGAGTCGGCCCCGCGCTGCTCGCCGAGGACCGCGGCCCGCGGCTGCAGCGCCTCGATCCGATCCGAGATCCCGAGGCCGGCCAGCCCGGAGGAGCCGAGGAATCCGAAGGCGTCGTCGGTCAGCACGAGCGGCCGGGTGTCGACGCGGGGCGAGGTCGGCAGCCCGGTGACCTCGGGGGGGACGTCGATCGGGTTCTGCTCGACGGAGAGCGCGACTCCGGTGACGTTCGAGACGTTCGCGAGGCTCTGGTTCAGCTGCAGCGCCATCAGCCGCCACTGCGCCGGATCGGCCTCGAGCGCGGCAGGGTTCAGGTCCACCACGGCACGCTGCGACTCGACCGGGACGGTCTCGGCCGCCAGCGTCGTGCCGGTCGGGAAGGCCGACACGACGGCGGCGGAGTCCCGCAGCCACGGCGTGGGGCCGCGCAGCAGCTCGGTGACGATCGTGGTGCTGGTGGAGCTGTCGGCGCGCGAGGCGAACCAGCGCAGGTCCGGCACGAGGTACTGGTATCCGGGGTCGAAGAAGTAGAGCGCGTGCGTCGAGAAGACCTGCTCGAAGGTGGTGCGGTCGATCACCACGCCGCTCGGCGGCGCGCTGATGCGCCACTCGCCGTTCTCCTGGACGAAGCCGTAGTCGAGGGTCAGGCCGGCCGTGGTGGCGACGTCGGTGTAGACGCCGGTCGCGTCGACCTCGGCGACGGGCGTGATCGTCAGCGAGAGCGTGGATCCCGACTGCGGCGAGGCGGAGCGCTGGCCCTCGTCGACCGTCACGTGCTCGCCCGGCGTCCAGTCGGCTCCGGTGGAGAGGAACTCGCGGGCGATCTTGTAGTTGTTCTGCGGGCTCGACGCGGCGTCGATGAAGCCGGTCAGGATGTCGCGCTGCGACGCACCGACGGCGGGTCCCGACGGGAGGAAGTCGTACTGGAGGTCCTGCGGCGCGGTGTCGGGCCGTCCAACTCCGACGTCGCCGTCCCGCGGGATGCCGGCGCACCCGGCCAGCCCGAGCGCGAGCAGCGCGGCGGCCGCGACGGCGCGGAGGACGCCGCGCCTCACGGGAGCACCCCCGCGGCCCCGACCGGAGGAGCCTGCAGCGGCGGGAGGACGATCGGGCCGCTGTAGGCCTGCTCGCCCGCGTCGACCGGGGGCAGCGGGAGCGGCGAGGCCTCGATCCGCTCGCCGCGGTGCCGGGGCACGGTCAGGCGGAAGCAGGCGCCGCGATCGGGCACGGACCAGACCTGCAGCCAGCCGTGGTGCAGGGCGGTGTCCTCCTGCGCGATGGAGAGGCCGAGGCCGGTGCCGCCGAGCGTGCGGCGGCGGGACGGGTCGGCGCGCCAGAAGCGGTCGAAGACGCGCACCACCTCCTCGCTGCTCATGCCGTGCCCGTAGTCGCGCACCGCGAGGGCGACCGCGCTGGCGTTGCTGTCGACGGTGACGACGACCTCGCGGCCGTCGCCGTGCTCGATCGCGTTGCCCAGCAGGTTGCGGACGATCCGGCGGATGCGGCGCGGATCGAGGTCGGCGTCGAAGTAGCCGCCCGGGGCGGAGAGAGTGAGCCGGGAGCCGTTCGCCTCCGCGATCCCCCGCATCGCCTCGATCTCGTCGCCGGCCAGCTTCACCAGGTTGACCGGCTCGAGCTCGAGCTCGGCCGACCCCGCGTCGTGGCGGGAGATCTCGAGCAGGTCGGCGAGGAGGCTCTCGAAGCGGTCGATCTGGCTGTGCAGCAGCTCGACCGTGCGCTCGGCGACCGGGGCGAAGTCCTCGCGCTGGTCGTAGAGCACGTCCCCGGCCAGCTTCATCGTCGTCAGCGGCGTCCGGAGCTCGTGCGAGACGTCCGAGACGAACCGCTGCTGGACCTGGCTGAGCGTCGCGAGCTCGCTGATCCGGTCCTGCAGGCTGTCGGCCATGCCGTTGAAGGACCGGGCGAGGGTCGCGATCACGTCCTGGCCCCGCTCGGGGATCCGCACGTCGAAGTCGCCGGCGGCGAGGCGCTGGCTCGTCTCGGCCGCGACCCGGACCGGGGCGACGACGATCCGCACGACGACCCAGCTGACCGCTCCGATCAGCAGGATGAGCAGGATCCCCGCCACGTTGAGCACCTGCTGCACGAACTGGAGCGTGCGCTCCGCGTCCGCGAGGGAGTAGCCGATGTACAGCTCGTAGCGCCCGGCCGAGCTCGGCAGCTCGAGGGTCGAGCCGACGAGGATGCCGGGCTGCTGCTGACCGGAGGCGTCGAGCGTCACCGACTGCCAGTACTGCCCGTCGGAGCCCGCCTGCACCCGCTCGCGCAGCGCGTCGCTGATCACGCCGTTCTGCAGCTCGCGGTTGTAGATGTCCTGAGGCGCCAGCGAGGACGCCTCCTGGTCGGGCGAGCGCACGACGGCGATCAGCGCGGAGGAGGAGGCGTCCCGGACGGCGGTGCGCACCGAGCTCATCACCTCCTCCATGTCCTGGCGGGTGGAGACTGTGGCTGCGTCGAGGTATCCCTGCGCGGCCCGGGTCGCGCGCGACGTGTCGCCCGTGACCTGCGTCAGCCGTGACTGGAACAGGTTGTCGCTGATGCTGTACGAGAGGTAGACGCCGGTCGAGCCGATGGCGATGCCGCTGAGCAGGACCGTGATCGCGACCGCGCGGAACTGCAGCGACGTGCGCCACACCCCGAGCACGCGGCGGGGCCACCGGCGCACGTCGGGAGCGGCGAGGCGGGGCACGGTCAGCCCGGGAGGACGGCGCCGGCGCGGTAGCCGACGCCGCGCACGGTCATCACGATGCGGGGGTCGTCCGGGTCCTTCTCGACCTTGGCGCGCAGGCGCTGGACGTGCACGTTCACGAGGCGGGTGTCGGCCTTGTAGTGGTAGCCCCAGACCTGCTCGAGCAGCATCTCGCGGGTGAAGACCTGCTGGGGCTTGGAGGCGAGGGCGAGGAGGAGGTCGAACTCGAGCGGGGTCAGGCCGATGCGCGTCTCGCCGCGGCGGACCTCGTGGCCGGCGACGTCGAGGCTCAGGTCCCCGACCTGCAGCACCGCGTTCGCGGCGGCGGTGGCGGGACGCAGGCGCGTCCTGATCCGCGCGACGAGCTCCTTGGGGTCGAACGGCTTGACCATGTAGTCGTCGGCGCCGGACTCGAGGCCCTGCACGACGTCGGAGGTGTCGGACTTGGCCGTCAGCATGATGACGGGGACGCCGGACTCGGCGCGGATCGCGCGGCACACCTCGATCCCGTCGATCCCGGGCAGCATCAGGTCGAGCAGGACCAGGTCCGGCCGGGCCCGCCGGAAGGCCTCGAGGGCGCCTGAGCCGTCCGCGCAGAAGGAGACGTCGTACCCGTCGGCGCGCAGGACGATGCCGATCATCTCGGCCAGGGCGGCGTCGTCGTCGACCACCAGAATGCGCGCGCTCATCGGTCTGCTCTTCCTCGTCTCGGGTCGCGCCCGCCCACGGCGCGCACGGTGACCCGACCCAGGCTAACCGACGCACCTCTCCGTGGGCGGGGAGCGGGCTCTGCGGGCTAAGGGGGTCCGCTCGGGGGAGGACCCCGCCCGCACGCCTGTGACAGCATGGAGGGGATGACCGACGCAGCTCAGTGGCCCCCGCCCGCAGGGCGTCCGGACGACGCGGCCGTCCCGGCGCAGGACGGCGACCGGCGCAGGCCGCTGCCCGCTCCCGTCGCCCCGGCCTGGTCGCCCGCGCCGCCGAGCGCAGGCCCCGTACCACCCGGTCCCGCCGGGGGCTCCTGGTCGCCCGCCGGCGCCGGCCCCTGGTCGCCCGGACGCCCAGCGCCCGGCTGGACTCCCCCGCCCAAGCCCGGTCTCGTGCCGCTGCGCCCGCTCGGCTTCGGCACCCTGCTCGGCGCCCCGTTCCAGGTCCTCCGCCGCAGCCCCCGCACGACCCTGGGCGTCGCCCTGCTGGTGCAGGGCCTCGGGTCGGTGCTCGCCCTGGCGGTCTACGGCCTGATCGCGGTGCTCGCCGTCGGGCGCATCGCGCAGGCGGAGTCCGCCGACCGCGACGCCGTCGGCGCGGGCTCCCTCGCGGTCGTGGTCCTGGCCGCCCTCATCCCCCTCGCCGTCTCGCTCGCCAGCGGCGCCCTCGTGCAGGGCGTGGTCGTGCTCGAGGTCACCCGCGGCGTCCTCGGCGAGCGGGCGACCTTCCGACAGCTGCTCGCCCGGCTGCGGGGCCGCTTCTGGGCGCTGATCGGCTGGACGGTCCTGCAGGGCGTCGGCTACCTCCTCCTGGTGCTCCTCGCCGTGGCGCTCGCCGTGCCGCTGTTCGTCATCGGAGCGATGGACGGGACGTCGAGCGCGATCGTCGGCGGGATCCTGGTACTCGTCGGCTCCGGCCTGCTCGCCCTCGCGCTGGGGGTCTGGCTGTCGACGAAGCTCGCCCTGGTTCCGAGCCTGATCGTCGTCGAGCGGCTGCCGCTGCGCCGTGCGGTGGCGCGCTCCTGGCGGCTGGTGGCGGGCGGCTTCTGGCGCACCTTCGGCGCGCTCGCGCTGATGACCGTGATCATCCAGGTCGCCGGCCAGATCGTGGCCACGCCGTTCAGCCTGCTCATCCCGATCGCCGGCGCCCTGATCGCCCCGACCGACCCGGACGCGCAGCTCGTCACCTCGCTCGTGGTGACGATCGCCTCCGTCGCCGTGGGCTTCGTGATCGGCGCCGTCGGCACCGTGCTCCAGTCGGCCGTGACGGGCCTCGTCTACCTCGACCGACGGATGCGCCGCGAGGGCTTCGACCTGGTGCTGATGCGCCACGTCGAGGAGCGCGCGGCGGGCCGCCCCTCCCCCGATCCCTTCCCCGTGCCGGAGCGCCCGTGATCCTCGCCGCGGCCCCTCTCGAGCCCGACGCGGAGCAGGCGCGCCGACTCCTCCTCGAGGAGCTCGCCGACCCGCGCTACCGGGCGGCCGAGCCGACCCTCTTCGACCGGGTGGTGCAGGCGGTGCGCGACTGGTTCGCCTCCCTCACGCTGCAGGGCGACGGCCCGCCGGTGCCGATCGCCGCCGTGATCGGTGTGCTGGTGCTGGTGGCGCTCGTGGTCGCCGCGCTCGTCATCGCCGGACGGCCCCGCGCCGGTCGCCGCAGCACCGTCACGGGAGCGGTGCTCGCCGACGACGACACCCGCTCGGCCGCGACCCTCCGCTCGCTCGCCGAGGCCGCGGCCGCCCGCGGGGACTGGGACGAGGCGCTCGTCGAGCGCTTCCGCGCCCTGGTGCGCTCCCTCGACCAGCGGACCGTCCTGCGGGTCTCGCCCGGCACGACCGCGCTCGGCCTGGCGTCGCGCGCCTCCGCGGCCTTCCCCTCCTCCGCCGCCGCGCTGCGCCGCACGGCCGACGACTTCGACCGCGTGCGCTACCTCGGGCAGCCCTGCGGCCCGGCCGAGTACGAGCGGGTCGCGGCTCTGGACCGCGAGCTCGCCGCGGCCTCGCCGGTCCTGGACGCCCTGGCGGCGCCCCGGTGAGCGCCGACACGGTCTCCAGCCCGACCCTCGGCGCGCTGCTGCGCCGCGGACGGGTGTGGGTGCTCCTGCTCGTGATCGTCGCGGTCGGCACTCTGCTGCTCACCGTCGCGACCGGGACCCGGGTGGCCGCCCCGGACCTCGACGTCGACAGCGCGACCCCGGACGGCGCCCGCGCGCTCGCCCAGGTGCTGCGCGATCAGGGCGTCGAGGTCGTCCGCGCCGACGACCTGGACTCCGCTCTCGCCGCCTCCTCCCCGGACGCGACACTGCTCGTCGACGACCCGGACGTGGCCCTCGACGAGGCCCAGTACCGCCGGCTCGCCCGCGCCTCGGCCTCGCTCGTCCTGGTGACCCCGGGAGGAGCCGCGCTCGACGCCCTGCTGCCGGACGTCCGCTTCGCCGGCTCCCCGGCCGGCGACGGCCCCTTCCGCGCCGAGTGCCCGCTCCCGGCGGCCGAGCGCGCCGGGACGCTCCCCGCCGGAGGGAGCACGTACCGGATCCTCGACGACGGCGACGCGGTCGGCTGCTTCCCCTCGGGCGACGACGGCTTCCTGCTCGTGAGCACCGGGTTCCCGCAGGGCGCCGACGTCACCGCGATCGGCGACGCCGACCTCCTCCGCAACGGCACCATCGGCCAGGACGGCCGCGCCGCTCTCGCACTCGGACTGCTCGGCGGTGAGGACCGGCTGGTCTGGTACCGCGCCGGAGCCGCCGACTCGGCGAGCACCACCCCTGCACCCGCCGACCTCGCCCCCGGCTGGGTGACTCCGGCTCTCCTGCTGCTGGTGGCCGTGTTCGTCGCCTCCGCCGTCTGGCGCGGCCGCCGGCTCGGCCCGCTCGCGGTCGAGCCGCTGCCGGTCGTCGTGCATGCGAGCGAGACGGCCCGCGGCCGCGCGCGGCTCTACGCGCGCGGAGCCCTGCGGCCCCGCGCCCTCGACGCACTGCGCATCGGCACCCTCCGGCGGACGGCCGCGCTCCTGGGACTCGCTCCGGCGACCGGGGTCGACGAGATCGTCGCCGTCGCCGCCGAGCGCCTCGGCCGCGATCAGGCCGCGCTGCGCCGTCTGCTCGTCGACGACCTGCCGGGCGACGACGCCGCCCTCGTCGCCGCCTCCGACGAGCTCCTCCGCTTCGAGAGCGCGCTCCGCGCCGCCCTCTCCCCGACGACCGCCCGACGACCGGAAGGCCCCTCCCGATGAGCGACACCACCCCCTCCGCCCGCGACGGAGCGCCGGTCTCCGACGACGACCTGCGCGCCGAGCTCGACCGGGTCCGCTCCGAGGTCGGCCGCGCGGTCGTCGGCCAGGACGGCGCCGTCTCCGGGCTCCTGATCGCCCTCCTCGCGGGCGGCCACGTCCTGCTCGAGGGCGTCCCCGGAGTCGCGAAGACGCTGCTCGTGCGCGCCCTGTCCGTCTCGCTCGGCCTCGACACCCGCCGGGTGCAGTTCACGCCGGACCTGATGCCCGGCGACATCACCGGCTCCCTCGTCTACGACGCCTCCACCTCCGGCTTCGCCTTCCGCGAGGGCCCGGTCTTCACGAACCTCCTGCTGGCGGACGAGATCAACCGCACGCCGCCGAAGACCCAGGCCGCGCTCCTCGAGGCGATGGAGGAGCGCCAGGTCAGCGTCGACGGGCGCACCCTGCCTCTGCCGGACCCGTTCCTCGTCGCCGCCACCCAGAACCCGGTCGAGTACGAGGGGACCTACGTGCTCCCGGAGGCCCAGCTGGACCGGTTCCTGCTCAAGCTCGTGCTCGACATCCCGCCGCGCGACGTCGAGGTGGAGGTGCTCTCGCGCCACGCCGCGGGCTTCGACCCGCGCGACCTCGACGCCGCGGGCGTGCGACCCGTGCTCGACGCCGCCCGTCTGCGCGCCGCCCAGGCCTCGGCCCGGCGAGTCGGAGCCGGTCCCGACGTCCTCGGCTACATCGTCGACCTCGCCCGCGCCACCCGCGAGAGCCCGAGCGTCAAGCTCGGCACCAGCCCCCGCGGCTCGACCGCCCTGCTCGCGGCGTCCCGCGCCTGGGCCTGGCTCAACGGCTACGGCTCGATCACCCCCGACCACGTGCAGGCGATGGTCCTGCCCGTGCTGCGCCACCGCATCCAGCTGGAGCCGGAGGCGGAGCTCGAGGGCGTCCGCACCGAGGCCGTCCTGGGCGGGATCCTGCAGCAGGTCCGCGTCCCGGTCTGAGCCGTGCACCTCACCGGACGCAGTATCCTCGTCCTCCTCGTCGGCCTGGTGCCGGTCGTCCTCCTGGGCGGCCGCCCCGAGGTCGCCTTCGCCGTGCTCGGCCTCTGGCTCCTGGCCTGGGCGGTCCTCGTCGGGATCGACGTCGCGGTCGCGGGCTCGCCCCGGGCCGTGGTGCTCGAGCGGCGGGTGCCGGACCGGGTGCGGCTCGGCGAGAGGGCCGAGGCGACCCTCCTGGTCACGAGCACCGGCCGCAGGAGGATCACGGGGGTCCTCCGCGACGCCTGGGAGCCCTCGGCCGGTGCCCTCGAGACCCGGTCGCCCCTGCGTCTGCCGCCGGGCGAGCGCCGCGCGGTGACCACGGTCCTGGAGCCGATCCGCCGCGGCGAGCGCCGGGCACTCCACGTCACCATCCGCTCCCGCGGGCCGCTCGGGATGGCCGGCCGCCAGGCGACGCGGGCCGCGCCGGCCGTCGTCCGGGTGCTGCCCGCCTTCCGCTCCCGCCGCCACCTGCCCTCGCGCCTGGCGCGGCTGCGTGAGCTGGAGGGGCGGACCAGCGTGATGATCCGCGGCCAGGGGACCGAGTTCGACAGCCTGCGCGAGTACGTCCGCGGCGACGACGTCCGCTCGCTCGACTGGCGGGCGACCGCGCGGCGCCGGGAGCCGGTCGTCCGCACCTGGCGCCCGGAGCGCGACCGGCGCGTGATCGTCGTGCTCGACACGGGCCGCACGTCCGCCGCACGGATCGAGGACGAGCCGCGCCTGGACACGGCGATCGAGGCGTCGCTCCTCCTGGCGGCCCTCGCGGCCTCGGCCGGCGACCGGGTCGACGTGCTCGCGTTCGACCGCACCCGGCGAGCCCGCGTGCACGGCGCCACCGGCACGGAGGTGCTGACCCGCGTCGTGGACGCCCTCGCCCCCGTGCAGCCCCAGCTCATCGAGACCGACTGGGCGGCGGTCCCCGCGCAGGTGCGCACCCTGGTCTCCCAGCGCTCGCTGGTGGTGCTCCTCACCGCGCTCGACTCGGTCGGCTCGGCGGAGGGGCTCCTCGCGGTGCTCCCGCAGCTCACCCGCGTGCACACGGTCGTGGTCGCCTGCGCGCTCGACCCCGAGCTGCAGCGGATGGCGGAGGACCGGAGCGACCGGGCCGCGGTCTACTCCGCCGCCGCCGCGGAGCGCTCGCTCGCGGACGTCGACCGGCTCTCGGCCGCCGTCCGCCGTCTCGGCGGGGACGTCGTGCTCGGCAGCCCCTCCGCGCTCCCGCCGGCGCTCGCGGACCGCTACCTCGCCCTCAAGGCGGCCGGACGGCTCTGACCTGCGAGAGGGGCCGTCGCCGCTCCCGGGAGCGCGACTCGACGGCCGTGCTCGTCCGGCTCGGCTCAGCCGGCCGCGATGCTCCGCGACCCGGCCTCGAACCGGTCGAGGTCGCCCATCTCCCCCGCCCGCACCGCGCGCCCGCCGACGACGATCATGTAGAAGAGGAACGCGCCGAGGGCGAGCGCCCCGATCCCGATCTTGAGCCACCAGGGCCAGGGCGCCGGAGTGACGAACCCCTCGATCACGCCCGAGACGAGCAGCACGAAGACCAGGCCGATCGCCACCGTGAACAGGCTCCGCGCGTCCTCGGCGAGCGCCTGGCCGCGGGTGCGCGCGCCGGGAGCGATCCAGGCCCAGAAGATCCGCAGTCCCGCGGCCGCGGCGACGAACACGGCCGTCAGCTCGAGCTGGCCGTGCGGCGCGATGTAGAGGAAGAACGTGTCGCCCTCCCCCACATGGAACATCACCGCGATCGACGTGCCGAGGTTCTGCGCGTTCTGCAGCAGGATGTACGGCACGTAGACGCCGACGATCCCGAAGGCCACGCACTGCGCCGCGATCCAGGCGTTGTTGGTCCAGACCTGCCCGGCGAACGAGGCGGCGGGGTTCTCGGAGTAGTAGTCGATGAAGTCGCCTCGGGCGAAGCGCCGCAGCTCCTCGTCGTCGCCCAGCGCGGCGAGCAGGCGCGGGTCGCCGAGGATCCAGAGCGCGTAGAGCGTCGCCACCACCGCGGTCGCGAGGGCGACGGCGAGCGTCAGCCAGCGCAGCCGGTGCAGAGCGGCCGGGAGCGAGAGGACGACGAAGCGGGAGACCGCGGCGAGCGGCTCGTCTCGCGTGCCGGTCAGGCGTCCCCGAGCCCGCGAGAGCGAGACGGCGAGCCGCGTGCCGACGGCCGTCGATCCGGCGGTGGAGGAGATCGTGGCGAGGTCCGCGGATGCCGCCTGGTAGCGCTCGATCAGCTCGTCCGCCTCGGCTCCGGTCAGGCGGCGCCTGCGCGAGAGCTCGTCGAGGCGGGTCCACTGCGCAGTGCGGGCGGCCGAGAGAGCGTCGATGTCCATCTCCTGACAGGATAGCCAGGCACGCCGCCGAGGCCGAGCATCCGGGAGGAGCACCGTGGAGGAGCAGCGCACCGAGTTCGACGACGCCGACCTGGTCACCGGCGAGGCGATCGCGCTCGAGGTGCCCGTCACCTCGTTCGTGCTCCGCGCGGTCGGCGCGATCATCGACCTGATCGCGGAGCTCCTGCTCGCGCTGGGCCTGTTCCTGCTGGTCTCCTCCCTCTCCGGGGACGGCGGCCTGGACCCCGCCGCCTCGGCCGCCGTGGCGATCGCGGCCCTCGTCATCGCCGTGGTGATCGTGCCGGTCACCGTCGAGACGGCCAGTCGCGGCCGCTCGCTCGGGAAGCTCACCGTCGGCGCTCGCGTCGTCCGCGACGACGGCGGTTCCATCGGCTTCCGGCACGCCCTCGTGCGCGGCCTCACCGGCGTCCTCGAGATCCTGATGACCTTCGGCGGGCTCGCCGCGGTCGTCGGCCTCCTCTCGCGCCGATCGCGCCGTCTCGGCGACGTCCTCGCGGGCACGCACAGCCAGCTCGAGCGCGTTCCCCGCGCGGAGCCGCTGGTCGTCGAGATCCCGGAGCCGCTGCGGGGCTGGGCCGTCACGGCGGACACCGCGCGCCTCCCCGACGCACTGGCGCGCCGACTGGCGCAGTTCCTCCGCCAGCGCCACGGCATGACGGAGCCCTCGCGCTCGCAGCTCGCCGCCGCGCTGGCCGACGAGACCGCGGTCCACGTCTCCCCGCTGCCCGCCGCGCCCGCGGAGGACTTCCTCCTCGCCGTGGCGGCCCTCCGCCGGGCGCGGGAGGAGCGCGCCCTTCTCCTCTCCGACCAGCGCCTCGAGCGGCTGGCCCCGGTGCTCTCGAGCACGCCGCGCGGCTTCCCCGAGCGGCCCTGACGCGCGCGGCAGCGGCCTAGGCGGGCCCCGCGCCGTAGCGGACGGTCTCCCAGCCGCGCGGGACGAGGAGCCGCCGGTCGTGCTCGGCGCAGAGGTCGTAGCCGTGCGGATCCGGCGCAGGACTCAGCGGCCCGACCGCCACCAGCGAGTCGCGGTAGTCGTAGGTCAGCGTGACGACGGCCTGCGCGCGGCAGCCCGTCCGCGAGCAGTGCCGTCCGGTCATCGCCGCCCACAGTAGCAATAGGCTGGAGCCATGCCCCGTGCTCGTCGTTCCGCCGCTCGCCCGACGAGCGGGTCGCGCGGAGACTCCCGCGACCGGCACGGCCGCGGCGCACGAGGGCCGATCACCGGTCCGCACCTCCCCCTGCTGCAGACCCGCTCCGACTTCTTCGAGGCGACGATCGGCTCGGCCTTCGACTACCTCCGCGGCACCTGGCCGGAGGAGCTCGCCGGCATCCGCGTCGACGTCGCGGCGACTCCCGACGTCGACCCCGACCGGCTGCAGGGCACGGGCATCGCGCGGTGGCGCGTCGACCACGCCGCGCGCCGCATCACGCTCTACCGTGTGCCGATCGAGCGCCTGGCGAAGCTGCACCGCCGCGACGAGTGGCACCAGCGCATGCTGATCGAGAGCTACGTGTTCCGCGCCGTCGCGGAGCTGCTCGGCCGCGACCCGTGGGACATCTCCCCGGACCGCTACCGGCACCCCTGAGGCGCCGGCAGCTCTGAGGCGCCGGCACCGCCGAGGCGCCGCCGCCCCGCGTCTCAGTGCGAGTAGACCGTGATCGGCGAGGAGAGCGGTCCCGGCGGGACGATCGTGTACGAGGCGATCCGCCCGTCGCGCGCGATCGAGACCGAGGCCTGCACGGGCTGGGTGCTGCTGACGACAGCGCCGTCGCCGTCCAGCGGGGTCGCGAGAGCCGCGAACGGGCCGAGCTCGAGCGTGCGGGTGCCGCCCGGGGCCTCGATCTCGACCGAGGCGGTCGAGTCGCTGCCGTTGACCAGGTGCAGCCGCGCGTCGCCCTCGCCCGTGCCGGCGACGCCGAAGGGCGTCGTGGTCGCGGTGCCGGAGGCGAACCAGGCGAAGTCCGTGCCGGCCGAGCCGGTCGAGGTCGTCCGCCCCGCCGCGACGATCGGCTGATCGGCCCGCAGGACGATGCGGTAGGAGCCGTCCGCCAGGCCCGTGAGCGGGACCTCGCCGACGAGGCCGGCGGGGACGACGACCTGGGTGGAGGCGCCCGACCCGCTCGGGTCCTCGTTGGTGACCTCGACCGAGACCGTGCTGTCGGCGTCGCCGGGGGTGAGGATGCGCAGCACGGGGCTGCCCGCGCCGCCGCTGCCGTCGTCGCTCGCGGTCTCGGCCGGAGGCGACGTGACGGTGAAGCCGGCGATCACGGCGAGCGTGTCCGGGCCGGCGGAGGGGCCGGTGGTCTCGACGCCCTCCGGGGTGAGGCCGGAGATGGCGCTGCTCTGCATGCTCGCGGCGACCTCGCCGCCCCGGGCGGTCACGTGCACGACGGGCTGGACGACCCCGGGGGCGAGCCCCGCGAGCGGGAGCGCGCGGACCGCTCCGGCCGGAACGACGATGCCCGTGGCGCCGGTGGCCTGGACGGTGCCGGTCTCGGAGAAGAGCGTGAGGTCGACGGTGGAGGCGACCTCGCTCGGGTTCGCCAGGATCAGCACGGAGGTGCGCCCGACGTCGGTCGAGCCGGCCACGAGCCAGCTGTCGGCCGAGGGCTCGGCGCAGGCGCGGGCCGACAGTCCGGAGAGGGTGTCCGTGCCGATGCCCTGGACGGTGGCTCCGCCGGGAGCGGGGTCGGAGCCCGCGGGCACGCTCAGACCGGTGATGCCGGTGCCCGGTGCGGCGACGTCGTCCTCGTCGAGGACCGTGGGGTCCGAGGTGGAGCCCTCGGGCCGGACCGCGGTCGCCGCGCCGTCGAGGGCACGCAGCTGCTCCGGCTCTCCGGCGTCGATCAGATCGCCGCCGCAGACCAGCGAGCTGTCGGCCGCGACGGGCGTCACGACGACGCCCTCCGCGGCGCTCGAGACCAGGGGGGACGGGAGGAGCTGGGGCACGACCACGGCGGCCGCGGCGATCACGACTCCGGCCGCGCCCACCGCACCGCGCAGGGCCGTCCGGCGCCGACGGGCGGCCGAGGGTGCGCGATCGGGCGTTGAGGCCGCGGCGCGATCGGCGCGGCGCTCCGCGCGGGAGCGGCGGGCGGAGGACTCGGGCATCTGCTTCTCCTGGTCGGCGGGGTCAGACATCGTCGTTCCCGTCGTCGAACTGGCCGGTGGCCTCGCCCGGCTCGTCGTCGATCCCGGCGACCGCGCCGCTGGAGCGGCCCCGCTCGAGCGAGAGCCCGGTGGGCACCGCCAGCAGGAGGGCGACGACGAAGACGAGGAGGAGGGCGATCGTGTAGGCGATCCCGAAGGGCCCGACCACGCCGGACGGAGCGGCCTCGGTGCGGGTCCCCTCGGTGTCGACGGCCGTCCAGAGGAGCCCGTAGCGGGTGTCGCCGACGGCCGAGAACGCCGCGTTGCCGTCGAGGGAGACGGCCGCCCGCGCGCGCACGGCGGCGGCCGCGTCGCCGACCTGGGTGCCGGCCGGCTCGGTCAGCACGACGAAGCGCACGCCGAGGCTCTCGAGCGCGGAGGGGACGTCGTAGCCCGTCCGCGAGACGAGGTTGCCCGCCAGCTCGTCGATCGCGTCCGTGCTCTCGGCGCCGGTGTTCGCGAGGGTCGACTGCTGGTCGAGGGTCGCGCCCGCTCCGCGCTCCAGCCGGGCGAGGACGCCGCCGTCCGCCTGCGGGACGAGCACGATCGTGCCCACCCGCGGGTCGTTCCGGGCCTCGGCCGCCACGTAGGCGGGGAGCGAGCGGTCCGACGTGGTCGACACCGACGTGCCGGCGCCGGTCGGGAAGGCCACCGCGAGCGGACCGACCAGTGCTGCCGCCGCGGCCGTGACGACGAGCGCCGGCACCACGCGCACGGAGCGCACGGCGGCGAGCGAGAGCGACGCGCCGATCACCAGGCCGAGCCAGTAGAGGCTGAGACCGGTGCCGCTCCAGACGGAGACCGCCTCGGAGCCGGTGGTCGCGACCTGCACGCCCTGGGCGAGCGAGGCGGTCACGAGACCCGCCGCCGCCACGCCGACTCCGCCGAGGGCCGAGAGGTTGTTCGGGAGGAGGAGGGCGGCCAGCGCCGCGACGATCAGCGGCACGACGAGCACGGCCGTGACCAGCGGGGCGGCGGAGGCGCCGATCCCCAGACCGCCGAGGAACGCGAGCCATCCGTCGGGCAGACCGGCCGGGAAGCCGGCGAGCAGCGCGACGAGGTCCGACTGCGCGGAGGGCAGCGGGACGCCCGGATCCGCGAGGACGCCGAGCCAGTCGCCCCGCGGTGCGCGGGCGACCACCAGCGGGAAGAGCAGGACGGCCGCGGGGATCGGCAGGCCGAGGAAGCGGCCGATCCGCCGCCCCGAGGTGGCGACGACGACGAGCCAGATCACCAGGAGCGGCACGGCCAGCACCGGCGCGCACGCCACGACGGCCGCGGCCAGGATCGAGGCGCTCGCGGAGGCGGACCAGGAGCGGTACGCGCCGAACCCGGCGAAGAAGAGCCAGGGCAGCAGCACGTGCACCAGCAGCGGGGCGGGGCGCCCGTCGGCCTGCGCGGCGAAGAAGGCGGGAGCGAGGATGTAGACGAGGGCTCCGGCGGCGCGGGCGGTCGCGCGCGGGGTGAGCCGGGCGATCATCAGCCAGGCGCCGAGGGCGGCAGCGGGGAGCGCGACGAGGTAGAGCAGCACCATCGAGTAGCTGGGCGACCAGAAGGTCAGCGAGCCGAGCACGGCGAGGACGGAGGCGAACGGGTCCGCCGCGCCGATGAACCCCGAGCCGAGGTCGCGCCAGCCGTAGGCCGCGTTGCGCCACAGCTCGCCGACGGTCGGCGAGAGCGTCAGCAGACCACCGCCGCTGAGCGCGGGAGCAGCGAGGAGCGGCGTGTAGATCACCAGGCCGGCGAGCGCGGCGACGAGGACGACCCACACTCCCCCGCCCTGGAAGAAGTGCAGCGGATGACGGTCCCGCCCGGCCTGCACGCGCACGGCGTCGTGGCGCACCGAGCGCAGCTGCCGCACCACGTCCAGCGGGATGCGCAGCGGCGCGATCGCCTTCCAGCCCACGTTCTTCGACGAGCGGAGAACGGTGCGGGCCCGCAGCACCTTCGTCCCCCCGAAGGCGACGACGAGGGCCGCCAGCAGCTCCCCTCCGACCAGCCCGGGCTGCTTGCGCAGCAGGCGCACGACCGCGCGGCCGATCGCCAGGGGGACGAGCGAGAGCCAGTGCAGGAGGAGGAGCGCGACGGGCGCGTAGGCGAGCCGGCGGTGCAGCTGCGCGGTGCGGTGCTGGCGCGCCCGGCGCCGCTCGCCGCTGTCGATGCGGCGGCCGTCGGGGCGCTGCAGCCCGATGCGGGCGGTGGTGACGCGGGCGTCCGGCACGCGGCTGACCCGGTGTCCGGCGAGCCGGGTGCGGATCGAGAAGTCGAGCGCGTCGTCGACGACCGGCAGGCCGGGGTCGAATCCGCCGAGCTCCTCCCAGAGGGAGTGGCGCACGAGCATGCCGCCGGCGGCGACGGCCAGGACGTCGGGCGTGGAGTCGTGCTGGCCCTGGTCGAGCTCGTCCTCGACGAGGTGGACGGTCGTGCCGTGCTTGGTGATCGACTCGCCGTAGCTGCGGATGTAGCCGGAGCGCGTCCAGTCCATGATCTTGGGGCCGGCGACCGCGACGGAGGGGGCGACCTCGACGGCTCCCAGCAGCGCCGCGAGGGCGCCGGGCTCGGGGGCGGAGTCCTGCGCGAGCAGCCACAGCCACTCGTCCTCTCCGGCCGGCGGCTGCATCACGCGGACAGCGCGGGCCACGGCCTGGCCGAAGGGGAGGTGCTCGGCGACCTGCACGAGCTGCGTCGGACCCCAGGACGCGAGGAGCTCGTCGGTCGTGTCCTTCGAGCCTCCGTCGACGAACACCGTCGCGTCGGGCTGACGGGTCTGCGCCCGCAGGGCCGCGAGGGTTCGTTCCAGATAGGCCGCGCCGTTGCGCGCGACGAGGACGGCGGTGACTCGTGGATACATCGCGGACCACCCTAAGCGATGCCGCCGCGCCGCCCGCCTGCGGCTCGCCGCCCCGTCGGTCGGGTCGCGGCGAGGAGGAGACTAGGCCCGGCGGCGCAGCTTCCGGCGCTCGCGCTCGGAGAGGCCGCCCCAGATGCCGAAGCGCTCGTCGTTCTCGAGCGCGTACTCGAGGCACTGCGCCCGGACCTCGCACGAGGTGCAGATCTTCTTGGCGTCGCGGGTCGAGCCGCCCTTCTCGGGGAAGAAGGCCTCGGGGTCGGTCTGCGCGCACAGCGAGTCGACCTGCCAGGAGAGCGCGCCCCCCGGCGCCTCGGTCGCGGTGTCGATACCGGGTCGGACCCCGGGCACGCCCAGACGGACCGGATCGACGAACCAGTCCTCGGGGACTCCGGAGTGCTGTTCCGGAAGCGTCATGCCGTCTCCTACCCCGCCTGCGAACCGATGATCGGCGGCCGCTCCTCCCGGAGCCGCTGCCTAGGTAATTACAGCGGTGTCATTCGCTCAGGTCAAGTCGCGGACCATAAACCCTCAACCCGCCGTGGAGGGTTCACGACACACCGGCGTGTCGCGAACGTGAGATCCGGTCAGGCGGTCGCGGCGCTCCGTGCGCGCCAGGCGCTCTCCACCATCTCGGCGACGGTGTGCCGCATCTCCCAGCCCAGGTCGCGGGCCGCCGTCTCACCGGAGGCGACGATGCGGGGCGGATCGCCCGGCCGCCGCGGGGCGACCTCGGGCGTGAAGGCGATGCCGGTGCTGTCGGCGATCGCGCGCATGATCTCCCCGACGGAGGCCCCGGATCCGCTGCCCAGGTTGTAGACCGGGTCGATCGGCTCGCTCGTGGCCAGGCGGCGCGCCGCGGCGACGTGCGCGAGCGCCAGGTCGGCGACGTGGATGTAGTCGCGGACGCAGGTGCCGTCCGGCGTCGGGTAGTCGTCGCCGTTGATCCGGGGCGTGCGGCCGTCCAGCAGAGCCTCGAAGA
The DNA here is from genome assembly GCF_002931115.1 of Rathayibacter sp. AY1E6. NCBI lineage: Bacteria > Bacillati > Actinomycetota > Actinomycetes > Micrococcales > Microbacteriaceae > Rathayibacter > Rathayibacter sp. AY1E6. The sequence continues at coordinate 48,771 of NZ_PSVK01000002.1, read as the reverse complement.
CGAGGGGGAAGAGGTTGTGGGGGCTGGTGTCGTAGACGTCCGGGTAGCCGGACCCGACGACGTTGAAGTAGCGCAGGGAGGCGTGCCGGACGCCGTGCGCCCGCCCCGCGTCCGCGAGCAGCCACTCGCCGATCAGCTTCGACTCGCCGTAGGGCGACTCCGGGCTCTTGGGGGTGTCCTCGGTGACGATCTCGACGTCGACCGCGCCGTAGACGGCAGCGCTCGAGGAGAAGACGATCGAGGAGACCCCGGCGCGCTCCATCGCCGCCAGCACGCGCATGGTGCCGGTGACGTTCTGCTCGTACGTGTGCAGGGGGCGCTGCACCGAGACTCCGGCGTACTTGAACCCGGCGACGTGGACGACGCCCTCGATGTCGTGCTCGGCGAGCACGCGGTCGAGCAGGGCCTCGTCGAGGATCGAGCCCTGGTGGAACGGGACGCCCTCGGGCACGAACGACGCGTGCCCCGAGGAGAGGTCGTCGAGGACGACGGGGTCGATGCCCTGCTCCGAGAACGCGCGCACCACGTGCGCCCCGATGTACCCGGCTCCCCCGGTGACCAGCCATGCCATGTGGATCCTCCTCGGTGCGGGCCCGCGACTCCGCGCGCCGGAAGACACCCTAGCGGCGGGGATCGACGGCGCGGATCGGCCGGATGACGACGGGTGGCGATATCCTGCCGCCGTGCTCCGCTCCGTCGCCCTCCTCGCCCTGCCCGGCCTCGCGCCGTTCGAGTTCGGGGTCGTCTGCGAGGTGTTCGGGATCGACCGCGGCGCCGACGGAGGTCCCGCCCTCGACTTCCGGATCGCCACTCCCGATCCGGGCCCCGTCCGCACGAGCCTCGGATTCGACCTGCTGATCGCCGATGGTCTCCACGCGGCCCGGGACGCGGACCTGATCGCCGTCCCCGCCCACGGCCGCGGGCCCGCCGACGAGCAGGTGCTCGACCTCCTCCGCGAGGCTCACGAGCGCGGCGCGTGGATCCTCAGCGTCTGCAGCGGGGCCTTCACCCTGGCGCAGGCGGGCCTGCTCGACGGCCGGCGCGCGACCACCCACTGGATGCACGCCGCCGAGCTCGCCCGGCGCTTCCCCTCCGTCACGGTGGACCCCGAGGTCCTCTACGTGCAGGAGGGGCGCATCGTGACGAGCGCGGGCACCGCGGCCGGCATCGACGCGGCGCTGCACGTGGTGCGCGAGGAGCTGGGCGCGACGGCGGCGAGCGTCGTCGCCCGGCGGATGGTCGTGCCCCCGCAGCGCCACGGCGGGCAGGCGCAGTACCTGCGGACCCCCGTTCCCGAGGCGCGCGCGGACTCGCTGGCCGAGGTCACCGAGTGGATGCTGGAGCACCTCGACGAGGACCTCTCGATCGAGGCGCTGGCCCGTCGCGCCGTGATGGCCCCCCGCACCTTCGCGCGCCGCTTCCGGGCCGACCTCGGCACGACTCCGCTCGCCTGGCTCACCCGCCAGCGCCTCCTCCGGGCGCAGGTGCTGCTGGAGGAGACGGAGCTGACCCTCGAGGCGGTCGCCGCGCGGGTCGGCTTCGGCACGGCCGCGGTGATGCGCCACCACTTCACGCGCGTCCTGCGGACCACGCCGGCGGCCTACCGCCGCACGTTCGCCGCCTGAGCGGCCGGCACCGGGATCGCTGGAGGGATCAGACCGTCGCGACGAAGAGCGTGCCCCGTCCGGTGACGGCGAGAGTGCCCTCCGACGGGGTCACGAACACGCTGCCGCCGCGCTCGACGCGGACCGAGCCCTCGGCGCCCTCGAGCGAGAACGAGCCCTCGGTCGCGATCGCGATGGCGGGTCCGTGCAGGGCGACGCGGGCCGGCGTCTCCGACTCCGGCTCCACGACGGCGAGCACGAAGTCGGGGACGTCCGGACGGTAGACGCGCACGCCCGGTCCGGCCTGCTCGGCCGGGAGGTAGGGCACGGGCAGCGGCGAGAACTCGAGCACGCTCACCAGCTCGGGCACGTCGATGTGCTTGGGCGTGAGGCCCCCGCGCAGCACGTTGTCGGAGGCGGCCATCAGCTCCACGCCCGTGCCCGCGAGGTAGGCGTGGATGTTGCCGGCGGGGAGGTAGAGCACCTCGCCACGGGCGAGGCGGACGCGGTTGAGCAGGAGCGAGAGCACGATGCCGGGGTCGCCCGCGTAGCTCTCGGCCAGGTCCCGGACCGTGGTCGTCTCGAGGCGGTCGTCGCCCGCGGACGCCGCGACGACCGCGGACACCAGCGCGGCGACCTCGGCGCGGTCGCCGTCGGCGAGCAGCCACGACACGGCGCCGCGGAGGACCTCCGAGGGCTCGCCCTCGAGCGTCCGGGCGAACCGCGCGATCGCGGCCGCCTCCTCCGCCGGGGCGCGCCCGGCCAGCTCGGCGAGCAGCGCCCGGGCGTCCGCCGGCTCGCGGAAGCCGCAGAGCGCGTCGAAGCTCTCGCTGAGCGCGTAGATCAGCTCGGGCTTGTGGAACGGGTCCTTGTAGTTGCGATCGGCGGCGTCGCGGGGGATGCCGGCCTCCTCCTCCTCGACGAACCGGCGCCGGGCCCGCTCGGACGAGGGGTGGGCCTGGAGCGACAGCGGCCCGCCCGCCGCGAGGATCTTGAGCAGGAACGGCAGACGGGGAGCGCCCGAGACCGGATCGACCGACCCCTCCACTCCGGCGAGCGCCGCCTCGGGGTGATCGGCGATCCACTCGGCGAGCGTGCCGGCGCCGACCGAGGCGGGGTCGAGGATGCGCGCGGGCGAGCCCGGGTGCGCGCCGAGCCAGAGCTCGGCCTCAGGGGCGCCGGAGGGCGCGGTGCCGAGGGCCTCCGAGATGCCGGTGAGCGAGCCCCAGGCGTAGTCGCGGGGGGTGTTGCCGATCGGGATGAACACGGGAGCGCTGGCCTTCCGTCCGAGGGGTGGGTCCGAGCCGCTCAGCCGGACGCGCCGGGGCCGCTCCGCTGCGACGCTAGCAGGATCCACAACGCGGGCCCGGGAGGAGGGCCCGCCTGTTGGTGCTCTCCGCCAGCGGACGCGGCACTCGCAGGCGCGCTTCGTACGCTGGGAGTCGCAGCACTGTCGCCGTCGGAGCGGTAGCCGTGCCGCATCCGACGAGCGAGGGAGCACAGAGCATGGACAGCACGACCTTCGAGACCCTGGGGGCCGACTTCTACGGGTTCGAGGCGGCGCTCACGCCCGCCGAGAAGGAGCTGCTGGTCGGCGTCCGCGCGTTCCTCGAGGAGCAGGTGCGGCCGATCGCCGACGAGTACTGGGAGCGCGCGGAGTTCCCGCGGCAGCTGATCCCCGGGATCCACGCCACCGGCGTCATCGGCCTCTCCTGGCCCGAGACCCGCGCGATAGAGAACTCCGCCGTGTTCCGCGGCTGGGTGGCGCTCGAGCTGGGCCGGGTGGACGCGGGCATCGCGACCTACGTCGGCGTGCAGAACGGCCTGGTGATGGGCACGGTCGGCGTCGCCGGCTCCGACGAGCAGCGCGCCGAGTGGCTGCCGAAGCTCGCCTCGGGCGAGGTCGTCGGCGCCTTCGGCCTCACCGAGCCGCACTCCGGCTCCGACTCCGCCCAGGGCCTGCGCACCACCGCCCGCCGGGACGGCGACGACTGGATCCTCGACGGCGAGAAGCGCTGGATCGGCAATGCGACCTTCAGCGACGTGACCGTGATCTGGGCGAAGGACGCGGAGGACGGCCAGGTGAAGGGCTTCCTCGTCCCCACCTCGACACCGGGCTACCGCGCCACCGCCATCGCGCGCAAGCAGAGCCTGCGCACGGTGCAGAACGCCGACATCGTGCTCGAGGGCGTCCGCGTCCCGGAGTCGCTGCGCCTGCAGGGCGCGAACTCGTTCCGCGACACCGCGAAGGTGCTCCGGCTCACCCGCGCCGAGGTCGCCTGGCAGGCCATCGGCGTCTCGATCGGCGCTTACGACGCGGCGCTGCGCTACGCGAAGGAGCGCGTGCAGTTCGGCAAGCCGCTCGTCGGGCACCAGCTGGTGCAGGACCTCCTGGTCAAGAGCATCGGCAACATCACGGCCAGCATCGCCCTGGCGACCCGCGTGTCCGAGATGCTCGACGCCGGCGAGCAGCGTGACGAGCACTCCGCCCTCGCGAAGGCCTACGCGACGGCCCGGATGCGCGAGACCGTCGCCTGGTGCCGCGAGGTGATGGGCGGCAACGGCATCGTCCTCGACTACGGCGTCGCCCGCTTCTTCGCCGACGCGGAGGCCCTCTACTCCTACGAGGGCACCCGCGAGATGAACACGCTGATCGTCGGCCGCTCGATCACCGGCACCGCCGCGTTCGTCTGAGCCTCCCCGGCCGGGGAGCGAGCGGCGGCGCGCCCGGCACGCCGCCGCGCCGCCCCCGCTCCCTAGACTGGTCGCCATGATCCGACGCGCCGCCCCCGCCGCTCCCCGAGCGCTCGCGGTGGCGGTGCTGGCCGTGCTGCTGGCCGGCCAGTCGCTGCGGAACCTCGCCGGATGGTGGGGCTGGGGCGTCGTCGTCGCGGTGCTCCTGGGCGCCTCGATCGCCGTGCTCGTCCGCGCCCGCCCCCGCCTGCGCTGGGCCCGCACGCCGAAGTCGCTGGTCCTCTTCCTCGGGCTCGCGGTGCTCTCGCTGCTGTGGTCCGCCTATCCGGGAGCGAGCGCGATCGGAGTCACGGCGCAGCTCGCGACGACGCTCGGCGGCGTCGTCCTCGCCGTCACGCTGAGCAGCCGGGAGCTGCTCACGGCTCTCGGACGGGCCCTGCGCCTCTCCGTCGGCCTGTCGCTCCTCTTCGAGCTCGTGATCGCGGTCGTCGTGCGGCAGCCCGTCCTGCCGTTCGGCGTCGAGCCTCCCGCCGACGGACCGACGCCCGACGCCTTCTACTGGTCGCAGGCCGCCCTCTTCACCGGCGAGCCCGTCCAGGGGATCGTCGGCAACCGCAACCTCCTCGGCTTCCTCGCCCTGCTCGGCCTGATCGTGATCGCGATCGAGCTGGCGGCCCACTCGATCCGGCGCCGGTGGGGAGCGGTCTGGGTCGCCCTGTTCGTCGCGACCCTCCTGCTCACCCGCTCGGCAACCGTCCTGCTCTGCCTCGTCGCCGTCGTCCTCGCGGCCGCGTTCGCGCTCTGGGCTCGCCGGAGGGGCGAGTCCCGCCGGCGTCCCGTCTACCTGACCGCCGCGGGGCTGGCGGTGGCGGCCGTCGCCGGAGGCGCCGCGGGCTGGGGCGCCCTCCTCGGCCTGCTCGGCAAGAGCGAGGACGCCACGGGCCGCCTCGACATCTGGGACTCGGTGATCGCGCTCACGCTGCAGCGTCCGGTCCTCGGCTGGGGCTGGGTCAGCTACTGGGCTCCCTGGGCCGCCCCGTTCGACACCCTCGCCGAGCGCAAGGGCGTGCTCTACCTGCAGGCCCACGACGCCTGGCTCGACGTCGCCCTCCAGCTCGGAGCGGGCGGCCTCGTCCTCTTCGCGGCGCTCGCCGTCTCGACGCTGTGGCGCTCCTGGTTCCGCGCGGTCGACCGCCCGCGGCGCGACGCGACCTCGACCCTCCCCTACACGGCCGTCAGCCTCGCTCCGCTGCTGATCGTGGTCGCCCTCCTGGCGCAGTCGCTCTTCGAGAGCCGGATCCTCATCGAGGGAGGCTGGCTGCTCCTCGTCCTCTTCGCGGTGCAGACCAAGCGGCCGGCGACCGAGACGCCCGAGGTCCTCGCCGCGACCCCGCTCCCCCTCGCCGACGCCTCCCCGAGGCGATGAGGCCCCGCCGCCCCTCGCTCCCCGCCTCCGTCGCCGACGCGACGGCGTCCCCGCAGTTCGCGGCGGCCCTCGCGCAGACCACTCTCGTCACCGTCCTCTGCGCCCCGGCGGTCCGCGGGCTCCTCGGCTGGCCCGGCTACATCGCCGCCGTCGCCACGCTCACCGCCCTCGCGGCGGTCATGCTCGTCCTGCGGCGCGGGCGGCTCGACTGGGAGGGCCTGCTGCCCACGAGCATCCTGGTGTTCCTCGGCTGGATCGCGCTCAGCGTGCTGTGGAGCGACTACACCTGGGCCACGGTCTCGAGCGTCGTCTACCAGTTCGCCCTGGCGTTCCTGGCGATCGCGATCGGCCTGACGCGCGACATCATCCAGATCATCCGCTCGGTCGGCGACGTGCTGCGGGTCGTGCTGATCGCCTCGCTCGCCGTCGAGGTGCTCTCGGGGGTGCTGATCGACCAGCCGCTGCGCTTCCTCGGCGTGGAGGGACTGCTCGCGGTCGGCGGGCCGATCCAGGGACTGGTCGGCACGCGCAACCAGCTCGGGCTGGTCTGCCTGCTGGCGATCGTGACGTTCTCGGTGGAGCTGATGACCCGCTCCGTCGCCCGCGGGCCGGCCGTCGCCTCGATCGCCCTCGCCGCGGTCACCCTCCTCTTCACGCGCTCCGCCGTGAGCGCGGGCGTGCTCGCCGTGGCCGTCGTCGTCGCCCTCGCTCTGCGCTGGGTGCGCCACGGCGACGGCACCCACCGTCGGCGGCGGCAGGTCGCGGTGCTCGGCGTCGCCGCAGCGGCCGCCCTCACCGTGTGGCTCCTGCGCTACCGGGTGATCGAGCTGCTGAACGCGGGCAGCGAGTTCGAGTTCCGGCTGCGGCTCTGGCAGCAGGTCTGGCGCTTCACGGACCTCGCTCCGATCGTCGGCTGGGGCTGGGTGGGCTACTGGCGGCCCGACCTCTACCCCTTCACCGCCATCGACTACCTCTCGGGCCGCCCGCACTCGTCGAGCCTCAACGCGCTCTTCGACGTGGCCCTGCAGGTCGGCGCGGTCGGGGTGGTCCTCTTCGTCGTGCTGATCGGCCTCGCGCTCTGGCGCTCCTGGCTGATCGCCTCCGAGCGCAAGGCGGTCGTGCACGTCTGGCCGGTGCTGGTGCTGACCGTGCTGATGGTCACCGCGCTGGCCGAGAGCTCGATCCTGCTCGACGCCGGCTGGCTGCTCGTGGTGCTCTGCGCGATGCGCGCGGCCCAGGGACTGAGCTGGCGCCGGCTCCTGCACCCGCGGGACTGACCGGACTCCTCAGCGCCCGCGCCGCCGCGCCACCTGGCGGAGCACGGCGAGGTGCTCCTCCCGGCAGCGCTCCCAGCTGAAGGACCGGGCGCGCTCGACGCCGAGCGGGCCGAGCTCGCCTGTCCGCTCGATCGCCTCGAGGATCCCGTCCGCGATCGAGCGCGGCTCGAGCGGATCGACGTAGACCGCGGCGTCCCCGCAGATCTCCGGGAGCGAGCCCGCGTCGGACGCGGCGACCGGGCATCCCGACGCCATCGCCTCGATGGGAGGGAGGCCGAAGCCCTCGTAGAGGCTCGGGAACGCCAGCACCGCGGCTCGGCGGTAGAGGTCGGCGAGCTCCTCCGGAGTGACGTGGCCGCGCCACTCGACGAAGTCCGGCAGCGGGCCGAGGCGGTCCAGATCCCCTCCGGTCAGCACGAGCCGGAGGGCGTGCCCCTCCTCCCGAAGGAGGCGCACCGCCTCGAACAGGCGGGCGTGGTTCTTGTGCGGCCAGGCGCGCGCCGGGTAGAAGACGAAGTCCTCGCGTGTGCCCAGATTCGCGACGAAGCGCCGGGTGTCCACGCCGAGATGCGACACGTGGATCCGCTCCTCCGGGATGCCCAGCAGCTCGACGATCCGCCCCTTGGTGAAGGCGCTGATGGTGATGACCGCGTCGGCGCGGCGAGCGGTCGCCTCGTAGGCGAGCCGGCGGAAGACGCGCTCGACGCGGGGGAAGAGGTGCGGGAGGTCGCGGTGCTGCAGGTCGAACAGCATCTGCACGTGCCCCTGCCGCCGCGACGGCCACGGGAGTGGGACCGTGAACGGGAAGTAGAGCACCGCCTCCCGGCCGAGGCGCCGGCGCAGGCGCGGCGTGCGCAGGAGCGCCTGGAGCATCCCCACGGCCCGGCGGCGGTGGCCCGCCCCGCTGACGACCCCCTCGGCCACGACCTCGGGCACGCCCTCGCTGAAGCCGCGCGCGTTCTCGGGGACGAGCACCTGCACGTCGGGCCCCTCCTCCCCCGGCCGCGGCGCCAGGAGGCGCGTGAGCGCGCGCGCGTAGGTCTCGCCGCCGCCCATCCCGCCCGGGTCGACAGTGAGCACGGCGAGCGTGACGGGGCGAAGTTCCGGCATGGCGTCCAATCGGTCCGAAGCCCGGCCAGGATACCGGCGGGCCGCACCGCTCCCGGCGCCCGGCCGTGCCCGTGGGTAGTATGTGTCCCGCTGTCATCGACCCCGACGAATTGGACCACCACGTGCCCCGCGCTTTGATCACCGGAATCACCGGCCAGGACGGCCTCTACCTCGCCGAGCTCCTCCTCTCGAAGGGCTACGAGGTCTTCGGGCTCGTCCGCGGGCAGAACAACCCCAAGTACGAGCTGGTCCGCCGCACCGTGCCCGAGGTGACCCTGCTCACCGGCGACCTCACCGACGTGTCGAGCCTCGTGCGCGTGCTCGCCGCCGCCCAGCCCGACGAGGTCTACAACCTCGGTGCGATCTCGTTCGTCGCCTACTCGTGGGAGAACGCGTCGCTCACCACCGATGTGACCGGCAAGGGCGTGCTCAACATCCTCGAGGCGACCCGCCTCTACGCCGGCTCCGACATGTCGCGCGTGAAGTTCTACCAGGCCTCCTCCTCCGAGATGTTCGGCAAGGTCCAGCAGGTCCCGCAGAGCGAGGAGACGCTGCTCTGGCCGCGCTCGCCCTACGGCGTGGCCAAGGTCTTCGGCCACTACATGACCATCAACTACCGCGAGTCGTACGGCATGCACGCCTCCTCCGGCATCCTCTTCAACCACGAGTCGCCCCGCCGCGGACCGGAGTTCGTCACGCGCAAGATCAGCCTCGCGGTCGCCCGCATCAAGCTCGGCCTCCAGGAGACGCTGGAGCTCGGCAACCTCGACGCGAAGCGCGACTGGGGCTTCGCCGGCGACTACGTCGACGCGATGTGGCGCATGCTGCAGCAGCCCGAGGGCGACGACTACGTGGTCGCGACCGGCGAGACCCACCAGATCCGCGAGTACCTCGACATCGCCTTCAACCACGTCGGCATCGAGGACTGGACCCCGTACGTGACCCAGAACCCCGCGTTCATGCGTCCCGCCGAGGTGGACCTGCTGATCGGCGACCCGGCGAAGGCGCGCGATGTTCTCGGCTGGGAGCCGAAGGTCTCGTTCCCCGAGCTCGTGGCGATGATGGTCGAGAACGACCTCGCCGAGCAGTCCGCGCTGATCAAGTAGTCATGCCTGCCGCTCTCGTCACCGGAGCGAGCGGTCAGGACGGGGGCTACCTCGTCGAGCGCCTGCTCGCCGACGGCTGGGAGGTCTCCGCGCTCGTGCGCGGGACCGACGACGCCGCTCTTCCCGCCGCCGTCCGCGCCTTCGAGGGCGATCTCCGCGACGCCTCCGGCCTCGGCCGTATCGTCGCGGAGGCGCAGCCGGACACGGTCTTCCACCTCGCCGGCCTCTCCTCCGTCGCGCTCTCGTGGAAGGAGCCCGTGCTCACGGCCGAGGTGACCGGCACCGCGGTCGCCGCGCTCCTGGAGGCCTCGCTGGCGCTCCAGGAGTCGGCGGGCCGGGAGGTCCGCTTCGTCCAGGCCTCCTCCTCCGAGATCTTCGGGGCCGCGACCGAGAACCCGCAGACCGAGCGGACCCCGATCCGCCCCGTCTCCCCTTACGGAGCCGCGAAGGCGTTCGCGCACCACCTCGTCGCGGTCTACCGCGGCCGAGGGCTCCACGCCTCGTCCGGCATCCTCTACAACCACGAGTCGCCGCGTCGGCCGCTCGGCTTCGTCACCCGCAAGATCACCTCCGGAGTCGCGGCGATCGCGACGGGCGCCGAGTCGGAGCTCTCGCTCGGCAATCTCGACGCGCGCCGCGACTGGGGCTGGGCTCCCGACTACGTGGACGCCCTCGTGCGCGCCTCGCGCGCCGAGGAGGCGGGCGACTACGTCGTGGCGACCGGAGTCGCGCACTCGGTCCGCGACTTCGTCCGTGCCGCCTTCACCGCGGCCGGCATCGACGACTGGGAGCAGCGGGTCACGATCGACCCGCGGTTCGCGCGCCCCGTGGACGCCCCCGAGATGCGCGGGGACGCCTCCCGGGCCCGCGAAGTGCTCGGCTGGGCGCCGACCGTCGGCTTCGAGGAGATCGTCGCCCGCATGGTCGAGAACGACCTCGAGCTGGCGCGCCGCTCCAACTGAGCCGCGCGCACCGCGTGCAGAAGGCCCCCGCTCCTGGAGCGGGGGCCTTCTGCACGCGGTGGGTCGAGGACGCCTAGGCGGTCGCGTCCGACTGCTCGGCCCGGCCCCGCTCGTCGACGCCCTCGCCCTCGACGAGGTACGACCAGACGCGGGCGGCGTACTCGTCCCAGGTGCCGCCGTCGATCGCGAGCGCTTCCGCCGAGAGCCGCGCGTGCAGCTCGTCGTCGGTCAGCAGCCGCTCGAGGGCCGCGGCGATGTCGTGGTCGTCGTGCGGATCGACGAACAGCGCGCCGCCCGAGGCGGAGACCTCGTGCATGCTGCCGAAGCCGGAGGTCACGACCGGGGTGCCGACCGAGATCGACTCCACGATCGGGAGACCGTAGCCCTCGTTGATCGAGGGGAACACCGTGCACCGGGCCAGGCGGTAGGCGCTCCAGAGCAGCGCGTCGGTGATCTTGGAGAGCGAGCGGACCGGACGGCCCTGGCCCTCGAGGACCTCGAGTCGGTACTCGAACTCGGCGCTGCTCCAGGCGTTGCCGCCGATGAAGACCAGGCTGAAGCGCACGCCCCGGCGCCAGAGCAGCTCGGCCGCCTGGAGCACAGCCAGGTGGTTCTTCCGTGGCTCGTGGCTGCCGACGCAGACGACGAGCGGGAGGTCGCCGGTCACCAGCGAGCGCGCGGCGGTGGCCAGCTCCTCGTCCGAGACGCTCTCCGGCTGCGAGGGCAGCAGGATCGGCCGGATGTCCGGCCCCTGCATCCCGACGCTGCCGAGCATGTGGCGCCAGCCGGAGTACTCGGTCGCGGCCGCCTCGGAGATGGTCGCGATGCGGTCCATGTGCGACACGGCGACGAGCGTGCGCGAGAAGGCGGCGCTGATGCCGGTGCTCGCCGTCTCGGCGGTGGTGACCGGCACGCAGTCGAAGCCGATGGTGCCCGTGCGGTTGCCGCTGAACTCGGCCAGAGCGGAGACGCGCGACGTCCGCTCGTCCTCCACGGCGAGCTCGGGCAGGAGGTAGGTGCCCTGCCACGGGACGATCACGCGGGAGCGGTCCTCGGCGGCGTCGGGCACGTCGCCCGAGACGGCGTTCCGGCTCTGCTCCGGGGTGAGCATGACGAGCGACTCGTGGGTCGAGTCCCAGCCGGCGAGCAGGATCTCGTGGTCGCGCGTCCATCGGACGAGGCTCTGGCGCACCACGCGCTGGATGCCCGTGGCCAGCCCCGTGCGCGCGGTGTGGTGCACGTCGACGACGACCGCGCCGACGACCACCTCGACCTCGGGGTGGTGGAAGCGGGCGAAGACCCGGTTCGAGGCGATGGTGGACGCGGCGTGGGTGAGCAGACCGGCGGTGCCGTCCAGCCGGGCCCGGCGGCGGCCGTCGACGACGTCCTCCCGGCGCGGGAGCGTGCCGCGGAGGACGGCGAGCACCAGCCAGACCTCGCGGTCGGTGGGGGCGGGCAGCAGAACGCTCAGCTGTCCGGTGAGGGCGTCGACGCTGCCCAGCGGCTCCACGGAGGGGGCCAGGGTGCGCACCAGGGTGGCGAGACGGTCGACCAGGTACTGCTTAGAGCGCACGGGGCGCCTCCTCGTGCTCGATGAGGGCCGAGGGGCCGATCAGGGCGGCCCACAGCTCCCGGGCGTAGTCGTCCCAGGTGCGCTCGGGCCGCTCGGCCGCCTCGAGGCGGAGCTCGTCGACGAGCTCCGGCGACGTCAGCAGGCGGCGCATGCCGTCGGTGATCTCCTCGTCGGACTCCGGGTCGATCAGGACGCATCCGCCGTGCTCGGCGATCTGCGCCGTGCTGCCGTAGCGCGAGGTCAGCACGGGGAGCCCGATCGACAGCGCCTCGGCGACCGGCAGGCCGTACCCCTCGTGCAGCGACGGGAACGCCAGGAACAGCGCCTCCCGGTAGCTCGCGATCAGGACGTCGTCGTCGGCTCCGCGGAGCACCTCGACCGGGCGTCCGGCGGCGACCAGCTCGCGCACGCGGGGATCGAAGACCTGGTGCGCCCACGGGTTGGCCCCGCCGATGAAGCGGACGCGGAAGCGCAGGCCCTCGCGCCAGAGGACCTCGGCGGCGTGCAGCACCGCGAGGTGGTTCTTGCGGGGCTCCTGGCTGCCGACGCAGAGCACGAGCGGCAGGCCGGACGCGCTCCGGCCCTCGGAGCGCAGGCCGTCCGGGAGCTCCACGGGCAGCGGGACCGGGACGACGGTCGGGCCGGTGAGGCCCTGAGCGGGGAGCGCTCGCACGAAGCCCTCGAACTCCAGCGCGGCCGCGGCGCTCACCGTGGCGACGCGCTCGGCGTGCTTGACCACGGAGAGGAAGTTGACGAAGCGCACCGTCTCCTCCGGCGGCACCGTGTCGGCGCTGACGACGGGGATCGCGTCGTGGCCGAGGACGACGACCTCGTTGCCGGAGTACTCGGCGAGGGCCGCGAGCGGCCCGCACTGGTTGTAGTCGGGCACCGAGGGGATGACGACGACGCTGCGGTAGGGCACGACGAACTCGATGCGCTCCGGATCGCCGTGCTCCCAGTCGCGCCGCCCGGCGGAGGACCAGTCGACGACGCGCTCGTGCTCGATCGCGCTCAGCCGCCGGAAGGACATCGATCCGTGGACCCAGGCGACCGGGACGATCTCGTGCTCGGCGTCCCAGCGGGACACGGTCTGGCGCACGACCCGCTGGACGCCGGTGTTGTGCCCGTGGCGGGCGGGGAAGTCGACGTCGATCAGGACGGCCCCGGTGACGACCTCGACGCGGGCGTCCAGATCGGCGAACCCGGTCGCGGTGCGGGAGCCGGCCTCGAGGAAGATGCGCAGCGCCGCCTCCTCGGGGGCGAGCTCGAGGGCGCGGCGGAACCAGTCGAACAGCTCGCTCGTCGGGTACGCGGCCGTGAACGACACCAGCGCGACCCAGGTCAGCTCGTCGTCCTGGCGCGAGCGGATCTCTCGGGCCACCTCGTCGAGGTACGGGCCGGGCCCGCGGGTGCGCAGCGAGGCGCGGCGCTCCTCGTCGAAGAGGAGCGCGCCGATCTGCTCCAGGCGCTGCAGCATCGCCTCCGTGCGGTGGGCGCGCGCGGCGGCCGAGCCGGCGGCCGAGACCTGCGACCGGTCGCTCATCGCGCCCGACCGGACAGGCGGCGCTTCACGAAGCGCGCGCTGTGGCCGACGGCGCCCGACAGCCCGAGCTGCTCGACGCGGATCTGGAAGGTGCGCACCAGGCGGAGCGGCTTCGTCACCCGCCAGGAGAGGGTGCGTTCGAAGCCGGAGGCGGTCACTCCGCCCACCTGGATCCGCTCGACCCACTCGTCGAAGGGGTCGTTGAGGAGGGAGTCGACCTGCGCGCGCAGGCGGGCGAGCTCCTCGTCCGGGGACTCGGGCTCGGCGAGACGGGGCTCGATGGGAGCCCCGGACGTGCGGGCGGGCTCGGCCGGGACGGCGGCGGGAGCGGCGTCGCCGACGGCCGACTCGAGGCTCGGGTCGGGAGCGGGAGGAGCGTCCTCGCCCGTGCCGCCGAGGACGGGGGCGGGGTCCCCAGCGCTCTGCGGCGCCGGGTCCAGGGGGACGTCGGATGGCTGCGTGGGCATGGCGAACACCTCGTTCGTGTCGTTCAGTCGGCGAGCGGGAGCAAGACTACCCGCCATGCGCCGCGCACCGGCACGCCAGCCAGGGGGCTCCAGGGTGGGCCGCACGTATAATGATGCGGTCCGTCGCCCGGCGGAGGCCGAGAGCTTGGAGTTCCATGCCCAGCAAAGCTGTGGATCGCGCGCGCGCGATCGCCGACGAGCCGTTCCAGATCGCCGGCACCACGTCGGCCGTCGGCGGCGGCTCGGGCGGCTTCGTCGCCTCTCTCGCCGAGATCCTGCGGCACCGCGAGCTTCTCCGCCTGCTCGTCGGGCGCGAGCTGAAGTCGCGCTACAAGGACAGCAGCCTGGGCTTCGTCTGGAGCCTCGTCCGGCCGCTGATCATGCTCCTCATCTACTACGTGGCGATCGGCCAGATCCTCGGGGCCTCGCGCGGCGTCCCGAACTTCGCGATCTTCGTCTTCTCGGGGCTCACCCTCTGGGGCCTGTTCAGCGAGATCGTGACCGCGGGCACCACGTCGATCCTCGGCAACGGCGGACTGATCAAGAAGGTGTACCTGCCGCGGGAGATCTTCCCGGTGGCGGCCATCGGCTCGGCCCTCTTCAACTTCGGTGTGCAGTTCGTCGTCCTGATCGCGGGAGCCGTCCTCACGGGCTCGCTGATCTTCGGCGTCCAGCTCCTCTACATCGTGCCCGCGCTGGCGATCGTGCTCGTGTACGGCCTCGCGCTGGCCCTGGCCCTCTCGGCCCTCAACGTCTACCTCCGCGACGTCCAGTTCCTCGTCGAGGTCGGGCTGCAGATCTTCTTCTGGCTCTCCCCCATCGTCTACGCGTGGAACTTCGTCGTCGCCGCCTCCACCGGAGCGGGCCACGGCTGGGCCGAGCAGCTCTACCTCATCAACCCGATCTCGAACGCGATCCTCGCCTTCCAGCGCGCGATCTGGGGAGACGGCTCGCGCGTCAGCATCATCGACGGCAACGAGATCGCCCCCCAGGTGTGGCCGCCGGACATGGAGCTGCGCCTTCTCATCGTCCTCGTCGTCGGGCTGGTGTTCGTGTGGATCGGCCACCGGATCTTCCGCCGCCTCGAGGGCAACTTCGCCCAGGAGATCTGATCGTGACCCTCACCAGCAAGCAGGAGTCCGTGCCCGCCTCCTCCGGCACCCCGACCGTCGTCCGGGTGCGCAACGCCTCCAAGCGCTTCGTCATCCGCAAGGACAAGTCGTTCAAGGAGCGGATCGTCAACTTCGGCCGCGGGCGCAAGCACCGCGACGAGTTCTGGGCACTCCGCGACGTCGACCTCGAGATCCCACTGGGCTCGACCGTCGGCCTCATCGGCGCGAACGGATCGGGCAAGAGCACGCTCCTCAAGCTCATCGGCGGCATCGTGCAGCCGACGACCGGCACCGTGGAGCGCCGCGGACGCCTCGCCGCGCTCCTCGAGCTCGGAGCGGGCTTCCACCCCGACCTCACCGGGCGCGAGAACGTCTACCTCAACGGCGCGATCCTCGGACTCTCGCGCAGCGAGCTGGACAGCAAGTTCGACTCGATCGTCGACTTCTCCGAGATCGCCGAGTTCATCGACACCCAGGTCAAGTTCTACTCGTCGGGCATGTACGTGCGGCTCGCCTTCGCTATCGCGATCCACACCGATCCCGACCTGCTGCTGGTCGACGAGGTGCTCGCCGTCGGCGACGAGCCGTTCCAGCGCAAGTGCATGGACCGCATCCGCGCCTTCCAGCGCGCGGGGAAGACCATCGTGCTGGTCACCCACTCGCTCGAGCAGGTCGGCGAGCTCTGCGACCGCACCATCGTCCTCGAGAAGGGCACCGTCGTCTTCGACGGCGAGACCTCCGAGGGACTCCAGGTCCTCCGCGAGAGCTTCGAGGACCGTCGGGCCGCCCGCCAGGAGCGCGAGGCCGAGGCCGCCGAGGCCGCGGACGAGCCCGCCCCCCAGCTCATCGAGATCCTGGGCTGCCGACTGCGCGGCGGATCGATCGAGCACGGCGGCACGGTCGTCCGCAGCGGCGAGACCCTCGAGTTCGACGTCACGGTGCGCACCAGCCGCCCGGTCGACGACTGGAACATCGGCATGGGCATCGACACTCCCCTCGGCCAGCGCGTCTTCGGGACGAACACCGAGCGCATCGGCACGCCGCTGAGCGCGGTCGACGGAGAGATGACGGTCACGTTCACCCTCCCCGACCTGCACCTCGGCGCCGGCAACTACGCCGTGCACGCCTCCTCGGCCACCTTCTCGCAGGGCGAGACCATGCGGATCCCGGTCGCCGCGACCTTCACGGTCGAGCGGGCCTCCGTGCACGACGGCGTCGTCGACATCGACTCCACCGTCCGCCTCAGCAGGCCGTGACCGCGCGGCGCCGCCGCCTCCTGGTCGACGCGACCGCCCTCGCGGCGCCGCGCCTGACCGGGGTCGGCCGCGTCCTGCTCGGCCTGCTGCACGCGCTGGACACCGACGCGACCGCCGCAGAGGTCGAGGTGCTCCTCGTCGTGCCGGCGAGCGAGGCGGGCTCGATCGAGCGCTTCGGCTTCCGTACGCTGCGCGTCCGACCGGTGCCGCTGCCCCGGCCGGTGTGGAGCGCACTGACCCGAGTGCCCGCGCCGGGGATCGACCTCCTGCTCGGCCGCGGCGCCTACTTCTTCCCGAACTTCCGGAGCTGGCCGCTCGCCCGCTCCCGCTCGCTCACCTTCGTGCACGACGTCTGCTTCGCTGTGATGCCCGAGCTCGTTCCTCGCGAGCGCCGAGAGCTGCTGTCGCGGTCGGTGCCCCGGTGGATCCGGCGCAGCGATCTGGTCCTGACCGGCACCCCGTCCTCCGCAGCCGAGGTCGAGAGCGCTCTGGGCGTCGCTCCCGAGCGCGTCCGCGTGCTGCCGACCACGATCGACGCCGACCTCTTCCATGCCCGCGGGGAGGAGGAGGTGGCGCGGGTCCGCGCGCAGCACGGGCTCGGGTCCTACCTGCTCTTCGTCGGATCGATCGAGCGCCGCAAGAACCTCGTCACCCTGGTGGACGCGTACCGGCAGGCCGAGCGGCCGGAGAACCACACCCTGCTCCTGGTGGGCGGGGACGGCTGGGACAACGAGGACGTCCACTCCGCCGTCGCCCGCGCGGTGGCCGCAGGAGCCGACGTGCGCTTCGCCTCCTCCTACGTCGCCGACGAGGATCTGCCGGCCCTGCTCACGGGGGCCGACGCCGTCGCCATGCCCTCCTGGCACGAGGGCTTCGGCCTGCCCGCCCTCGAGGCCGTCGCCTGCGGCACTCCGGTGCTCGCGGCCGACATCCCCGGCCTCCGCGACGCGCTCGCCGGGCGGGAGTCCGCCGCCGTCTTCATCGACCCGGCGGACCGCACCGGGTGGTCGGCCGCGATCGGAGAGGCGCTGCGCCGTCCCCGGCGACTCGCACCGGAGCCCATCCCGGGGTGGGACCGCACCGCTCGGCGCCTGCTCGAGCTGGCCTTCGACGACCGCTGATCAGCGCCGGGTCGTGAACAGCAGCCAGCGCCCGGAGGCGGAGGCGACCTCGGGCTCGACGTCCCCCGTCGCCGCCTCGACGTAGGGCCGCCAGCCGTCGGGGTCGTCGGTGTAGCCGGCGGTGTCCACGTAGACGGCGCAGGCGCCGCTGCCCGCCACGGCGTCGGCGAACTCCGCGGGGTCGTCGACGTCGCCCCAGACGTCCCAGCCGTAGGTGCCCTCCACCGCCCCGTAGCTCCAGCGGAGGCGTCCCTCCTCGGTCGCGAGGTAGGGCAGCGCCTCGTCGTAGTCGGAGAGCGCTCCGATCCGCCCGCTGTCGGGGAAGCTCTTCAGGGGGAGCTCCACCACACCGCAGCCGTCGTCCAGCTGCGCGTCGGCCTCCGACACGAACGAGCGCATCTCGGAGTCGTCGGTCGGAGCGATCGGCACCGCGGCCGATACTCCGGCCAGCTGATCGATGACGGCGACGGCGGCGAGCAGCGCCGCCACGAGGATCCGGACACCGCCACGGGCCGTGATCCGATCGAGCAGGAGCGCGAGCACGCCGAGGACGAGGACCGCGATGACGATCGACATCCGCGCCCACGCACGTATCGTCGGCCCCGCTACCAGCGAGACCACGACGCCCAGGCCCGTCACCGTGTAGAAGAGGAGCGCGGCCAGTGTCGCCACGGCGAGGACGCGCACGCGGGCGTCCGAGAAGAACCGGCCGACCGCGGTCGCACGGAGCGCCCGTCCGCCGCCGAGCGCGGTGATCGGGAGCGCCACGAGCGTGATCAGGAGCGCGACGCTGGCGAGGATCGAGAACCCGGGCGGCTCCGTCGTCGGCGCCACGCCGGACTGGCCCGCGTAGGTGTTGAGCAGGCCGTACCCCTGCGGCAGCCCGGTCCCCGACCAGGGCAGGCCCAGCAGCACGAGCTTGCCGGCGTAGGCCTCCGACTCCCCCACGGTCCGCGACGTGAAGTACGGGCTGTAGCGCTCCCCGAAGTCGAGCGAGAGCAGCAGCAGCGAGAGCCCGACGAACACGCCGAGCGCGAGGAACGGCACCGACGAGACCGCGAGCACGCGCAGCCGCTCGCGGGAGAGGAGCCCGGCGGCCGTGCTCACCGCCCAGGTCGCTCCGAGGACCAGGACCGCGAAGACGTAGTAGTAGCCGCCCGTGCTCGCCACCAGGAGCCCGAGCACGACTCCCGGGACGACGGAGCGCAGCACGCGGCTCCTCCGCGTCGCGCCCCGCTCGGCCCAGGCTCGGAGAGGATCGGTGCGCGGTCCGGCGACCATCAGCACCATCACGCCCAGGAGCGGGATCGCCCAGTAGTTGGCGAGGAACGCGTGGCCGAATCCGATCCGGAGGAAGTGGTACGGCAGCAGCGACAGCAGGACCGCGGAGAACGCCGCGACCCAGGGCCGCGTGCGGAGGGCGCGGAAGAACACGTAGCCGGTGACGGCGACCGTCGCGAACGTGCCCAGGTAGAAGACGTTCAGGAGCGTCGTCCCGTCGCGCACCACGAGGGCCAGGACCGAGACGGCGAGGGCGGAGGCGACGTCGAACTGCGCGCTGAAGAAGGCGTTGAACCCGTCGGGGAAGCCGAGCGCCGCGTTGCCGTCGAACGGGAACGCCTGCGTGGCGCTGGTGAAGAGCGTGTAGTGCAGGATCTGGTCGTCGCCGCCCACGGTCCAGCGGGCCGTCAGGTCCTGCGGCCCGATCCCGAGCGCGAGCACGGCGGCGACGACCGAGACGAGGGCGGCGACGAGGGCCCATCCGAGCTCGACGAGCGTCCGGCGCCGCCGACTCGCCGTCCGCGGGCCGCGCACGTCAGTAGCCGCGCTCACGGCGCTGCTCCTCCACGCTGGTCTGGACGATCCGGTTCAGCTCGGTCTCGCCGTCGGTGCCCGCGTAGTCGTAGATGTCGAACCCCCCGCAGGCGACGATATCGGAGGGAGCGCCGAGCGTCCCGCGCGCGAGCCCCGCCCAGTCGGGCGAGCGGTCGGCCAGGACGAAGCTGTACTGCCGGTCGCGGTAGTCGCTCAGGTTGTTCATCCACAGCTGCACCGTGAAGTCGAAGTTGACCTGCTGGACGTGCAGCGAGGCCGGCCCGTAGAGGTCCAGCGGCCGCGTGGACCAGAACGAGCCGACGCCCGCGAGCTCGCGGCCGTCGATCCAGCGGTCCAGGCAGTCGGTGTCCGGGTCCGATCGCGCCTCGGCCGCCGCGGAGGCGACCGCCGTTGTGGCCGGCACGGCGGCGACGACGAGGCCTGCGGCGGCCAGCGGAGCGACGACGCGGACGACCGGCGCCAGCCGCGCGCCCGCAGCACGCCGGTGCGCCGCCGCGGCGCCGATCAGGGCGATCACGACCACGGTCGCGGTCACCGGGATCGGCATCAGGTAGCGGCTGACCGAGCTGCCGGTGAAGACCTGCACCACCAGGAGCACCGCCGTCTGCGCCGGCAGGAACGCGCACACCGCGAAGCGCGCACGGGCCGCCTCGTCGAGGGCGGCTCCCCGCGCCAGGCGGGCGACACCGGCCACGACGACGGCGAGGGCCGCCAGCAGCAGCAGACCCAGCAGCGCCACCTCGAGCTTGCCGATCAGCGGCGCCTTCAGCACCAGGAACTGCACGATCAGGTCGTCCAGGGCCGTCCCGGCGAGCGGCAGCCGGAGGTACCCGCCGGCGTCGGTCCCGATCAGGAAGCCGAGCGGGAGCCGCAGCGCGGCCCCGAGCGCGGCGGCCCCGAGGACCGTGCCCGCGACGATCAGCACCGCTCGGGGAGCAGCGAGAGCGAGCACCAGCAGCTCGACGAGGACCACCAGCAGGGGGCCGACGAACTGCACGAGGAGGAGCGGATCGGAGAGGGTCGTCGCGGCGACGGCCGCTCCGACCAGGAGCAGCGGACGCGCGGCCGGACGGCGCTCGCGCAGCGCGCCCAGGGCGACGGCGAGCCCGGCGAGGCCTGTGAGCACCGCGCCGTAGTAGTAGGTCGTGAGGAGGAAGGTGGTCGCCAGGGCCCCCTCGTTGTTGAGCGCGCGGCCCTCCGTCAGGCAGAGAACCAGCAGCACGGCGATGCCGGCGAGCGCGGCGGCGGGCCGCAGCCGGCGGTGCCGGTCCGCGACGAGCGGTCGCGCGAGCATCCGGAGCACGCCGTAGAGGAGGACGACGTTGAGCACGGCGTTGACCGCGAGCGCCGCCGCGGGATCGCCACCGGTCAGCAGCCACGCGACGCCGAAGACGGGGAGCTCGGGGAAGAGGAAGAGCTGGCTCGTCATCACCCACGCCGCGGGGCGGCCCTCGGCGAAGGACTGCAGGATCAGCGGCAGCGCCAGCGAGTCGCCGTCGCGGAAGAGCAGCGGCCGCCACGGCGTGCCGACCATGAATCCGAGCACGAGCAGGGTCCCGCTGACGACGACGGCGAGGGCGGCGAGCTCGAGGAGGGCCCTCCGGGTCCGAGGGGATCCCGTCGGACCCGCCGTCACCGGTGCTTCCCGCCGTACCGGATGGCCAGGACGAGCAGGAGGTTCTTCAGGAGGGTGTCGCTCGGGATCTTGGAGTTGCCGACCGTGCGGTCGAGGAAGACGATCGGGATCTCCTTCACTCCGCGGGCCCGGCGCAGCGCCCGGTACTTGAGCACGATCTGGAAGCCGTAGCCGGCTGCGCGGATCGTCTCGAGGTGGAGGGTGCGCAGGAGGTCCGCGCTGAAGAGGTTGAAGCCGCCGGTCCAGTCGGTGATCTTCGAGCCGAGGAAGAGGCGCGTGTAGAGGTTGCCGCCACCGCTCAGCAGCTTGCGGTCGAGCGTCCAGTCGGGAGTGCCCCCGCCCGCGATGTAGCGGGAGGCGACCACGAAGTCGGCGCCCGCGCGCACCTCGCGGAGGAAGGCGTCGATGTAGTCCGGGTCGTGCGAGAGGTCGGCGTCCATCTGCAGCAGGTAGTCGTAGCGGCGCTCGGCCGCGAGGAGGTGCTGGAAGGCCCAGATGTACGCCGCGCCGAGCCCCTCCTTCTTCTCGCGCGAGAGCACGAGGACCTCGAAGGTGTCGGATCCGAGCTCGGCCGCGAGCTCGCGCGCGCGGTCCGCGGTTCCGTCGGGGGAGCTGTCGTCGATGACGGCGACGGTCACGTGGAAGTCGGGGTTGCGGGACGCCGCGAGCGCGACCCGCGGCAGCGCCGTCGCGATGTTCGCGACTTCGTTGTAGGTGGGGACGACGACGGCGAGGGAGCGCATGAGGCGGGGAGGATCCGTTCTTCCGGTGCACCGGCTGACCGGTGAGAGCCCTGCGAGTATAACGAGGCGGTGCTCGCGAGCCTCCGAGCGCGCCCCGCGGCCCGCCGCCCCGTCCGCGCACTCTCTCAGGAACATGGCACCGGCTGTTCGACCGCCCGGCAGGGGTCCACGGTTACGATGGACGACAGTGCACGGCGGTTCACCCCTTGTTCGCCTGCCCCGATGGACGCCCGTCGGAGCCCGACGGTCGGGCATCGACGCCAGAGGGGGACGGGAAAGAGCACCGCAGATGAAGAGACTCCTCGAATCGCAGAAGGTCCGCTTCCTCATCGCGGGCTGCACCAACACGGCGATCGACTTCCTCATCCTCAACACGCTCGTGCTCCTGCTCGGTCTGCCGACCCTCGTCGCCAACGTCTTCTCCGTCCTGGTCGGCATCACGATCTCGTACGCGCTGAACCACTTCTTCGTCTTCCGCCACCCGGGCAGGGTCTCGGTCGCCACGTTCGCGAAGTTCTTCCTCGTCACCGGGTTCAGCTCGCTGGTCCTGCAGTCGGCGATCATCTACGGCTTCGAGGTCTTCTTCGACACCCGCTTCGGCAACTCGCTGCTCTTCCTCCCCAGCTCCGGCGAGAACGCCTTCCTCGCGATCAACATCGCCAAGGCCGTCGCCGTCCTCGTGGGACTGGTGTGGAACTTCTGCATGTACAAGTTCGTCGTCTTCCGCCGTCCGGCGCACGATGCGCTGCCCGCGATCGAGACGGTCTCCCCCGCCGCCGTGGCCGTCAGCACCGAGCCCGTCGACATCGTCCGCTGAGGGCCGCAGGCTCCCGGGCCCCGCTCGAGCCGCGTGCTAGCCTCGTCGAGTTCTTCCGACGGGGCACTCCTCCCGTCGACGCCGCACCACCCGGAGGCTCCCATCGCACGCTCGACGTTGCCCATCGCGGTCATCGTCGTCACCCACTTCTCGGGTGAGGTCCTCCGCGCGTGCCTCGAGTCCGTGCCGGAGGCGACGGAGCACGACGTGCGCATCGTGGTGGTCGACAACCTGACCACGGACGACTCCGTCCGCAGCGTCGTCGAGCGCCTGCCGCAGGTCGAGTTCCACGAGACCGGGCAGAACCTCGGCTACGGCCGGGCCGTCAACTACGCGGTCGACCGCCTCGGGCCCGAAGTGGAGTGGATCCTGGTGACCAACCCGGACACGGTCTTCCTCCCCGGCTCGATCGACGCCCTCTACGCCGCCGCGACGGCGGACGACCGGATCGGCTCGATCGGGCCGCGGATCCTCGACTCCGACGGCACGATCTACCCCTCCGCCCGCGCTCTGCCCTCGCTCGGCACGGGCGTCGGGCACGCCGTCTTCGCCCACGTCTGGCCCGGCAACCCGTGGTCGGCGACCTACCGGCGCTCGCGCGCGGTCGAGACCCTCCGCCACGGCCGGATGGAGGCGGGCTGGCTCTCCGGCGCCTGCGTGATGGTGCGCCGCACGGCCTTCGAGGAGATCGGCGGGTTCGACGACCGCTACTTCATGTACTTCGAGGACGTCCAGCTGGGCGACTCGCTCGGACAGCGCGGCTGGACCAACGTCTACCTCGCCGACGCGGTCGTCTCCCACCTCGGCGGGCACTCCACCCGCCTGGCCTCGGCGCGGATGCTCGCGGTCCACCACCGCAGCGCCTACCTCTACCTCGCGCAGAAGTACGGGGCCTGGTACCAGGCGCCGATCCGTGCGGCGGTGCGCGCCGGGCTGGGCGCCCGGGTCGCGCTGATGCGCCTGCGCTCGAAGAGCTGATCCGGTCCGGTCGGGCGTGCCGCCTGGCCGGCGCCGGGCGGCCCGTCCGCCGGATCGGCGGTCAGGACGCGGAGTCGAGCTCCGCGTAGAAGGCCCGCGCCTCGTCCCAGGTCGGCAGCAGGCCCTGCGCCTCGGCCTCGGCCAGCGTCGGTGCGTCGGTGTCCTTCGGTGAGAGGAGCAGCTCGCCGGCCTCCTCCGGGAAGCGCAGGCCGATCTGCTCGTCGAGCGGGTCGATCCCCTTCTCCCGCACCGGGTCGAAGGTGGCGTTCACGAGGTACGAGACCACGGCGCCCTCGGTCAGCGCCACGAAGGCGTGCGCGACGCCCTCGGCGATGTAGACGGAGCGGCGGTCGACGTCGTCGAGCAGGATCGACTCCCAGCGCCCGAAGGTCGGCGACCCGACGCGCACGTCGATCACGTAGTCGAGGACCGCGCCGGAGAAGCACGAGACGTACTTGGCCTGCGACGGCGGGATCTGCGCGAAGTGGATGCCGCGGACGGTGCCGCGCCGCGAGACGGAGGTGTTGCCCTGCCGCAGCGAGAGCGGGTGCCCGACCTTCTCGGCCAGGCGGTCGAAGCGGTAGAACTCGTAGAAGACCCCGCGATCGTCGGGGAACTGGCGCGGAGTCACTTCGTAGACGTCGGGGATGTCGAGCTCTCGGATCTGCACGGTCGCCAGTTTAACGACGGCGTGTCACGGGCCCGCGACGCCTCTCTGCGCCACCCGGCGGCGTGCCGGAGCGCCGACCGTCGGCCGACGGACCGCTCGGGCATGATGAGGAGGTGACCTTCCTCATCACGGGCGCCTCCGGCATGCTCGGCACCGACCTGCGCGCGGCCCTCGGCTCCCGCCTCAGCACCGCCCTCGGCCGCTCCGACCTCGACGTGACCGACCTCGACGCCGTGCGCGCCGCCGTCGCGGGACACGACGCCGTGGTGAACTGCGCCGCGTACACCTGCGTCGACGACGCCGAGACCGACGAGGAGGAGGCGCACCGCGTCAACGCCGTCGGCGCGCGCAACCTCGCCCTCGCCACCGCCGAGACGGGAGCCGCACTCGTGCAGGTCTCCACCGACTACGTCTTCGACGGCTCCGCGACGACCCCGTACTCGGAGGACCACCCCCGGAACCCGATCTCGGCCTACGGCCGCACGAAGGCCGACGGCGAGCGCCTGGTGCTCGAGGCCAACCCGGAGCGCGGCTACGTCGTCCGCACGGCCTGGCTCTACGGCGAGCACGGCGGCAACTTCGCGAAGACGATAGTGCGACTGGCGGGCGCGCACGAGACGCTGACCGTGGTCGACGACCAGCACGGCCAGCCCACCTGGACCGCCGACCTCGCCGCGCGCCTGATCGAGCTGGTCGACGCGGAGGCCCCGGCCGGCGTCTACCACGGCACCAGCTCCGGCGAGACGACCTGGCTCGGCTTCGCCCGTGCCGTCTTCGCCAAGGCGGGCCTGGATCCCGAGCGCCTGCGCCCGACCGACAGCGGCTCGTTCGTCCGCCCCGCTCCGCGTCCGGCCTACTCGGTCCTCGGACACGACGGCTGGAGCCGGGCGGGCCTGCCGCCGCTGCGCTCCTGGCAGGACGCGCTCGCCGCCGCACCCCTCGAGGCGGTGACCCCGTGACCACCACTCTCCGCGTCGTCGTCGACCAGATGCTCGCCCGCGTGCCCGGCGGCATCGGCCGCTACACCGAGGAGCTCACCCGCGAGCTGATCGCGACGGCTCCCCGCGACTGCGAGGTGGAGGCCGTCGTCTCCGCCCACCCGCCCGAGAAGGAGGAGGAGCTGCGCCTGCGCCTGCCCGGCCTCGCGCGCATCCACCGGCTGCCGCTCGGGCGCCGCGAGCTCTCGCGCGCCTGGCAGTACGGGATCGCCATCCCGGCCGGCGGCGGCATGATCCACGCCCCGAGCCTCTTCGCCCCGCTGCGCAGCCACGACGGGAGCGAGGGCGAGCAGATCGCCGTCACGATCCACGACACGGTGCCGTGGACGCATCCCGAGACCCTCACCCCGCACGGCGCGAAGTGGCACCGGGCGATGGCGAAGCGCGCCCGCAAGCACGCGGACGCCGTCGTCGTCCCCACCCACGCCGTCGCCCACCAGCTCTCCCAGCTGATGGACTTCGGCGATCGACTGCGCGTGATCGGCGGAGCCGTCGGCTCCGGCCTGGTCGTCCCGGAGGACGCCGACGAGCGCGCCACGGCGCTGGGCCTCCCCCCGGAGTACGTGCTGAGCGTCGGCACGCTGGAGCCGCGCAAGGGCCTGGTCTCGCTGATCGCGGCCTTCGGAGGAGCGTCCGCCCCGGCGATCCCGCTGCTCCTGGTCGGCCCGACCGGCTGGGGCGACCTGGACGTGGCCTCCGTCGCCGACGAGCAGGGCCTCGACGAGACGCGCGTGCGCGCCCTGGGAGTCCTCAGCGACGCCGACCTCGCCGTCGTCCTCTCGCGGGCCACCCTCTTCGTCTACCCGAGCATCGCCGAGGGCTTCGGCCTGCCCGTGCTCGAGGCGATGCACTTCGGAGTGCCGGTGGTGCACTCCGACGACCCCGCGCTGATGGAGGTCGCCGCGGACGCCGGCGTCGCCGTCGAGCGCGGCGACGCGAAGGACTACCCGGACCGCCTCGCCCTCGCCATGAGCAGCGTGCTCGCCGACACCGGGCTGCGCGAGCGGATGTCGGTGGCCGGCCGCGACCGCTCCCGCGCCTTCAGCTGGCGCGACTCCGCCGAGCGCGTCTGGGCGCTGCACGCCGACCTCTGAGGCGTGCGGCACCCGGCCGTCTACGGCGCGGAGTCGCCCGACAGTCCGGCGCTCACCAGCGAGTGCACGACGTCGTAGTCCGGGTCCTCCGGGTCGACGGCCGGCGGGACCAGCTCGATCGGATCCACCGGCTGCGACTTCGTCTTGAGCCCCAGCTGCACGAAGTAGCCGAGCATCCCCTGCGGGACGTCCGTCTTGATGACCTGGGACCCGGCGGACGCGACGTCCTGGAACTTGGCGAGGACGTTGCCCGGCTCGAACTGGGCGAGCAGCGCCTCCTGCACCTGCCGCTGGCGCGCCATCCGGTCGTAGTCGCTCGTGGTGTAGCGAGACCGGGCGTAGGCGAGGGCCTGCTCGCCGTTGAAGTGCCAGTGCCCGGGATCGATCCACTGGTTGACGCCCTGCATCACGCCGTCGGAGTCGGGCAGCCCGCCCAGGGGCAGCGGCTCGTCGGCCACGTAGTCGATGTCGATGCCGCCGAGCGCATCGATCAGCTGGGCGAAGCCCTCCATGTCGATCAGCGCGTAGTACTGGATCCTCAGGTCGAGGATGCCCTCGACCGCGTCGCGCATCGCCTCGATGCCGGGCTCGCTGCCGTGGTCGACGGCGTCGGGGTAGAGCTCCGGGTGCTTCAGCTCGACCTCGGTGTAGACCGAGTTGAGCTTGCAGACGTCGACGGCGCAGTTGTCGGTGTCGTAGCCGTCGGGATAGAGCTCGTGCATCGGGCTGGTCTCGGGGAACGGGAAGTCGACGAACTCGCGCGAGACGCCGATGATCGAGGCCTTGCCGCTCGACGCGTCGATGCTGACCACCGAGATGCTGTCGGGGCGCAGACCGTCGCGGTCCTCTCCCGCGTCGCCGCCGAGGAGCATCACGTTGTAGCGGCCGTCGATCGGCTGCTCGATCGCTCCGCCGCCGAAGATCGACGACAGCGTCCCCCGGGTCACGCCGAGCAGATAGGTGCCGTAGGCGGTGGTGCCGACCGAGACCGCCATCAGCGCGATCGTCGCGAACGCGAGCACGCCGCGCATCCGCGGGCGCACCCGGACGACGCGGATCAGGCGGAGGGTGTCGAGCGTCAGCACGGCCCAGACCACCCCGTAGACGACGAGCGCGGCCTGGAGCGCGAGCATCGAGACGTCGAAGGTCGCGAGCGTGTAGAGGCCGGTCGGGAAGACGAAGTAGAGGAGCACCGCGACCAGGAGGGCGACCCAGAGCCCGAGGGTGAAGCCGAGCCCCAGGCGCCCGAGCCGGCGGTTGCCCGCGAGGACCTGAGCGGACCCGGGCACCAGCAGGTTGACGATCAGCAGCCACCACGCCCGCCGCGTCATGAAGGCGCGGGAGGCGACGTCCGGATGCCGCAGCGGCAGGGCGACGGCCGTCACAGGCCCGCCACCAGGGCGTCGTTCTTCGCGGCGACCTGCACCTCGAGGTCGGCGGCGAAGGCGTCGAGCGCTGCGGAGAGGGCGTCGTCCGCCGTCGCGAGGATCTTCACCGCGAGCAGTCCGGCGTTCCGCGCTCCGCCGATGGAAACGGTGGCGACGGGGACGCCCGCCGGCATCTGCACGATCGAGAGGAGGGAGTCGAGCCCGTCGAGTCGGGCGAGCGGGACCGGCACTCCGACGACGGGGAGCGAGGTCACGGCGGCGAGCATGCCGGGGAGGTGGGCGGCTCCGCCCGCTCCGGCGATGACGACCTTCAGGCCGCGGCCGCGGGCCTCGCGGCCGTACGCGATCATCGCCTCCGGGGTGCGGTGCGCGGAGACGACCCGGACCTCGTGCGCCACGCCGAACTCGGCGAGGACGGTGGACGCCGCCTGCATGACGGACCAGTCCGAGTCCGAGCCCATCACGACGCCGACGAGCGGCGCGGGCCCGTTCACGAGCGCGTCCGCGCTCACGAGAGGGCTCCGGCAGGGGTCGGGGAGGTCGGCAGGCTCGTCACGGCGACCATCGTACGGGTCAGTCCGTGAGAACGGCCGCCGCCGCGCGAGCCTCGTAGACCACGAGGTCGAGGTCGTCGCCGCCGGCGTTCACGTGCCCGACCTTGCGGCCCGGTCGCGGCTCCTTGCCGTAGTTGTGCACCTTCACACCCGGGTGATCGGCGAGCACCCGCGGGTAGCGGTCGGTCAGCGACTCCCCCACCGGGCCGCCGAGCACGTTGACCATCACGGTCCACGGGTCGCGGCAGCCCGTCGCGCCGAGCGGCAGGTCGAGGACCGCGCGCAGGTGCTGCTCGAACTGCGACGTGGTCGATCCGTCCATCGTCCAGTGGCCGCTGTTGTGCGGGCGCATGGCCAGCTCGTTGACCAGGATCCGGTCGTCCGTCGTCTCGAACAGCTCGACGGCCAGGACGCCGGTGACCCCGAGGCTGTCGGCGATCGTCTGCGCGATCTCGGCCGCGGCGGCTGCGAGCCGGCCGGCGGACGCGGGGGCCGGAGCGATCACCTCGGCGCAGACGCCGTCGCGCTGCACGGACTCCACCACCGGCCAGAGGATGCTCTCGCCGGAGGGACGCCGGGCGACGAGCTGCGCGAGCTCGCGGCGGAAGCCCACCAGCTCCTCGACCAGGAGCGAGCCGCCCCGGCCGTGCTCGGCGAGGGCGGTGAACCAGTCGTCCGCCTCGTGGGCGCCGCGCACCACGCGAACGCCCTTGCCGTCGTAGCCGCCGCGCGCGGTCTTCACCACGGCGCTGCCGCCGTGCTCGGCCAGGAACTCCCCCAGCTCCTCGGCGGAGGAGACCTCGGCCCACTCGGGCACGGGCACGCCGAGCTCGGTCAGGCGGCGCCGCATCATCAGCTTGTCCTGGGCGAACAGCAGGGCGTCGGGCCCGGGGTGCACGGCGACGCCGCGGGCGACGAGCTCGCGGAGGATCGGCTGGGGAACGTGCTCGTGGTCGAACGTGACCACGTCCACGGTCTCGGCGAAGGCGAGCACGGTCGCCTCGTCGCGGTGGTCGCCGACCCGTGTCGCGGCCAGGCCCGCCGGGGCGCCCTCGCTCTCGGCGAGCACGGCGATCTCGATGCCGAGCTCCACCGCCGCGGGGATCATCATCCGGGCGAGCTGGCCGCCCCCGATCACGCCGACGCGCATGGCGCTCCTCCGTCTCCGCCCGCTGGCGCGGGGCGGCTCCATGCTACCGAGGCCCCGACGCGCTCACGCGGGCGGCGGCCACTCCGGCTCGAGAGCGGGAGCCGCGCCGATCGCCTCCTGCAGCAGGTCGGCCGTGAGCTCCGGATCCGGCAGGTCCCGCAGCACGAACACCTCGGCTCCCGCCTGCAGGATCCGGACGTCCCCGCACCGGGCGAGGCGCTGGCCGAGGGAGCGCTCGACCACGACCTCCATCCTCCGATCGAAGACCACCTCGGCCCGCCGGATCGACGCCACGCCCCGGCGCGCGCTGAGGCCGGAGGCGGTGACGCGGTAGCGCACGCTCGCCCAGCCCGCGATCCCGGGAGCGCAGAGGAGAAGCACCAGAAGTGCGGTGCCGAGCCCGATGATCCAGCGCTGCAGGGCGAGCTCGAACTGCGCGGCGAAGTAGAAGCCCGTCCAGGTGAGCATGAGGAGACCGACGACCGGTGCGACCGCCCGGCGGGCGCGCGGGGTCAGCCGCGCCAGCTCGCGGTCGGCGGGGTCGGTCCTGGCCATCAGGAGCGCAGATGCGTGACGTCGCCGGCCGTGAACGAGCGCAGCGCGCCGCCCTGCTCGAGCAGGAGGGAGCCGTCCGGGGCGAGTGCGGCGGCGGTCCCCTCCTCCTGCGTGCCGTCGGGCAGCTCGAGCCGGACGCGCGTTCCGAGGGTGCCGCAGGAGGCGCGGACGGCGGCGGCCGCTCCGGAGGCCTGGGGGTCGCCCTGGGCGAGCAGCGGAGCCAGCAGACCCTGGAACCCGGTCAGGAACGCGGCGAGCACCTCGTCGGCGCTCGTCGTCCGCGCTCCGGCGAGGGCGAGCGAGGTGGCGGTCGGGACCGGCAGCTCCGCCTCCGTCAGCAGCAGGTTCACGCCGGTGCCGACGACGACCCGCCCGTCCGGCAGGCGCTCGGCGAGGACCCCCGCGACCTTCCGGCCGTCGATCAGGACGTCGTTGGGCCACTTGACGGCGACGTCCCCGTCGACGAGGGGTGCGAGGGCCCGGGCGAGAGCGGCGCCGGCCACGAGCGGCAGCCAGCCGGAGGCCTCGGCGCCGAGGGCGGAGGCGTCGACCAGAGTCGAGGCCGCGAGCGTGCGGCCCGCGGGCGCCTGCCAGACGCGCCCCAGCCGGCCGCGCCCGGCGCGCTGGTCGCCGGTGGCGACGACGGAGAGGTGCGGCCACACGGCGGGGTCGGCGGCAGCCCGCTCGCGGAGCTCGTCGTTCGTCGACCCCGCCGACTCGAGCGCGAGGACGCGGGGGGAGACGGCGGAGGAGAGCGGGAGGAGCATGACGCCACGGTAGCGGCGGCTCCCGCGAGGCCGCTCCGAGCGCCGCGCGCGACGGCCCGCCCTTGTCCGGATCCTCCCGTCGGGAGCGGCCCTCCCTGTGCGAGTGCGACAAGAGGAGGCGTCCGCCCCGCCGGTAGGGTGAGCGGGTGACCGCGAACACCGAACGTCCCGCGCCCGATCTGTACACGACCGCGGGGAAGATCGCGGACCTCAGGAACCGCTACCACGAGGCCGTCACGGCCAGTGGCGAGGCGGCGATCGAGAAGCAGCACGCCAAGGGCAAGATGACCGCACGGGAGCGGATCGACACCCTCCTCGACCCGGGCTCGTTCGTCGAGCTGGACGAGTTCGTGCGCCACCGCACCCACGCCTTCGGCATGGAGAAGAAGCGCCCCTACGGCGACGCCGTCGTCACCGGGACCGGCACCATCCACGGCCGCCAGGTCGCCGTGTACTCGCAGGACTTCACGATCTTCGGCGGCTCGCTCGGCGAGGTGGCCGGCGAGAAGATCATCAAGGTGATGGACCTCGCCCTGAAGACCGGCGTCCCGATCATCGGCATCCTCGACTCCGGCGGAGCACGGATCCAGGAGGGCGTGGTCGCCCTCGGCAAGTACGGCGAGATCTTCCGCCGCAACACCGCGGCGAGCGGCGTGATCCCCCAGATCTCGATCATCTGCGGCCCGGCCGCGGGAGGCGCGGTCTACTCCCCCGCCCTGACCGACTTCGTGATCATGGTCGACAAGACCAGCCAGATGTTCGTCACCGGGCCCGACGTGATCAAGACCGTCACCGGCGAGGACGTCGGCATGGAGGAGCTCGGCGGCGCGCTGACCCACAACAAGATCTCGGGCGTCTCGCACTACCTCGCGAGCGACGAGAACGACGCGCTCGACTACGCGCGGACGCTCCTCTCCTTCCTCCCGGACAACAACCTGTCGCCTGTCCCCGTCTTCGAGACCGAGGTCGATCTCGAGACGACCGACGCGGACCGCTTCCTCGACACGGTCATCCCGGACAGCCCGAACCAGCCGTACGACATGCGCGCCGTCATCGAGCACATCGTCGACGAGGGCGACTTCCTCGAGGTGCAGCCGCTGTTCGCGCCGAACATCGTGATCGGCTTCGGCCGCGTCGAGGGCCGCTCCGTCGGCATCATCGCGAACCAGCCGAGCGCCATGGCGGGCACGCTGAACATCGAGGCGGGCGAGAAGGCGTCCCGCTTCGTCCGCTTCTGCGACGCGTTCTCGCTGCCGATCCTGACCCTGGTCGACGTCCCGGGCTACCTGCCCGGCACCGACCAGGAGTGGACCGGCGTCATCCGCCGCGGCGCGAAGCTGCTCTACGCCTACGCCGAGGCGACCGTGCCGCTGGTCACGGTCATCCTGCGCAAGGCGTACGGCGGCGCATACATCGTGATGGGGTCCAAGCAGCTGGGAGCCGACATCAACCTCGCGTGGCCGACCGCCGAGATCGCCGTCATGGGCGGCCAGGGCGCGGTGAACATCCTCTACCGCAACGAGATCCGCAAGGCGGAGGAGGCCGGCGAGGACGTCGCAGCCGTCCGGACGCGCCTGGCGAACGAGTACACCTACAACGTCGCGAGCCCGTTCCTCGCGGCCGAGCGCGGCGAGCTCGACGGCGTGATCGAGCCCTCGGCGACGCGTGTCTCCGTCATCAAGGCGCTGCGGGCGCTGCGCACCAAGCGCGCCAACCTGCCCGCGAAGAAGCACGGCAACATCCCGCTCTGACCCGGCTCGCTCGGACGCCGCGGCAGGAGACGGGAGACCGTCCGTGCCGCGGCGTTCCGCTGCGCCCACCTCCTCACGGGGCGGAGGGGCGGAACGATCAGTCGGAGGAGCCGGGGCCGGTCCGTCGGGCAGCGGACTCCGTGGGAGCATCGGGCCGCACGACGGGAGCGGCCGGCTCCGCGGCCGGAGCACCCGGCTTCCCTGTCGCGGAATCGGCCTCCGCTTCCCGGGCATCCGCCCTCGCAGCCGGAGCACCCGCCTTCACCGCAGGACCACCCGCCTTCACCCCAGGACCGTCCGGCTCGGCTGTCGGAGCACCCGCCTTCGCCGCAGGAGCGCCTGCCCTGGCGGCCGGAGCATCCGGCTTCGCCGCGGACGCCTCGGACGGCTTCTCCTCCGGCTTCGCCCCGACCACCCGCGCGAACGCCAGCGCCTGCGCGGCGGAGAGGTCCGGCAGGTAGGCGCGACCCAGCGCGGCTCCGATCCGGGGCAGCTGCAGCGCGTCGGGGTAGGTCATCCAGAGGCCCGCGTAGCGCGGGTGGAACTTGGCCTTGAAGCGGAACAGCGACGTGAAGCCGTAGGCCGGCTCGAGCGTCCGCGAGAGGAACTCGAGCAGGCGCGAGAGGACCGTCGGCTCCGGAGGCTCCTCCCCCTCCTCGACCGGCGCGGTGGCGAGCGGAGCGCCCGAGAGCGAGAGGAACTCGGCGCCCTCCTCCTTGACGCGCAGCGCCGCGGAGGCGATGAGGAACTCCATGATGCCGGGCATCGAGTCGTCGGAGCGGCGCATGAAGTCGAGGGTCCAGCCGACCACGCGCCCCTCCCGGTGCACGGGCAGCCAGCTCGTCACCCCCTGCAGCACGCCGTCCGGTCCGACCGCGAGCAGGAGGGCGACGTCGGGATCGCGGACCTCGTCGATGCCACCGAGGGTGAAGCCCATCTCGGGCAGCGCCTTCTCGGCGACCCAGCGCTCCGACAGGTCGACGATCTGGTTGGCCATGCCGAGGGAGAGCTCGGGCCAGCTGGTCCACTGCGCCTCGATGCCCAGCTTGATGCCGCGCGTGAGCGGGTAGCGCACCTTCTGCCACCGCTTGCCGGTGAGCTCGAAGGAGGAGAGCTCGATGATCGTCTCCTCGCCGACCGAGAGGCGCGACCAGCCGAGCCGGTCGAAGACGGGGAGCAGCTCGTCGTGGATGCTGTAGAACACGGGCGTCCAGCTGCGCTCGTCGCAGAACCGCACGAACTCGGCCACGACGTCCTCCCGCCGCTCGGGAGCGCAGGCGGGGTCGGAGAGGGTGATCGCCACGCCGCCGATCACCCGGTAGGCGACTCCGCCGGTCCCGTCGGCCGAGATCCAGTGCGCGTTGCCCTCCCAGGTCCCCTGGTGGCCGAGGCTGCCGGCGCCGTGCAGGGACAGGAGCGCGCGGTACCGCGCCTCGTCGCCGCGGTTCCGCTGCACGTCGGTGGCCCGGAGCAGAGCGACCACCGCCACGACGACCACGAGCCAGAACACCGGGCCGACCCACTCGAAGACGATCCGCGCAACGGGCTCCCGCGGCACGGCGAGCAGTCCGGCGCCGCCGAGGAAGCTCACCGGGACGAAGCGCAGCAGCCCGTCCAGGAGGAGCCTCCCGAGGCCCAGGAGCGGCTCGAAGCTCGTGCGCACGCCGGCCGAGAGCGCCAGGTAGCCGCCGAGGGACACGACGAAGGCGATGGCGACGACCCGCGTCCAGAGCCTCGCGGCGGCACGGGGCGCGCGGATGCGGAAGTGCCTCCTCCCGATCACGAGCATCGCCACGACGGCCAGCGGCACCAGCACCGTCGTCGCCACCCAGAGCAGGTACTCGGCGTAGTACAGGAACTCGGGGTGACGGGCGGCGCGCTGGAGGGAGAAGACCTCCAGGATCGCGATCGCGATGTTCACCCCGACCGCCAGCAGCAGGCCCAGGCGGCGCCCGGAGCGCAGGCCGTAGGCGGCGACGAGCAGGAGGAGGAGCGGGACGAACGTCAGCAGGATCGGCCCGGGGGCGACCAGGCTCAGCTTCACGTGGTGCGCGCAGTGCCGGAGGGCGCGGCTGCACGGGTCCTCGAGGTTCGTCGTCCCCGTGAAGGCGCTCTGCAGCAGTCGGCCGAGGAACGAGAACGGACCGTAGCCCGAGTCCGAGAGGACGGCGACGAGCGGACCGATCGCGGTGACGACGACGACCGCCGCCAGCAGCCCCCGGGACTCGCGGTGCGAGCTCGGCGCCGGACGCTGCGGACGCAGCCCTGCCGCTCCCCGCGCGAGCACCGCGCCGAGCACGAGCCCCGCGCCGCCCGCGAGGAGCCGGTACGCGTCGGCGGAGTCGCCCGCGTAGAGAACGAACATCAGCACGACGGCGAAGACGGTCACCCGGAGGCGGCGACGCCACAGAGCGCCCATGAAGGCGGTCGAGGCGATGAGGGCGCCGACCGCGCCGATCAGCGGGTCGAAGGTGTGGTCGCCGACGGTGTCGCCCGCCCACCACTCCCCGACGAGAGCGCCGATCGACTGCACGGAGGACCCGACGACGATCCCGACGGCGCCGGTCACGAGGAAGGCGAGGAGGGTGCGGGCCGAGCCGAGGCGGCGCTCCGCGGCGAGGAGCATCGGGAGGACCAGCACGACGTCCAGGAGCAGCTGCAGCGGGTCCGCCGCGATCAGGAGGGCGGTCACCGCCGTCCACGGACGGCCGTCGAGGGTCGTCATCGGGCCCGCCGCCCACCAGGCCGTCGTCTCGGCTCCCGCGGGGGCGACGAGCGTCCCCGTGATCGCGCTCGCGGCCAGGAGGACCAGGACGACCGAGACGGCCGCAGGCGACCTCCGGACCAGCAGACGCAGGGGGCGCAGCGCCGCGGCACCGCTCCTCGGGAACCACGTCGGCATGCGGGGACGCTCCTGTTCGCAACGGACGGACGACGCTCCGGCGGCATCCGGCGTCAGCATAGCCATGCCCCGCCGACCGGCGCCGTGAACGGCATGCGATAGCGTCACGGGATGACCGCCTCCGACTCCGCACCCGCCGTCGTCATCTCCACCCCCGGCCTCGACGCCGCCGAGATCGCCGCCGTCACGGCCGTCGTCACCGCACTGACCTCTCGCACCGAGGCCGAGCCGGAGACCCCGCAGGAGCTCAGCGGTGGCTGGAACGACCGCGCCGCGGCGGTCCGCAGGCCGCTCCGGCCGGCACCCGGAGCGTGGCGCTCCTTCTCCGGCTGAGCGGACTCGCAGACGCAGCCCGTCGGGGAACGAGCGATCCGCGACGCGGAACGTGAAATTTGTCCCCCGATTAGTCCCCTAAAGTGCTGACTATGCGCCTCCTGGCGGAGCGAGCACACTAGTGGACGTACGGTGCTCCTCCTTCGGAAGGGGCACCGCCAATCACTCGCCGACCAGGGTAAGCAGGCGGGTGTGTTGGGGGCGAGTGAGGGTAATATTCGGGTTGTTACCCTCACTCGGGGTTTGACGGCGGGCCGGGCCCCCTCTTCGGAGGAGTGGACGGCCCGCCGCACTCCGTTAACGGGCTCTTCTCATGACGCGCTCTGCGCTCAACGGGCTCCGCTCATGACGGCTCTGCTCACGCTCGTGCCGCGCCGACGATCGGTCCGCGCCGAGAGACCGGGTGCGCCAGGACCTGAGCCGTGCTGAGAGCCGGAGCGTACCGACCGCGGCACCGATCCGACATCCGCACGCCCTCCGGGGCGGGTCGCCGCCGGTCGCTGCGCATGCGGACGGCCGCGCCGTCCCGCGCGCGCTCCGCCGCTCAGACGTCCCGTCCGCCGACGCCGTCGCGCCGGATCTCGACCCAGGCGTCGACCTCGTCCCCCGCGTCGTCGGAGCCGAGGGCGCCCGCGCTGCCGTCGCCGGCCGTCCGCAGGCCCACCACTGTGACCGCCGAGGCCGAGTCGGCCGACGCGGTGCGCACCACCACGCGGTCGACCTCCTCGCGGATCCCGCTCAGAGCCTGGGCGAGCTCCCCCAGCACCCGTCGGCTCTCGCCCTCGGAGGTGCGGTCGAGGCCGCCGTCGTCGAGCACCGACACGGTCACCCCCCGCCGCCGCGCGTCGAGCACGAGACGCCGCACCTCGTCGTCCAGCAGCCGCCGGCCGCGGATCTCGTCGCGCACGGCCGCCTCGAGCAGCCGGCACTCGCGCCGCTCCTCGTCGGTGAGGCCCGGTCCCGGCTCGGCGATGCGCAGCAGCATGTCGGCGGCGAGGGCGCGGGTCTGCTCCAGCCGGACCTCGCGCTCCGTGAGGTGCGCCTCCTCCGCGGCCCGCCACGACGCGGCCGCGCGCTCGGCCGCCTCGAGCACGCGCGCCTCGGAGCCCGCGCGCCCGAGCTCGACGATGAGCAGCTGCGCGATCGCGACCCAGGCGATCCCCCCGACGACGCCGAGAGTGGCCAGCGCGGCCGGGCCGGCCCAGAACACGGTGTGCACGATCAGGAAGCCGACGCCGACCCAGGCGCAGGCCGCGCGCCGGCGGGCGCACACGATCGTCATGAGGGTGCCGACCGCGGCGATGTACCAGGTGGAGTAGCCGTTGGAGGCACCCGGATCGAGCGAGGGCGCGACCAGCAGCGGCAGAGCGACGGCGACCGCGGTCATCCCGACCGCGACGGGCAGGGCGAGCCGGGTCGTCGCTCCCGGCCAGAGGGCGACGACAGTCGCCGCGACGTACAGTGCGACCGCGACGAGGTCTGCCGGCGTGGCCGGGGAGATACGGAAGGAGAAGAAGGCGAGCACCACGTGGTACAGCGAGAAGCCGGCGCCGAGCGCCTGGAGCAGGGGGCGCGGGTAGGCGATCACGGCCCTCCTCCCGCGTCCGCCCGCCAGGAGAGGACGACTCGGGTGCCCTCGCCCGGAGTCGAGTCGACCCTCGCCGATCCCCGCGCGTTGTGCACCCGCTCGAGGATGGAGAGCCGGATGCCCAGCCGCTCGCGCGGGACGTCGGCGAGCCGGAAGCCGCGGCCGTCGTCCTCCACCACGACCTCCACCGCGCCGTCGCCCAGCAGCCCGTGCACGGCGCGGTGGACGCTGCCGCTCGGACCCGCGTGCTGGACGCTGTTGGCGAGCGCCTGCCAGACCGCGCCGAGCAGCGCCTCGGCCACCGGGCGCGGCAGCGTCGTCGCGCGCGGATCCACTCCATCGGCCGTCGCGACTGCGATCTCGGTCCCGAAGGTGGACGCCGCGTGGGCGAGCTGGCGCTGCAGGAGCTCGAGCGGGACCAGCCCCTCGGGCGGCTCCGGCTCGTGGTCGGGCAGCAGCACGGCGAGGGTGCGCTGCGCCATCGAGGAGACCAGCGCACGCTCGGCCGGCGACTCGGCGGAGGCGGCGGAGAGCAGCGTCGCGAGCACGTTGTCGTGCACCAGGGCGTCGACCTCGACCCGCTCCACCTCGCCGGCGTGCTGGCGCATCGCCGCCTCGTACTGCTCCATGGCCGTCGTCTGCGCGCGATCGATCTGGTCGGCCGACTGCCGGAGCACGGTGATCAGCACCAGCATCACGAAGCCGACGATGCCCACGTAGGCGGCGTCGAGGATCGCGCGGGTCGGCTCCGCCCCGCCGCCGGAGGGGAGGACGCGCAGCAGCCCGAACAGCACGGTCGTCACCGACACGTACGCGATCGCGATCCGGAGGGGAGCGGCGATCGTGCAGAAGGCGGTGCCGATGGTCAGCAGGTACCAGATCCACGGGGTCTCGCGGTCCGCGCCCCCGGTGGAGACGGCGGCCGGCCAGGTCAGGAGGGCGATGAGGACACCGACGGCGACCAGGACCGCCGTGATCCGCGTGCCCCGCCGCAGCACGGCGGTGACCACGGCGGCGGTGAGCGATCCGAAGACCAGCACCAGCACCGGCCAGGCCACCTCGGGGCGCAGGAGGGGCAGCTGCGCGAGGATCGGCGGGACGGTCTGCACGCCGAAGCCGAAGCCGAAGAACGACACGACCGTGCTGATGATCCGGTCGATGCGCTCGCGCCCGGCGTTGCGGCGGGCGATCGGCGCCTCAGCGCCCGCCATCGCCGTCGTCCGGGTCGATGCCCGGCAGGATGCCGTCCTCCACCGCGCGCCGCAGCAGATCGACCTTCGTCGGGGCGGGACGGCCGATCTCGACGTACTTGTCGCGGATCCGGTCGAGGTACTCCTTCGCCGTCGACACCGAGATCTGCAGCCGCTCGGCCACCAGCTTCAGCGGCAGCCCCGAGGCGTAGAGGTGCAGGACGTCGCGCTCGCGACGGCCGAGCACGGCCCGCGCGAAGTCGTCGTCGGCGTCGATGGCCGAGGCCCACTCCAGATTGTTGAGGACCTCGCCGCGGGCGACCGTGCGGATGGCGGCGACGACCGTCGACATGGGCGAGGACTTCGGGATGACGCCGGCCGCTCCCGCGGCGAGCGCCTCCCGCACGGCCACGACGCGGTCCGCGATGCTGTGGACGAGGACGGCGGAGCCGCGCACCTGCCCCCACTTGACGTTGCTGGTGATGCTCGAGCCGTCGTTCAGGGACAGGTCGAGGACGAGCACCTCGATCTCGGCGCCGCCGATCGTGCTCTCGAGGGCCTGGACGGTCTCGGCGGCGGCGACCACCTGCATTCCCGCGCTCTCGACGGCGGCGGCCACGCCCAGGCGCACCGACTCGTGGTCGTCCACGATCGCCACGCGCACGCGCGGGGCCTCGGCTGCGTCGACGTGGGGCTCCATCCCGCCCATGGTACGCAGACGCGGGCCCGCGGTCAGTCCTCTCGGCGGACCAGTCGCGCAACGGCCTCCACGTGGGAGGTGTGCGGGAAGAGGTCGAAGCCCTCGAGGCACTCCAGCTCGTAGCCCGCCCCGGTCAGGGCGCCCACGTCGCGGGCGAGCGCGACCGGGTCGCAGGCGACGTAGACGAGCTGCGCCGGCCGCAGCTCCGCCAGAGCGTCGGTGACCGCTCGGCCGGCGCCCGAGCGCGGCGGGTCGAGGACCACGGTCGCCGCGCGCCACCGCGCCCGCTCGCGCGCATCGGCCTGGGCGACGACGTCGCGGAGGTAGCGGTCGACGCGGGCGGTCACCGCGCGGGCGCCGACCTGGTCGGCCAGGTTCTCGAGCGCGTGCTCGGTGGCGCGGGAGTCACTCTCGACGCTGGTCACGCGCACTCCGGCGCCGAGGCGGTCGGCCAGCGCCGCGGCGAGCAGGCCGACCCCTCCGTAGAGGTCGTGGTTGGCGGCCGACGGGTCCGCCGCATCCGCGTCGACGGCGGCCTGCACGGCCTCGAAGAGCGCGGCGGCGGCTCCGCGGTGCACCTGCCAGAAGCCGGTGCGGTCGACCCGGAAGGTGCGGTCGGCGACGAACTCGCTCACCACCGTGCGGTCGCGGCGGGCGCGCTTGTCGGAGGGGTCGTGCACGAGCACCGCGGCTCCCTCGGACCCGGCCGCGTCGACGAGGTCGACCACCGAGCCGGGAGCGAGGCGCTCGCCGAGCGGTGCGGCCAGGGAGGAATCGGCGGTCGCGAGGGGCAGCGACTCCACGGTGACGACGTGGTGGCTGCGTGCCGCGTAGGGGCCGACCCGTCCGTCGTCGTCGACGTGGAGGCGGTTCCGCGTGCGCCAGCCGAGGCCGCCGGACGCGTCGTCCCCGCCGATCGGCGCGACCTCCACCTCGATCTCGCGACGGGCGAAGCGGGAGAAGGAGTCGACGAGCACGAGGCGCTTCAGCTCGCGCTGGTAGGCCAGGTCGGCGTGGCCGAGCTCGGCGCCGCCGACGCGCTCCTCCGGGCGGCGGTCGAGGGCGGCCTCGGGCCAGACGTGCTCCACCCGGTGCTCGGACGCCTCGAGCACCTCGAGCGCCTCGGCACGCCAGAAGCTGTCGTGCCGGACCTCGCTGATCCGCGCCCGCACGCGCTCGCCGGGGAGGACGTCCGGGACGAAGACGACGCGGCCCTCGTGCCGGGCGACGAACACGCCGCCGTGGGCGACGTTGCTAATGTCGAGCTCGATCTCGGTCCCGAGTGCGTCGTCGGCCCCGTCGGGGCGGGCGGATGCTCGGGACGGGGTCTGTGCCATCCGTCGAGCATCCCACAGCGTGGGCCCGGCCGCAGGGAGCCCTCGTGCGCCTCTACCTCGCCTCCACCTCCCCCGCGCGCCTCGCGCTGCTGCGAGCCTCCGGGATCGAGCCCGTCGTCGTCCCCTCCGAGGTGGACGAGCCCGCGGCCGTCGCCCGGGCCGAGCAGGAGCGGGGCGCGGCGCTGGACGCGGACGCCACCGTCTCGCTGCTCGCCCGCGCCAAGGCGCACGCCGTCCTGCGCCCGGACATCGACGGTCTGGTGCTCGGCGGCGACTCCGCGTTCGTCCTCGACGGGGTCGTCCACGGCAAGCCGCACGAGCCGGAGCGGGCCCGGGAGCGCTGGCGCGCCCAGCGCGGTCGCACCGGCCGCCTCCACTCCGGCCACTGGCTCGTCGACCACCGCGGCGGGAGGATCGTCGCCGAGGCCGGAGCGGTCACCTCCGCCGCCGTCACGTTCGCCGACGACATCGACGACGCCGAGATCGACGCCTACGTCGCCACCGGCGAGCCCCTCGAGGTGGCCGGCGCCTTCACCATCGACGGCCGCGGCGCCGGCTTCATCACCGCGATCGAGGGCGACCCCTCGACGGTGATCGGGATGTCGGTGCCGACCCTCCGCACTCTGGTGCGGAGCCTCGGCGTCGACTGGACCGCGCTCTGGAACCGCTGAGGCCCGTCCCGCCCTTGTGAGGAACCGACGAAGGCCCTCCGCTTCTTTGTGGTGAGCCGCGCCGGGCCGGGCGGAGCCGCCCCCTAGGGTTGGGGACCATGCCGAAGATTACGAAGGTGCTCGTCGCCAACCGGGGCGAGATCGCCGTCCGAGTCATCCGCGCCGCCCGCGACAGCGGGATCGCCTCCGTGGCCGTCTACGCCGACCAGGACCGCGACGCCGTGCACAGCCGCCTCGCCGACGAGGCCTACGCCCTCGGCGGGACGACCAGCGCCGAGACCTACCTCGTCATCGACAAGCTGCTCTCGGTGGCCCGCCGCTCCGGTGCCGACGCCGTGCACCCCGGCTACGGCTTCCTCGCCGAGAACGCCGACTTCGCCCGCGCCGTCATCGACGCCGGCCTGATCTGGATCGGCCCCGGCCCCGAGGCCATCGAGCGCCTCGGCGACAAGGTCTCGGCCCGCCACGTCGCCGAGAAGGTCGGCGCGCCGCTGGCCCCGGGAACCCTCAACCCCGTCTCCGGCGCCGCCGAGGTGCTCGAGTTCGTGGACCAGTACGGCCTCCCCGTCGCGATCAAGGCGGCCTTCGGCGGCGGCGGTCGCGGCCTCAAGGTCGCCCGCGAGCGCGACGAGGTCGAGGAGCTGTTCGCCTCCGCCACGCGCGAGGCCGTCGCCGCCTTCGGCCGCGGCGAGTGCTTCGTCGAGAAGTACCTCGACCAGCCGCGCCACGTCGAGACCCAGTGCCTGGCCGACGCGCACGGCAACGTCGTCGTGGTCTCCACCCGCGACTGCTCCCTCCAGCGCCGCCACCAGAAGCTCGTCGAGGAGGCGCCCGCGCCGTTCCTGACGGACACGCAGAACACCGAGCTCTACCGCGCCTCGAAGGCGATCCTGCAGGAGGTCGGCTACCTCGGCGCCGGAACCTGCGAGTTCCTGATCGGCAAGGACGGCACGGTGTCCTTCCTCGAGGTGAACACCCGCCTCCAGGTCGAGCACCCCGTGTCGGAGGAGATCACCGGCATCGACCTCGTGCGCGAGCAGTTCCGCCTCGCCGAGGGCGGCGTGCTCGACTACGACGACCCGGCGCCCCGCGGCCACTCCTTCGAGTTCCGCATCAACGGCGAGGACGCGGGCCGCGGCTTCCTCCCCGCTCCGGGCCCGGTGCACGTCTTCAAGGCCCCCGGCGGACCCGGCGTCCGCGTCGACTCCGGTGTCGTCGCCGGCGACGTGATCTCCGGCTCCTTCGACTCGCTCCTCGCGAAGCTGATCGTCACCGGCGACAGCCGCGAGCAGGCGCTGGAGCGCTCGCGCCGCGCCCTCGCCGAGTTCGAGGTCACCGGACTGCCGACCGTCCTCCCCTTCCACCGCGTGATCGTCGAGGACCCGGCCTTCGCCCCCGAGGGCGGCGTGCCCTTCACGATCCACACCCGCTGGATCGAGACCGAGTTCGAGAACACGATCCCGGCCTGGAGCGGCGAGCCCGGAGCGACCGACGAGCCGGCGGCCCGCCGGAACGTGGTCGTCGAGGTCGACGGGCGCCGCGTCGAGGTCACTCTCCCCGGCGACCTGGTCGGCTCGGGACCCGCCCGCGGGGCCGCTGCCGCCTCCCCGAAGCGCCGCGGCTCCTCCTCCGTCAGCACCGTCACGGGCGACTCCGTCGCCTCGCCCATGCAGGCCACCATCGTCAAGGTCGCCGTCGCCGAGGGCGACACGGTCGTCACCGGCGACCTGGTCGTCGTCCTCGAGGCGATGAAGATGGAGCAGCCGCTCACCGCCCACAAGGACGGCGTCGTGAAGGGCCTCGACGCGACGGCCGGAGCGACCGTCCCCGCGGGACACGTGCTCCTCCAGATCGTCTGAGCCCGTTCCGGGCCGCTCCCCGCGCGGCCCGGCGCGGTCGGCTCCTCGACGTGAGGGGTACCGCCGAGCGGGTCGCGTCGCGCTGCCGTCAATCGCTTCGCACGCGATTCCCGGTCGTGCGCTCTGCCGATGAAGGGCCGCACCCCGCGCGGCCCGGCGGAGTGGCGCGTCAGGTGACGATGTGCATGGCGCGCGCGGCGTCCGAGATCGAGCCGGTGAGGCTCGGGTAGACGGTGAAGGCCCGCGCGACCTGGTCGACGGTCAGGCGGTGCTCCACGGCGAGGGCGAGCGGGAAGATCAGCTCGCTCGCCTTCGGAGCGACGATGACGCCTCCGATGACGGTGCCGGAGCCGGTGCGCGCGAACAGCTTGACGAAGCCGTCGCGGATGCCCATCATCTTCGCCCGCGGGTTCGCGGCGAGCGGGAGCTTGTAGATCTCGCCCTGCGCGATGCCCTCCTCGATCTCGCGCTGGCTCCACCCGACGGTCGCGATCTCGGGCTGCGTGAAGATGTTCGCCGCGACGTTGCGCACCTCGGTCGGGTTCACGGCGTCGCCCATCGCGTGGAACACGCCGGTGCGGCCCTGCATGGCGGCGACGGAGGCGAGCGGGAGGAACGTGGTGCAGTCCCCGGCCGCGTAGATCGAGGGGACGCTGGTGCGGGCGACGCGGTTGACGCGGATGTGCCCCGACTCCGTCAGCTGCACCCCCGCGTCCTCGAGGCCGATGCCCGCCGTGTTCGGCACGGAGCCGACGGCCATCAGGCAGTGCGAGCCCTCGACGACACGTCCGTCCGAGAGCACGGCCTGCACGCCCTTCTCGGTCCGCTCGACGCGGTCGGCGCGCGACTTCGAGAGCACGACCATGCCGTTGCGCTTGAAGACGTTCTCGATCACGGCGGCCGCGTCGGCGTCCTCGCCGGGCAGCACCTGGTCGCGGGAGGAGATGAGGGTCACGCGGGCGCCGAGCGCACGGTAGGCGGAGGCGAACTCCGCGCCGGTCACGCCGGAGCCCACCACGATCAGGTGCTCGGGGACCGACTTGAGGTTGTAGAGCTGGGTCCAGCTGAGGATGCGCTCGCCGTCGGGTGCCGCGGTCGGGAGCACACGCGGGCTGGCGCCCACCGAGACCACGATCGTGTCCGCCTCGATGCGGTCGAAGTCCATGCCCTCGCCGCCGGCCGCCGTCGAGACGATCAGGGCGTTCGAGCCGTCCAGGCGCCCGTCCCCCTGGACGATGCGCACGCCGTGGTGCACCAGGTTCGCGCGCATGTCCTCGGACTGCTGGCGCGCGAGGCCGAGCAGGCGCTTGTTCACCGTCGCCAGGTTGACCGCCACGTCCGGGCGCACCGGCTTGTTCAGCTCCGAGCGGGTGAAGAACTGCACGCCCAGGTCGGCGGCCTCGCCGATGGCGTTGGTGGCCTCCGCTGTCGCGATGAGCGACTTCGACGGGACGACGTCGGTGATGACGGCCGAGCCGCCCACTCCGACCCGCTCGACCAGGGTGACCTCAGCGCCGAGCTGCGCTCCCGCGATGGCGGCTTCGTAGCCGCCCGGCCCCCCTCCGAGTACAGCGATCCTCTGCGCGCGCTCGAACTCGTAAGCCATGCTTCCCATTGTCCTCTCTCACTGAGTGTTCGCCCAATCGCGGGGTGTCGGATCGGCCGCGGGAGTCGCCCTCCGCCGCCGCGCAGCCCGTCGGTAGGGTGGGAGGATGTCCGACCAGACCCTGCACACCCTCGACGCCCCCGACGCCGATCCCTTCGAGATCGCGGCCCGCGCGGCCGCTCAGATCGCCGAGGCGACAGGGGTCGAGAAGCACGACATCGCCCTCACCCTCGGCAGCGGCTGGGGCAAGGCCGCCGACGCGATCGGCGAGACGACCGCGACGGTGGAGGCCA
This sequence comes from Rathayibacter sp. AY1E6, assembly GCF_002931115.1. NCBI lineage: Bacteria > Bacillati > Actinomycetota > Actinomycetes > Micrococcales > Microbacteriaceae > Rathayibacter > Rathayibacter sp. AY1E6. The sequence continues at coordinate 4,104 of NZ_PSVK01000002.1, read as the reverse complement.
CCGAGATCCTCGGCTTCTCCAAGCCGGCCGTGCACGGGCACGGCGGCACCCTGCGCTCCGTCCTGCTCCCCACCGGCAGGCGCGCGCTGATCATCGGCGCCCGCACCCACTACTACGAGGGCTACGGCGTGCGCCGCGTCGCGCACAGCGTCCGCACCGCCGCCGCGACGGGCGCGACGGTGATGATCCTCACCAACGGCGCGGGCGGCATCAAGGAGCACTGGACGCCCGGGACCCCCGTGCTGATCAGCGACCACATCAACCTCACCGCCGACTCGCCGCTCGAGGGCGCGACGTTCGTCGACCTCACCGACCTCTACTCCTCGCGCCTGCGCGACCTCGCCCGGGGGACGCGTCCTGAGCTGGACGAGGGCGTGTACGTGCAGTTCCGCGGGCCGCACTACGAGAGCCCGGCCGAGGTGCAGATGGCGAGGATCATCGGCGGCCACATCGTCGGCATGTCGACCGCCCTCGAGGCCATCGCCGCGCGCGAGGCGGGCATGGAGGTGCTGGGCATGTCGCTCATCACGAACCTCGCCGCCGGCATCCAGAAGACCCCCCTCAGCCACGAGGAGGTGCTCGAGGCCGGCCGCGACGCCGAGGACGACCTCGCCCGCCTGCTCGCCGGGATCACGGGCGCCCTGTGAGCGCCGACGTCCGGGAGCTCGCCGAGGCCTGGCTCGCCCAGGACCCCGACCCGGAGACGCGGGAGGAGCTGGTCGGCCTGCTGACCGCCTCCGACTCGGGGGACGCCTCCGCCCGCGCCGAGCTCGAGGACCGCTTCGGCGCCCGCCTGGCGTTCGGCACCGCGGGCCTGCGCGGCGCCATCGCGGCGGGATCCAACCGGATGAACCGCGTGCTGGTCTCGCAGGCCGCCGTGGGCCTGGCCGACTTCCTGCTGGCGCAGGGCGTCCAGCGGCCCGTGGTCGTGATCGGCTACGACGGCCGGAGGAACTCGCGCGTCTTCGCCGAGGACTCCGCCGCGCTGATGGCGGGCGCCGGCGTGGACGCGGTGCTGCTGCCCCGGCTCCTGCCCACCCCCGTGCTGGCCTTCGCCGTGCGCCACCTCGGCGCCGACGCCGGAGTGATGGTCACGGCGAGCCACAACCCGCCGCAGGACAACGGCTACAAGGTGTACCTCGGCGGCGCCGACGAGGGCTCGCAGATCGTGCCGCCGGTCGACTCCGAGATCGCCGAGCGGATCCTCGCGGTCGCGCGGGACCGGCGCGTTCCGGAGCTGCCGCGCGGCGAGTACCGGCTCGCGGACGAGTCCGTGGTCGCCGCCTACATCGAGGCGACGGCAGCCGTCGGCCGCCAGTCCGCTCCGCTGCGCATCGTCTACACGGCGATGCACGGGGTCGGCTGGGAGACGGCGCACCGGGTGCTCTCCGCGGCGGGATTCGACGAGCCGGCCGTCGTGGTCGAGCAGATCGAGCCCGACGCGGCGTTCCCCACGGTCGCGTTCCCCAACCCGGAGGAGGCGGGCGCCCTCGACCTCGCCTTCTCGACCGCGCGCTCCGGTCGCGCGCAGCTGATCGTGGCCAACGACCCGGACGCCGACCGCTTCGCCGCCGCCGTGCCCGACGCCTCCGCCCCGGAGGGCTTCCGGCGCCTCACCGGCAACGAGGTCGGAGCGCTGCTCGGCTGGCGCGCCGCCGAGCAGGCCCGCCGCGAGGGCCGCACCGGAGGAGCGCTCGCCTGCTCGATCGTGTCCTCCCCCGCCCTCGGTGCCGTGGCGGCCGACTACGGCCTCGACTTCGCCGAGACGCTCACGGGCTTCAAGTGGATCTCGCGCGTCCCCGACCTCGTCTTCGGCTACGAGGAGGCGCTCGGCTACCTGGTGAACCCCGGGACGGTCCGCGACAAGGACGGCGTCTCGGCCGCGCTCGCCTTCCTCTCCCTCGCGAGCGCGCTCGCCGCCGAAGAGCGCACGATCGACGACGAGCTGGAGTCGTTCGCCGAGCGGTTCGGGCTCTTCGGATCGGAGCAGATCTCGCTCCGCGTCACCGACCTCTCCGAGATCGGCCGGATCATGGCCGGACTGCGCGCGACGCCTCCGACCGCGATCGGCGGGCTCGCCGTCGAGCGGAGCGAGGACCTGCTCGCCGAGGGCGGCGCGCTGCCCCCGACCGACGCGCTCCGCTTCTCCCTGGACGGTGCCCGTCTCATCGCGCGCCCAAGCGGCACGGAGCCGAAGGTCAAGCTCTACCTCGACGCCTGGTCGCACGACTCCGACGCCGACGCCCGCCGGTCGGCCGTCTCGTCCCGCCTCGCCGCCCTGCGCACCGGCGTCGCGGAGCTCCTCGCGTAGGTCCCCCTCCGGTCAGCGGGGCGCGCGGACACCGATCCGCTCGCCCCGCTTCCAGAGCCACTCCACCGGACCGAGCTCGAACCGGCGCAGCCACAGGTGCGCCGCGAGCACGACGACCGCCGCGATGAGCAGGAACGCTCCGACGGTCGCCGGGACGCGCCACTGCGCGGCGGTCACCGCCAGCCCGAGTCCCCAGCCGTAGAAGAGGGCGCCGCCGAGCAGGTTCTGCAGGAGGTAGGCGCTCAGGGCGACCCGGCCGACCTCCCGCGCCCGTCGTGCCGCCCAGCCCTCGGCGCCCCGGCGGAGGCAGGCCTCGGCGAGGGCCGCGAGCAGGCCGAGCCCGACCAGGGGCGCGACGAGGTAGCGCTCGGCGAGCAGACCGGCGGCGCTCCCCCCGACGCCCAGCGCGAGGTCGACGGGGAGGGCGAGGGCGCCGAGGACCATCATGCGACGGCGGAGTGACGCGCCCTCGGCGGCGAGGACCCCCGCCCGATGGAGGCGCGCGCCGAGGAGGAACATCGCGAGGCTGAGGAGCCCGATGAGCACCGGCTCCGCACGGAAGACGCCCGCGTTCTGCAGCCGGAAGAGGGCGAGGCCGAGGAACGACGCGTCCGCGTAGGGGCTCCGGCCGGCCGGCCCCTGCCCGGCACCGTCCGGGCTCGCCGCCACGAGCGCCACGAGCGCCGAGATCAGGACGACGTGCAGAGCGCCGCAGACGAGGATCACGCGGCGCTGCGTCGTCGGCCGGGTGAGCAGCAGCCAGGCGACGACCGCTCCGGTGACGGCGTATCCCATGAGGACGTCGAACTCCGCGATCAGCACGTAGTTGACCGCGCCATCCAGGAGGAGGAGCGTCGCGCGCCAGAGGTAGCGGCCCGGCCAGCGCGTCCCGCGCCGGACCGCGGAGGCGTGCTGGATCGCGAGGCCCACCCCGAAGGCGAGGGAGAGGAGGGCGAGGAACTTGCCCTGCGCCAGCGCCATCAGCAGGAGCTGCGCAGTCCCGGCGGAGGAGGAGGTCTCGGGCGTCACCGGAACGGAGAGCAGTCCGAGCATCCCCCAGGGGTGGGAGAAGATCCAGATGTTCGTGCCGAGGGTCCCGATGATCGCGACACCGCGGACGACGTCCAGGGTCGCGATGCGGCGGCCGGCTTCGGCACGGGGCGGCAATACGGTCGTATTGGTCATGTCCGAGAGCGTAGCCTGCTCGAGCAGTCGAACGAGAGGGACGCCATGCCGGATCGGCGCGAGAGCAGGAGCGACATCCTCTCGGCGGTCGTCGCCGTCCTCTCGACCCGCGGGGCGGAGCACCTCAGCATCCGCACCGTCGCGGCCGAGGCCGGCGTCTCGGTGGGGGCCGTCCAGCACCACTTCCCGACGAAGCAGGCGCTGCTGGCCGGCGCGATGGCCCGGGTCGAGGAGCGCTTCCGCGAGCGGATGCGGAGCCGCCTGGAGGCCGAATCCTCGGCCGAGGTGCGGCTGCGCGTCTTCTGCGACGAGATCGCGTGCGTCGCGGACGAGGACGTCCCCGATGCGATCGTGTGGACCGCCTTCGCCTCCCGCGCCGGCACCGATCCGGAGATCCGCGCGATCCACACCGCAGGCTGGTCGCGAACGGAGGACGTCGTCCTGGAGCTGCTGCGCGCCGCGCATCCCGCGGCGTCGTTCGGCGCCGACGACGCGGCGCTTCTCCTCGCAGTCCTCGACGGCATCGCGGTCTCCCGCGCGGACGGCTGCTCGGGTCTTGGGGGGTCAGCGGGCGGCGAGCTGCTCGAGGACGTTGCCGATCATGCGGC